>JADZBP010000285.1 GCA_020852055.1 Candidatus Latescibacterota bacterium
CGGTGTGTTCGACGACGAAGTGGGCGTCGAGGAAGAGGGCCTGCAGGCGGGTGAGCAGGGAGTAGGGGCGGTTGAGATGGCCCCAGCGCAACTGCACCATGCCGATCCGGGGATCGGTGAAGTGGTGGATGGCCTCTTTGAGCACGCCGGGGGGGGGCAGGAAGTCGGCGTCGAAGAGGAGCAGGAACTCCCCCTTGGCGGTGGCGAGTCCGGCTTCGAGGGCGCCGGCCTTGTAGCCGGTGCGGTTGATGCGGTGGTGGTAGTCGATGTCCACCCCCTGGGCCTGCCAGTGGGCGACGGCCTCGCGGGCGACCTGGCAGGTCTGGTCGGTGGAGTCGTCGAGGACCTGGACCTGCAGGCGATCTCTGGGGTAGTCGAGCTGGCAGACGGCGTCGAGGAGGCGGCGGGCGACGGGCAGCTCGTTGTAGAGGGGCAGCTGTACGGTGACGCGGGGCAGGTCGGCGAAGGGGGTGGGTTTGGCCAGGGGCTGGTGGCGGTGGCGGAAGAAGAGCCGCAGCATCAGGTAGCGGTGGAAACCGTACACCCCCAGCACCCCCACGATGAGGCAGTAGGCGGCCAGCACCCCGATCTGCCAGGTGGACATCGCGGCCTCAGGAGGGACCGGCACCGATATCTTCGCTGAGCGCCTGCACCAGGGCGACCGCTTCAGCCAGGTCCCGCCGGGCTACGGCGACCTGGTGGGGCACCAGGGCGCCCGCAACGGCGATGAAGGTGGATTGCTCGTTGTAGAGAAAGGCCTCGATCCCGGCCTGATCGAGCAGACCCTTGACCAGATCGGCCTCGACCAGGCCGCCGCTGAAAATCACCACCAACTCCGCTTCGTCCGTCACACCCCACCTCCGCAGAACAACCGTGGCAGGTTCAGACCTCGTTGATCCCGTGGCACTTCTTGTATTTCTTGCCGCTGCCGCAGGGGCAGGGGTCGTTGCGGCCCACCTTGGGCGCCACGCGGATAGGCTCGCGTGGGGCGGGTGGGGCGTCGGGAGCCCCACCGCCCGAGGCGCTGAGCTGCCGGCGGTCCGGGGGCATGGCCTGGCCCGGCACGTAGGCTTCGGGTGGCGGCCCGGCAGGGGCCGGCCCGGCGGTCGGGGTCTCTGCGGTTGGGCCAAAGCCCATGTTGGTGGCCTCGGTGTGGATGAGGCGCAGGCGGCGCGGCGGCGCCTGCCGCGGGGTGGGCACCGCGGTCTGCCGGCCCGGTTCGGCGGCCAGGCGCAGGCGGAAGAGGTTGCGCAGGGTTTCCTGCTGGACGCGCTCGATCAGGCTCTCGAACAGGTCGTAGGCGCCCTTCTTGTATTCGATGAGCGGGTTCTTGCCGCCCACCCCCACAAAGCCGATGCCCTCTTTGAGTTCGTCCATCTCGTAGAGGTGTTCCTGCCAGCAGGTGTCGATGGTGTGTAATAGAATCGCTTTCTCGATCTGGCGGAAGGTCTCCTCTCCCACGATCTCCACCCGGTGGCGGTAGGACTCGGTCACGGTCGCCAAGAGGCGCTCGCGAATTTCCTCGATCTTGATGGTGGTCCGCTCTTCCACCGTCACCGGCAGGCCGGTGAAGAAGGTGCTGGCCAGTTGGGTGTTCAACTCCTCCCAGGGCCACTCCTCGGGCGCGAGCTGCTCGTTGAGGTGGGCGGCCAGCAGGGCGTCGATACATTCGGCGATCAGCTCCTCCACCTGGTCGCGCACCGTGTCGCGTTCCAACACGTCGTGGCGGCGGTTGTAGATCACCTGGCGCTGCTGGTTCATCACGTCGTCGTACTCGAGCAGGTGTTTGCGCATCTCGAAGTTGCGCGCCTCCACCTTCTTCTGGGCCCGCTCGATGGAGCGGGTGACCATCGGGTGCTCGATGACCTCGCCGTCTTCGGCGCCCAGGCGGTCCATGATCGCGGCGATGCGCTCGGAGCCGAAGAGGCGCATCAGGTCATCTTCTAGGGAGAGGAAGAAACGCGAGGCGCCCGGGTCCCCCTGGCGGCCGGCGCGGCCGCGCAGCTGGCGGTCGATGCGGCGGGCCTCGTGGCGCTCGGTGCCGATCACCTGCAGGCCACCGGGGTCGTCGGTCAGGGTCTGGCGCAGGGTCTTGCCGGTGGGCAGGCGGTCGTCGAGGGTGAGGGCGGAGGTGACGATCTGGCGGTCGACGCGCACCACCTCGGGATCGAGTTTGATGTCGGTGCCGCGCCCGGCCATGTTGGTGGCGATGGTCACCGCCCCGGTCTGACCTGCCTGGGCAACCACCTGGGCCTCGCGCTCGTGGTAGCGGGCGTTGAGCAGCTGGTGTTTGATGCCGCGGCTGGTGAGCAGGCGGCTGAGCAGCTCCGAGGTCTCCACCGAGATGGTGCCCACCAGCACCGGCAGGCCCCGCTCGTGCAGGCGGGCGATCTCGTCGATGATGGCGTTGTACTTCTCCTTCTTGGTGCGGAAGATCTGGTCGTCGTGGTCCATGCGGCGCACCGGCCGGTTGGTGGGCACCACCGTCACGTCGAGCTTGTAGATCTCGTATAACTCGTGGGCCTCGGTCTCGGCGGTGCCGGTCATGCCGGCCAGCTTGCGGTACATGCGAAAGAGGTTCTGCAGGGTGATGGTGGCGATGGTCTGGGTCTCCTGCTCGACCTTCACCCCTTCCTTGGCCTCCAGGGCCTGGTGCAAACCGTCGGAGAAGCGCCGGCCCGGCTGCGGCCGGCCGGTGGACTCGTCGATGATGACCACCTTGTGGTCATCGGTGACCATGTACTGCACGTCCTTCTCGAAGAGGGTGTAGGCCTTCATCAACTGGTTGATGTTGTGCACCGCCTCGCTCTTGAGGGCGTGCTCGCGGTAGGCCTCCTCCTCCTTGAGGCGCCGCTGCTCCTCGTCGAGGGAGGTGTCGCGGCGGATCTGGTCGATTTGCAGGCTCAGGTCGGGCAGGATAAAGACATCCTGTTCGTCGGGGGAGAGCAGGTCGCGGCCCTTGTCGGTCAGGTCGATGGTGTTGTGCCGCTCGTCCACCGCAAAGAAGAGCGACTCATCGATCTCGCTGAGGCGCTTGTCGCGCATGTAGTCGGACTCGACCCGCGAGATCAGCCGCTTGATGCCCTCCTCCTGCACGATCTTCATCAGCCGGCGGTTCTTGGGGCTGCCGCGCATAACCTTGAGCAGTTCGACGCCGATCTCGTACTCATCGCCCCCCTCCTGGCGTTTCCTTTCGGCCTCGGCCAGCAGCTTGTTGGCCAGCGAGGTCTGGGCGCGCAGCAGTTTCTCCACCAGGGGTCGCAGTTCCATGTAGCGGTTGGTGGACTCGGGCACCGGCCCGGAGATGATCAGCGGGGTGCGGGCGTCGTCGATCAGGTTGCTGTCGGCCTCGTCGACGATGGCGTAGTTGAAGCCCCGCTGCATGATGTCTTCGCGGCGGGTGGCCATGTTGTCGTATAGATAGTCGAAGCCCACCTGGTCCTTGGTGGCGTAGACGATATCGGCGGCGTAGGCCTGCTGGTGGGAGGCATCCTGCCAGACGAATTCCTCGGGCGCCCCTTCGGGCACTGGCAGCACATAGGCCTCGGCGCCGCCGGTCTGGCGGGCGTCCTGGATGATGCCCACCGACAGGCCCAGGATATTGTAGACGGGCCCCATCCACATAGCGTCGCGTTTGGCCAGGTAATTGTTGTGGGTGATCAGGTGCACCCCGTGGCCGGGCAGGGCGTTGAGGTACAGGGGCATGGTGGCCACCAGGGTTTTGCCTTCACCGGTGGCCATCTCGGCGATCTTGCCCTGGTGCAGCACCAGGCCGCCGAAACACTGCACATCGTAGGGGACCATGTCCCAGGTGGCGGTGCCGCCCACCGTTTCCCAGGAGCGGCCCACCAGCAAGCGGCAGGCGGCCTTGACCAGGGCGAAGGCCTGGGGGGCCAGCTCGTCGAGGGCCGCCCCTTCGAGACGGCGGATCTCCTTGTCCAGCTCGTCGAGCTCGTCGTTGAGACGGAGGCGTTCGTCGCCGTCCAGATCGCCGCGCAGTTCCTCCTCCAGCTCGCGCACCCGGGTGGTGGCTTCGCCGGTGCGCTCGGCCAGCAGGGCGCGGAACTCGCGGGTCTTGGCCTGCAGTTGTTCGGGGGAGAAGGCGGCGTATTCCTCGGCGTAGCGGTTGATCGCCTCCAGCGCCGGGGCGCCGGCCTTGAACTGGCGCTCCGCCTGGGAGCCGAAGAGTTTCTTGAGCATGCCGAACATGGTCTGTCCTTTGCGTCGGATGGATTTCAGTAGCCCTGCGCCAGCCTCTGGGCCAGGAAAGGGGGCAGGCCGGCCTCCAGGATCTTGGCCTGCGCCCGGTGCAGGTGGTAGTCGCTGCGCACAAATTCCAGGGTGTCTCGCTCCTGATCCCAGACCAGGAAACAGGCCCGCCAGTTCCCGTCCCGCGGCTGGCCCACGCTGCCCACGTTCACCAGGTAGCGCTCCCCGGCCCTGAGGGCGAGGGGTCGGTCGAGGTCCAGCAGGCCGGCGCCGGCGGCGCAGACCAGGGGCTGGTGGGAGTGGCCGACGAAACAGAGCCGGGACGCCGTGGCGCGCAGGGCGGCCCGCGCCTCGCGGGCGCTGGTGATATAGCCCCAGCCGCCCGGGTCGGCCGGGCTGGCGTGGGTATAAAGGACCTCGCCCTCGGCCAGGCTCAGCGGCAGGCCGGCCAGGTATCGCCGCTGCGCTGGATCCAACTGCGCGGCGGTCCATTCGGCGGCCTGGCGCGCCCAGGCATTAAAATATCCCAGATTGCCCAGGCCGGCCACTGCCTGGTCGTGGTTGCCCATCACACAACAGGCCATCCACTCCTGGACCTGTGCCAGGCAGGCCTGCGGGTCGGCCCCGTACCCGACGATATCCCCCAGGCATACCCAGCGCTCCACCCCGCACTGCTCGCCGGCGCGGCGCACCGCGGCGAGGGCTTCGAGGTTGGCGTGGATGTCCGAGAGCACGGCGAGGCGCATGGCCTCGCCTCACAGGGGCAGGCCGCGCTGGCGGGTGACGGCGTCGAGCACGCCGTTGACGAAGACGTAGGACTTGGCGCCGCTGTAGGTCTTGGCCAGTTCGATGGCTTCGTCCATGGCGACCCGCGCCGGGGTGCCGCAGTGGAGGATCTCGGCCAGGGCCAGGCGCAGGATGATGCCGTCGATGCGGGCGATGCGGTCCTGGCGCCAATGGCTGGCCGCCCCATCGACGAGGGCGTCCAGCTCGCCGCCGTGTTCACTGACGGCGGCCACCAGCTGGGTGGCGAATTCCAGGGTGGGGGCCGAGAGGCTGGCCTGCTCGCCCAATTCGCCCAGGGCCCGCTGCCCGTCGCCGGGAGAGCTGGCTTCCCAGTAGAGCGCCTGCAGGGCCAGTTGGCGGGCACCGTGCCGGTTGTCCGGCAGCACCGGATCGGGGATCTCGGCCAGAGGGCCGGGGTCTTCGGTATTGGTCATTTCAGCCCGGCCATCAGGTCGGCCATCTCGATGGCATTGAGGGCTGCGTCCCAGCCGCGGTTGCCCGCCCGGGCGCCGGCCCTTTCGATGGCCTGCTCCAGGTCGTCGGTGGTCACCACCCCGAAGGTCACTGGAATGCCGCTGTCCAGGCCCACCTTGGCGATGCCCTTGGCTGTCTCGCCGGCCACATAGTCGAAGTGCGGGGTGTTGCTGCGGATGATGGCCCCCAGGCAGATGACCACGTCGAAACGGCGGGTGGCCGCCAGTTTCTGGGCCACGATGGGCAGCTCGAAGGAGCCGGGCACCCAGGCCACCTCGATGTCGTTGTCCTCCACCCCGTGGCGGCGCAGGCAGTCGAGGGCCCCGCCCAGGAGCTGGGTGGTGATCAGGCTGTTGAAACGGGCCACGGCGATGCCGAATTTGCGGCCCCGGGCGTCGAGTTTGCCTTCGTACACTTTGGGCATTTCAGTTTTCTCCTCCGCTGGCCGGCGTTTTCTGATCTTCGCGCAGCAGGGTGTGATGGCCCATCCGGTCGCGTTTGGTAAGCAGGTAGCGGATGTTGTGGGGATTGGGCGAGGAGGCGATGGGCACCTGCTCGACCACGGTGATCCCGTACCCTTCGAGGCCCACCCGCTTCTTGGGGTTGTTGGTGAGGAAACGCACCCGGCGCAGGCCCAGATCGTAGAGCACCTGGGCGCCGATGCCGTAGTCGCGCGCGTCCATGGGCAGGCCCAGGGCGTGGTTGGCTTCGATGGTGTCCAGCCCCTGGTCGCGCTGCAGCTGGTAGGCCTTGAGTTTGTGCAGGATGCCGATGCCGCGGCCCTCGTGGTGCTGGATGTAGACGATCACCCCCCGCCCCTCGGCGGCGATCATCTCGAACGAACGGTGGAGTTGCTCGCCGCAGTCGCACAGATAGGAGCCCAGCGCGTCGCCGGTGAGGCAGCCCGAGTGCATACGCACCAGGGTGTCTTGTTCGCCGTCCAGCTCGCCCAGGGTGAGGGCCAGGTACGGGTTGTTGTCCACCAGGCTGCGGTAGGCGTAGACCGTAAACTCTCCGTACGCGGTGGGCATGGGGGCCCGGGCTTCGAGGACGATCAGTTTTTCGGTGCGGCGGCGGTGGGCGATCAGGTCCTTGATGGTGGCGATCTTGAGGCCGTGCTGCCGGGCGAAGCCGAGCAGATAGGGGGTGGAGGCTACCTCCCCCTGCTCGTCGAGGATGGAGGCGATCAGGGCCACGGGCTGAAAGCCGGCCAACTGGGCCAGGTCCACGGCGGCCTCGGTGTGGCCGGCTCGCCTGAGCACCCCGCCGGGCTGGGCCTGCAGGGGGGTGAGATGGCCGGGTTGCACAAAGTCGGCGGGCCGGCTGTGCGGATCGGCCAGCTTGCGGATGGTCAGGGCCCGGTCGTGGGCCGAGATGCCCGAGCCGCTGGAGTGGGCGGCGTTGACACTCCTCACCATGGCGGTGCCGCGTGGCCCCTGGCTGTCGGGCACCATCAACCCCAGGCCCAACTGGTCGAGGCGCTCCTTGCCGGCGGCCACGTGCAGCGAGGAGCCGGTGTGGCGGACCATGAAGTTGAGGGCCTCGGAGCTGACCAGCTCGGCCACCATCATCAGTTCGCCTTCGCCCACGACCTCGGTGCCATCCACCTCGAGGTCGCGCTCGTCCACCAGCACCACCATGCGGCCCTGCAGCAGGTCGGCGATGATCTCGTCTATGGTGTTGAAGTCAGACATAATTGAGAGGGGCGGATCGTCGCCCGCCCCCTGATCAGTACCCCATGTCGCGCATTTTTTCCAGCGTCAGTCCCGTTCCGCTGGCCGGATCGCCGGCGCGCAGCAGGCGCTCCACATAGCGGGCGATCACGTCCACCTCGAGATTGACCACATCGCCGCGCCGGCGCCTGCCGAGCGTGGTCTGATCAAATGTATGGGGTATGATGGCCGCGGTAAAGGCCCGGCCCTCGACCTGGGCCACGGTCAGGCTGATGCCGTCGATGGCGATGGAACCCTTGAAAGCGAGGTAGCGCAAGAGTTCGGCGGGGGGCTCCACACTCACCAGCCACTCGCGCTGGCGGGTCTCGATCTGGCTGATGCGGCCCACCCCGTCCACGTGGCCCAGCACCAGGTGCCCGCCCAGCCGGTCCTGCAACCGGACCGACCGCTCCAGGTTCACCGGATCGCCGGGCCGCAGCGCGCCCAGGGTGGTGCGCTGCAGGGTTTCCTCCACCGATTCGACGGCGAAGTAGTCGGCGCCCAGCTCGACGGCGGTCTGGCAGGCCCCGTTGATATTGATGCTGTCGCCCAGGCGGGTGCCTTCGAGCACCAGCCGGGCGCTGACTTCGAGGCGCTGGAAGGCGCCCTGTCGCTGGACGCGGCGCACCGCGCCCACTTCCTCGATCAGTCCGGTGAACACGGGTACTTGACCTCGGCGGTGTAGAGGAGATCGGGGCCCAGGCGGCGCAGGACCACGGCTTCGAGGCGCGGGGCCGCCGCCAGCCGGCCCAGGCCCAGGTCGCCGATGGCGGCAATGCCCTGGCCGATGAGCAGCGGGGCGACGAAAACCCGCAACTGGTCCACCACCCGGGCGCGCAGGGCGGCGGCAGCCAGCTGGCCGCCGCCTTCGAGCAGGATGCTGGTCAGGCCCTCGCTGCCGGCCCGTTCCATTACCTGACCCAGGTCGAGCTGTCCTGCCCGGGCGGGAAGGGTCCACACGCTTACCCCCTGGTCCGCAAAGGCGCGCCGCTTTTTTGCCGGGGCCGAGTCGGCGGTGATCAGCACTGCGCCGGGCCGCTGGAAAACATGGGCCTGTGGCGAGACCCGCAGGCGGCCGTCCACCACCAGCGGGCGGGGCGAGCGGCCGCGCACCAGGCGCACGTCGAGCCGGGGATTGTCGGCCAGCACGGTGCCGGCGCCCACCATCACCGCGTCGGTCCAACTGCGCCAGCGGTGGACCAGGGTGCGCGATGCTTCGCTGCTGATCCAGCGGGTGTCGCCCCCGGCGGTGGCGATGCGGCCGTCGAGGCTCTGGGCCAGCTTGAGGATCAGCAGGGGCCGGCCGGTGCGGCGGTGTTTGAGGTACGCGGCGTTCTGGCGCTCGGCTTCCTCGCCGCCCAGCCCCACCTCCACCTCCAGGCCGGCCTCGCGCAGTTGGGTGATCCCCCTGCCGCCCACCCGCGGGTCCGGATCTTCGAGAGCGCAGACCACCCGGCGGATGCCGGCGCGCAGCACGGCTTCGGTGCAGGGCGGGGTGCGGCCGTGGTGGGAACAGGGCTCCAGGGTCACGTAGAGGGTGGCGCCCTGGCTGCGGCGGCCGGCGGCGGCAAAGGCGTGCACCTCGGCGTGGGGCCCGCCCACCTGGAGGTGGGCCCCTTCACCCACCACCCGGCCCCCTCGCACCACCACCGCCCCCACCAGGGGGTTGGGGCTCACCTTGCCCCGTCCCTTCAGGGCCAGGTGCAGGGCGCGGCGCATGTGAGCCAGGTCGGCGTCCATGTTATTTCTTCACGGTGACCACCAGCTGCACCACGCCCACGTTGTCGAGGCGGTCCCAGGCCTGCACGGCGACGACGTGTTCGCCGGGGGTCAGGCCGACCACCGCGAAGCTGGCCCGCTCCTCCCGGCTGTCGAAGAGCCCGTCCTCGGGGGTGAGCTGGTGGGCCTGGTCGCCGTAGTCGACGGTGTACTGGGCCCGCTGGATGGGGCTGATGCGGTCGGTGCAGCGCAGGCGCAGGCGCAGCGGCTCGGCCTGGGCCACCTCCACTGTCAACTCGGGCGGGGAGTTGTCGATGAGGAAGGGGGCGCCCAGGTATTCGGTCTGCAGCGCCTGGTCCGGGGGATTGTCCGGATCGTCGGTGGCCACCAGCCGCAGCTGGGTCAGGCCTTCGGGCATGGTTTCGGTATCCCAGATGAAGGAACTCTGCTCCAGGCCGCTGTCGGCCTCCTTCCACTCCTGCTGGCCTTCACCTTTGATATAAAGTGAATAACTGAGTTTGTCGCCGTTGAGGTCCTGGGCCTGCCAGCGCAGCAGGCGCAGGCTCTTGCGCTGGGGCAGGCGGCGGCCGCGCAGGGGCGGGCCGCCCTGGCCCTGTTCCTGGCCCTCGCCCTGGCCGGGGGGCTGGTAGGTCTGGATCTCGAGGGACTTGATCTGGGGGCGCAGATTGGCCGGCAGGGCGACGACCTCCACCGCCCGCAGCACCGGGGTGCGGCTGCGCTCACCCCGAAGCAGGGCGCGGTACTGGAGGAAGCGGGCCGGCGGGCTGGCCAGCGGGCTGCCGCTGCGCTCCAATTCGGCCGACCAGGGGCTCCAGGTGGGGTCTGGTTCCTGGGTATTGCCCGAGCGGGTCTGGAAGGCGAGGCGGGTGCCCTCCGGCAGTTCGGCCCTCCAGGTGAGGCTGCCCCAGCGGGCCGACACCCCGAAATCCTCCGCCGAGGATTCGAACTGGCCCTCGCCGGCGAAACCTGCGCCCAGGCGATACACGGCGCCCGACTGGGCCGCACCCAGGCACAGGGCCCCGTTGGGCAGGCGCACCAGGCTGCTGGGGGCGAAATCCTCGAAGCGGGCCACCAGGGAGAGCCGGCCATCGGCGGCAAAGCGGCAGAGCTGGGCCGGCTGGGTGGCGGTGGCCAGCAGGGTGCCATTCGGGTCGGCCAGCAGGTCGAGCAACTGGGTCTGCTCGGCCTCCCACACGGGGAGGGCGGCGCCGGCTGGGTCGAGGCGGAAGAGGGCGGCTTTGGCCTTCTGCTCGCCCGCAGCCGGGGAGAGGGCGGTGGCGTAGAGGCTGCCCTCGGGGAGGGCGGCCAGCCGGTGCACCTCCTCGTAGCCGGTGTCGCAGAGCAGGCGGGCGGTGGTGTCGGCGATTTCGTAGATGCGCCCGGCCCGGGCGGTGGCGGCAAAGAGGCGGTCGCCGCGGAAGAGCAGGGCCATGGCGTGCTGGTCGGCCAGGGTGCAGAGGGTGTCGACCTTGCCGGTTGCCGATACGGCCAACACCCGGGCTGGCTGGCCGGTGGCGGCGCAGAGCCGGCCGTGCGGGTCGAATTTGAGATCCCACACGTAGGCGCTGCCGGTCTGGGCCAGGGTGCTGACCTGCCCTTTGGCGTCGATACGGTAGATGAGGCCGTCGGGCGCGGTGCCGGCGTAGAGGGCCCCGTCCGGACCCACGGCAAGGGAGTGGATCGCCAGTTCAGGGGAGTCGAAGAGCAGGACCGGCTCACCTTTGGGCGGCAGGGCGTAGATGCGGCCCAGGTCGCCGGTGCCGGCGTAGAGGGTGCCATCCGGGCCGGCGGCCAGGGACCAGACCCGCTCGGCCTCGAGTTTGGGCAGGGTGTCGAGGGCCGGGGCCAGTTGCACCGCGCCCTCGGCCCGCAACTCCACCCCGGTCCCCTTGCCCTGGGCGAATTCCTCGAAGGTCCGCTGCTGCCAGTTCACGGGCTGGACGGCCAGGGCCGGCAGGGCCAGCAAGAACAAAATCATTGAGCGCATCACCTGCTCAGGGCCTCCTCAGGTTCAGTTCTATGGATTGTTCTCCCTCCAGCACCAGGGCCGTATGTACCTGCCGGCGCAGCAACACCCGGCCGGCCACCAGACCCACCCGGCCGGCCGAATGCTCCTGATCGAGCACGGCGCGGGCTGAGGGGGGCAGGGCGGGCAGTTCGCGGCCCTCCAGGGAAAGGCTGGGCTCGGGGCGGTAGAGTTCGACCACCAGGTCGTCGTCGCGCTCGTTGCGGCCCAGCAGTTCGAGCAACTGGGCGGCGTCGCGCGGCTGGAAGAGCTCGGGCCGCCGCAAGTGTTCCCACTGCCGGCTGGCCGCGCCCCCGCCCACCCGCAGCACCAGGGGGCCGGGGGGCAGGTCGGCGGGCAGGGGCAGTTCGACTTTCTGCTGCACCGGGGCCTGCTGGTAGGGTTGCAGGGTGACCACCACCCTCAGGATCTGGCCGCTCCGGGGGGCCGGCTGCTCCACCCGCAGGCCCAGCACCTGGGCGGTGGCCACCTTTTCGCTCAGGTCCAGCTCAAAGGTGAGACTGTCTGGCATCAGGTCGGAAAACGGGGTCTGGCTCAGGATCTGGAGCGGCAGGGTCAACTCCTCGGCAGCGGTCCAGATGGCCTGGGGTCCACTGTAGATCTGCTCGCGGTCGAGCACCCGGCCCTGGCTGAGATGGAGCCGGCCGTGCGCCACCACGGTGGCGTCTCCCTCGAGCTTCTCGGACGACTCCAGGGCCTGCAGCAGCACGGTCTGCGTCAGGCCCGGCGCCAGATCGCGGTGGGGCAGCACCCCGAAGCGGAAGCGGTGTTCCTCTCCTTGCCGGCGCAGCAGTACCGACACCGGCAGCATCCTGGGGACCGGGCCCAGCACCCCGGCGATGGCCGGTTGGCGGTCCTGGCGGATGGCGCCCACCGGGCGGGTGGCGGCGCCCATTTTATAGGAGAGGTATTGGCTGGCGAAGACCTGGTGGATATAGGCCCCGGTCATGGGCATGTCCGTGGCGCCGGCCAGCATCATCGGATGGCCAAAGGCCAATACCCGATCCTGGTCCAGATAGGTCAGGGTGCCGATGCCGGTGGCGTTCAGGTCGCCGCTGATCAGTTGCACCCCCAGGGCGGCGCCGGGGGCCAGTTCGGGCTGGGCATCTGCCGGGGCCAGGCCGCCGGGGGCGGCCAAGATCTCCAGGCCCGCCCGCCCGAAGACCTTGGCCAGGGCCTGGCTGGCGAGAGGACCGGCCCCCGCTACCCACACCGGGGTGCCCAGCGGCACCAGGGTCAGGGGGGAGGCCTCCTGGGGTTGGTCGAGGGCGGCGCTGACCTGGGCGGCGGCGCGGGCGTCCAGCTCGAAGCGCAGACTGCCGGCCCGGGCTGGAGCGTCGAGGTTGCGCTCCAGGGTGCCGAGCATGTCGTGGATCGGGGTGATGCCGCAGATGGGTTCTTTGGGGAAGGGCAGGAAGGCGTAGGCCACCGCGCCGATGAGCCGGCCCTCCACATAGACGGGGCTGCCGCTCATGCCGGCGATGACCCCGGTCTGGGCCAGGGGGCCGCCAGAGAGGCGGGCCAGGATCAGGTTCTGCCCCGGCCCGCGGTAATCGCGCAGGACCCCCAGGATCTCGGCGCCAAAGGTATCGATGGCCGTACCCTGAAAGACCGTTCGGCCCACCCCGTGCATGCCGCGGCGCAGTTCTGCCGGCTGCATGAATTGCCCCTGGGGCGGAGCCTGGGCCAGGACGGTTCCCCACCAGCACAGCAGCAGGGCCAAAAGGCGCGGCGACAAGGCCATAATTCTCCCGGGAAAAGACAGCCAAAGCTAAGGTGGAGGTCGCGCCCAAGTCAAGGTGAGCGCCCTTGACAAAGGGCATGGCGGAGCTATTCTTAACTTGCGCGCAGATACCCACTTGGGGGCATGGGAGAGCGGGAAATCTGCTGCGAGGTGAGGAGTCCTCCTTTGTACGAAGCGTACTGGGGGCTGCGTGAAAAGCCCTTTGAAAACACCCCGGATCCCCGATTTTTCTACCAGTCTCCTGCCTGCGCCGAATTGTGGACCCGCCTGCTCTATGTGCTCAAGGAGCGGCGCGGCGCGGCCCTATTGACTGGAGGGCCGGGGTGCGGCAAAACCCTGATGACCCGCGCCCTGCTCCGCGAACTGGAACCGGGGCGCACGGAAATCGCGCTGGTCAATCAGCCCTGCAAGACCTCCGAAGAGTTTCTGCGCGAGGTGCTCTATCAGTTGGGCCACGAGGCCGAGGCACAGGACCGGGCCAGCCTGGCTCACCGCATTCAGGAACTGCTCTACGACTACCACAGCGCCGGCAAGGCGACGATCCTGGTGGTGGATGAGGGCCAGCTCCTGACCGAGACGCCGATCTTCGAGGAGATGCGGCTCTTGCTCAATTTCCAGCTCAATGACGCCTTCCTCATTACCATGCTCTTGCTGGGCCCGGCCCGGCTGGGCGAAAAGCTCAGGGCCTACCCACCCCTGGACCAACTGCTGGTCACGCGCGGCATGCTGCAGCCGCTGGGCCAGTCCGAGGTGGATCGCTATCTGAGCTACCGCCTGCGGGTGGCGGGGCGGAAGGAACCCATCTTCACCCCGGACGCCGTGGAGCTGATCTTCGAGTACTCGGAGGGCATTCCCCGCCGGATCAACAATATCTGCGACATCGCCCTGGTGATCGGCTACAGCCGCAAGGCCGAGGAGATCGATGGCGGGATGATGTACAACCTGATCCAGACCGAGAGGGGCCATGGTCCTTAGGATGAGCCAGCTCTTGCGCTCTTCCAAGGAGTTGCAGAGGAAGGAAGTGGCTCCCCGCCCCCTGCGCGCGGAGCGGCGGCATTCCCCGCCGCCCGCCACCCTCGCCACCCCGCTGCTGCTCCTGGACACCGAGGGGCAGGCCGAGGGGGAGATTGCCAACCAATCCCTCAACCAGGTGGCCCCTCTGTACCAGCGTCTGGTGCAGATGACCGAGCGGATCTTTGCCGCCGCTGTTCAGGGCAAGCAACTGGAAGGGACGAGCCTGGTCAAACCGCTCAAGGAAGCCCTGCGCCAGTTGCAGCAGGGAGAGGCCCTGTTGACGGAGACGGTGCGGCAGCGCAATAGCGAGTGCACCTTGCCGCAGCGGGCGGTCAACACCGCCCTGCTCTCCATGCGTATGGGCCTGGAGATCGAGTACGACGAGCGGCGCGTGCTCTCGCTGGGCCTGTGCGCCCTGATGCACGACCTGGGCATGTTGCGCGTGCCTGCCGAGGTGCTGGGGGCGCGGCACTTCACCCCTGCCCAGCGCGAATTGCTCCAGCGCCACCCGCTCGAATCCCAGCGGATGGTGCAGGCCTTTGGCAAGAACTTCGCCTGGATCGGCAAGATCGTCGTGCAGGTGCACGAGCGCAGCGATGGCACCGGGTACCCGGCCGGGCTCAAGGGGGAAGAGATCCACGAGTTCGCCCGCATCATCGGCCTGGCCGACACCTACGAAGCCATGGTGCACCCGCGGCCCGACCGCGAGGTGCGGGCGGTGTACCAGGTGGTCAAGGAGATCATCGATCTGCGCAACACCCTCTTCGACCGCCACCTGGTCAAGGCGCTGATCCACATTGTCTCCATCTTTCCGCTGGGCAGCCTGGTCAAACTCAACAACGATGAGATCGGCCGGGTGGTGGGCACCAGCCGGCTGCACCCCACCCGCCCGACGGTGGAAATACTCTTGGACGCCCGGCGCCGGCGCCTCAATCCTCCGCGACAGATCGTACTCGAGGAGGAGCCGATGGTCTATATCGTGGACCCGGCCATCGAGGAAAGTATACTCTACAAATAAAGACGGACGATGCTGGGTAAATTCTTCGACAAATTAAAAAACGGGCTGGCCAAGACCCGCGATGCCCTGGCCGAGAAGATCGCCGCCGTGGTGGGCAGCGGCGGCCGCCTCGACGACGATACCCTCGAGGAGTTGGAGGCGGTGCTGATCCAGGCCGACGTGGGGGTGGAGACCGCTGCGGCGCTGATCGAGGAATTGCGCCAGCGGGCCAAGCAGCAGGACTTCAAGGGCGGCAGCGCCGAGGTGCTGGCCCTGCTCAAGGAACACCTGGGCGGCCTGCTCGACAGCGAGGACCAGGGCCTGCCCTTCGGAGAGCTGCCGGCCCGGCCCTACACTATCCTGGTGGTGGGCGTCAACGGCGTGGGCAAGACCACCACCATCGGCAAGCTGGCCAAGCGTTATGCCGAGGGCGGGCACCGGGTGCTGATCGCCGCCTGCGACACCTTTCGGGCTGCGGCGGTGCCGCAGTTGGAGATCTGGGCCGAGCGGGCGGGGGTGGATATCGTGCGCGCCCAGCAGGGGGCCGATCCGGCGGCGGTGGCCTTCGACGCGCTGGGCGCGGCCAGGGCGCGGGGCATGGATGTGCTGATCGTCGACACTGCCGGCCGGCTGCACACCAAGGTCAACCTGATGGAAGAATTGAAAAAGATCCGCCGCTCCCTGGCCAAACAGGACGCCGGCGCGCCGCACGAGACCCTGCTGGTGCTGGACGCCACCACCGGCCAGAACACCCTCTCGCAGGCCCGTCTCTTCAACCAGGCCACCGAATTGACGGGCCTGGTGCTGACCAAACTCGACGGCACCGCCAAAGGCGGCATCGCCCTGGCGCTGCGGCGGGAGATGGGCATCCCGGTCAAACTGATCGGGGTGGGCGAGGCCCTGGACGATCTGCAGCCCTTCGAGAGCCGCGCCTTCGTCGAGGCGATGCTGGGAGAAGGAGGAAAGCCGTGAGTGAGGAGCGCGAGGAGGAGTTGAGCGGCCTGCAGTACCTCAGCCAGGAACGGCCCGAGGCCATGCAGCACCTGCTGGCCTTTTTTAAGGAGTCGGGCAAACACCTCGACCCCAAGACCCGCTTCCTGATCTCGGTGGTCACCAAGGTGATCAACTTCTCGCCGCGCGGCCTGCGCCAGTATATGCCGCGAGCCCTGAAGGAGGGGGCCAGCCGCGACGAACTGCTCGACGCCATCCTCTGTTCCTATCCGGCGGCCGGCCTAACCAAGGTGGTGGACGCCATCGAGGTCTTCCGCGAACTGGACCGCGAGGGCAAGCTAGGGGCGGCGCCGGCTGCGCTAGCTGCCGAGCCGGAAGCGCAGTGGGTGCCGGTGCTGCGCGCCGAGGAGGTGCCGGCCGGTGAGGCGCGGGTGGTGGGGGTGGGACACCGGCAACTGGCGGTGTACAACGTGGGCGGGGAATTCCTGGCCACGGCCAACGCCTGTGTGCACCAGGGGGGTTATCTGGGGGACGGCTTCCTCGACGGCGAGGTGGTGATCTGTCCTTTGCACGGCTGGCAGTTCAATGTGCGCAGCGGGGCCTGTATCACCCGGCCGGGCCAGCAGGTGAAAGCCTACGAGGTGCGGGTGCGCGAGGGGCAGGTGGAGGTGTTGGTGTAGGATCCCCTCTGCGACGCGGCCGACAAAAAGGGGCTGTCCCAACCGGGACAGCCCCTCGGTGTTTCTGGTGGTACTGGTTATTTGAGGAACAACATCCGGCCAGTGGCCTGCTGCGCGCCGGCCTGCAACTGATAGAAGTAGATGCCGCCGGCCACGGCCTGTCCGGCCTCGTCCTGGCCGTTCCACTCCACTTCGTAGCTGCCCGGTCCCTGGGTCTGGTCCACCAGCACCCGCACCTGCTGGCCCATCGCATTGTAGATGGCCAGGTGCACCTCCTGCAGGTTGTCGAGGCTGTAGCGCAGGGTGGTGCTGGGGTTGAAGGGGTTGGGAGAGTTGGGTTCCAGGCCGAAGCTGCCTGGCACGGCAGCCAGTTTGGAATTCTTCCCTTTGTTTGGTGCGACCGCGACCGTCTGTATGCTCGTGGCAGTGTTCCCCGAGGCATCTTTGGCGGTCACGGTGATCGTGTAGATGCGACCGGTCCCCTTCCCGCTGCGTTCGGCGCGGACGGCTACCTCGTTGTTCACCACCTCCCAGTCGGGCGCGGTATCCCCGTCACCCAGGCCGTCGACCGGTTCGTTGCTGGTCACCGCGATGCTCACACTGGGGTTGGGATCGCAGGCATCCACTGCCGAGATGCTGGTAGCCAACTTGACCATCTTGTGGTTGGGCGGCCAGAGCGAGGCCGGGCTCACCGCCAGGGAGATGGCCGGAGCCGTCTTATCCTGAACGGTAATGGCCACCACGTCGGTATCGGTCCGGCCTTTCCCGTCGGCCACGGTCAGGGTGATCTCGTGGGTGCCGAGGGGCAGGGCCACGGTCGGGGTCGCGCCGGATGCTGTCCCGAAGGAACCTGTCCAGGTAAAGGTGAGAGGGTTTCCGTCCGGGTCGGAGGAGCCAGCGCCGTTGAGGGTCACGAGGGTGGTGGTGGGACTGGTGGCTTCTACGGTCTGGTCCGGGCCGGCATTGGCCACTGGCGGCTGGTTCACGGGACTGATGCGGACGTTGTCAACTACAGGACCGCACCGCGTATCACCGGTTGATGCAAGGCTGCGCAGTTCGAGGGTCGTCGACGAACTTGTGGCCACGAACTGGAAGGTCCTCGTTACCCAGCTTGCTTCGGTGGCGGTGTATTCCTGGCTAGCCCCGGCGGCGCTGACACGCAGGGTCTTGGCTTGCGGTCCGCAATACCAGTTGTTGAGAAGATCGAAGGTAATTATATAGCTCTGGCCGGCAACGGTCGCGAAGGCTTGGGCCACAGCTCCAGGCGAAACGCCGTTCATGTCGAGGGAGTGCACCCCCGCCGATGCCTGCCAATAGTGACCCGCGTTTATCCAGTCGATGTTACCGGCCACAACCTGCCAGCCAGGTAGGTCGGTGCTAACTGCAAAGAGTTCCCAGTAAGGCCAAGACGGATTAGCGATGTAACCGTCCTCGAAACTGCCGTTGACAAGGTCGGCATGGGCGGCAAGAGGAAGGGCTGCAGTCGCGGCGCCCAGGAGCAGACCAGCGGTCCAGCGGGAAAGCCTGCGCCAACCCCGCTTGTTATCCATCCTCCCTGTATCGTTTCCCGTGCTACGGAAGTATTTCATATCAGGCTCCTTATAGGTAAAAAAGACCTTTTTGTCTTTTTATATTGCTTTCCTTAAGCAGATTCCGTACCATTTGGCAGAAGATTTGGCGACCTATTGTTAATTAAAAGCTTACAGCCACCATAACTCCGCCAGGCTCTTATGCTGTCGTCACAATCGTGCGCTATCGCACACCGTTTCGTGCGTTGGCGCACGGTCTGCGCAATAGAGATGAAAACCCTCTTCCTGCTCCTCTGCCTGGCCGGCCCGGTCCTGGCCCAGAACCGCGTCCTGGAATTGGACGGCCAGGAAAGCTATGTGCGCTTGCCCGAGGGCATCTTCGCTGGTCTCGAAGAGGCCACGGTCGAAGCCTGGGTCAAATGGGATGATTGGGGGGGCTTCTCTCAGTGGTTCGCCTTCGGCGCCGACGACCAGTGGAACGCCATGGGCATGAACCATTTTGATACTTCCTCAGTCCTCCAGTTCTTCATCTACACCGGCTACCAGGAGATGGGCCTGGTGCGTCTGGCGGCAGAGCCGCTGCTGGGGCAGTGGTGCCATATGGCCGCGGTCTCGGGCCAAGGAGGTATGCGCTTTTACCTGAATGGGGTACTGGTGGGACACAACGGCTTCGAGGGCAGCTTTGCCGCCATCGGGGCGGGGTCTGACAACTACCTGGGCAAATCCAACTGGAAGCAGAACGCCTATTTCCGCGGCCAACTCGATGAGGTGCGGGTCTGGTCCGTGGCCCGCAGCGGGGATGAGATCCGCGGGGGCATGGGGCAGCCCCTGAGCGGCGGTGAGAGGGGACTGGTGGGGCTGTGGAACTTCGACGCAGGTGACGCCTGGGACCTGTCGCCGCAGGGGCACAACGGCCAACTGAAGGGGAAGGCCCGCAGTGCGGTGGCGCCTTTTCCCGGGACGAGTCCGGTGGTGCGGCCCGCGGTGGTGGAAGGGGTGGTACGCGATGAGACCGGCCTGCCCTTGGCGGGCGCAGCCGTGCGCCTGAGCCGAGGGGGGGCGGAGTTGGCCCATACCGAAACCAGACAGGACGGGTGTTATGCCCTGGCGGCCTTTGGCGCCGGAACCTATGCCCTGGAGGCAAGGCTGGACCATGCCCAGATCCAACGGGCCTTTCCGGTGGAGTTGCGGCAGAGGAATGCGGGTGCCTGGACCGGGGAAGTGCACCTGCAAGAAGGCGAGGTCCACCACCAAGACTTGGGTACGCCTTCGAGCCAGGTGGCGAAGTGGCAGGGGGAGGGGGATGCACGCGATGCCACGGGGGGGCATCACGGGACTCTGATAGGAGGTACGACCTTTGCCCCGGGGTTGGTGGGGCAGGCGTTCAGCCTGGGTGGAGATGGTGATTCCATCCGCATCCCGCACTCGGCCGACCTCGACTTGACCGGCAGCTTCTCCCTGTTCGCGTGGATTTTCCCGACCATAGATGACAGGCAACAGCGGCTCTTCCACAAATGGGACAGCGAACACGCCAGGAGCTATAGTGTGACTGTCGAGCCGGGCCTGCGGCTGCGTTTCAGCATCTCAGATGATGCGCGGCAAGGGGACGCCGACTTCCACCACCTGTTCAGATCGCCTGCCAACGCGCTCAGCCGCAATGCCTGGAACCAGGTGGCCCTGGTCTATGACCAGGTTACGGGCACCCGGTACATCTATGCAAACGGGGAGGAGGTGGCCAGGCGCCAGGATCCCCCCATCAGCATCACCCGCAGCAACCTGGATTTGATTCTGGGCGCCGAAGTGAAGGGACTTATCGATGAGGTCTCCATCTATTCCCGGGCCTTTACCGATGCGGCGGTCCAGCGTCTTTACAGCGCCAGGGCTGAGGCGCAATGGCCGGGGGAGGGGGATGCCCGTGACACCCGGGGGACCAACCACGGGGTGCTGGTGAAGGGCATGGCCTTTGCCCCGGGCGTGGTGGGGCAGGCGTTTTCCTTCGACGGCCAGGGGGCTCACGTCGAGTTCAATCCCGCCATCGGCAATTTCGGCACGGAGGATTTCACCCTCGAGCTGTGGCTATGGCGCCCCGAGGCGAACACGACGGCTCAGCCCCTGCTTGCCAGGTCTTTCTCGAAGCTGTATTTCCCCAACATCGCCGGCTTCCTGGCCGATGGATCGGTCAGCAACGAACTGCACGGCGCACTGCAGTTGCACCTGGACGCCAAGGGCCGGGTGCAAGCGGTACTCAACAGCGGCCACGAAGTCAATCACCTCAGCAGTACCCGACCGCTGTCGGTTCGGGAATGGCATCACCTGGCGCTGGTCCGCCAGGGGAGAGAGATCCGCCTCTACCTCGACGGCCGGCCCGATACCTTCAGCGCGACCGAAAGGGTGGTCGACCTGGCTGTGCCCGGGTTCCTCACCCTGGGGGGAGCGCCGTCTCAGGGCCGCTATTTCCGCGGATTGATCGATGAAGTGGCCTTTCGCAACCACGCGCTCTCCCCCGAGGAGATCCAGACCGCCTACCAGGACCCCCTGCTCGCCTGGCGCTGGCGGTTGTGGCGCGGCCGGCTGGAAAAAGGGGGGATCGGCCTGGCAGTGGTGGTGGCGTTGTTCTCCAGCGCGCGTTACTACACCCAGCGCCAAGCGCGGCGGCAGCGCGAGCAGCAACTGACCGAGGAGCGCCGGGCCCGCGAAGTGGCTGAAGTGGCCAACCAGGCCAAGAGCGCCTTCCTGGCCAATATGTCGCATGAGATTCGCACCCCCATGAACGCCATCCTGGGCTACGCCCAGATCCTGCGCGAGCACGAGGTTCTCACCCCCGGGCAGCGGCAGGCAGTGGAGGCCATCCACACCAGCGGCGACCACCTGCTGGGCCTGATCAACGAGGTGCTGGACCTATCCAAGATCGAGGCCGGCCGGATGGAGTTGCAGCCGGTGGATTTCGATCTGGAGCAACTGGTGGCGCGGGTGGCCACCATGTTCGAACTGCGCTGCCAGCAGAAGGGACTGGGCTGGCGGGCGGAGAAAGAGGGCGCTGGTTGGCAGGTGCGCGGCGACGAAAACAAGCTGCGCCAGGTGCTGATCAATCTGCTGGGCAACGCGGTGAAGTTCACCGAGACGGGCGAGGTGGTCTTGAGGGCAGAGGCCCGCGGGGGGGAGCGGTACTGTTTTGCCGTCGAGGATACCGGCCCAGGTATCGATGCCTCGCAACAGGAAGGGATATTCGCGCCTTTTCAGCAGGGGGACCTGGGCGCCCACAAGGGGGGCACCGGGTTGGGATTGGCGATTGCGCGGCGGCACGTGGAGTTGATGGGCGGGCAACTGCAGGTGGAGTCGGCTCCGGGGCAGGGGGCGCGCTTCTTTTTTGCGCTGGTGTTGCCTCCGGCGCAGGGGTCGGTACCCGGACAGGATGGGCAAAGATACCAGCGGGTGCTGCGGTTGGCGGCGGGGTGGGCACCGCAGGTGTTGGTCGTGGATGACGTGGCCACCAACCGCCAGATCCTGGCGCAGATCCTGAAGCGGATCGGGGTGCAGGTGCGCCAGGCCCAAAGCGGCGCGGAGGCCCTGGAAGCGGCGCGCCAGGGGTGGCCGGATCTGGTGTTCATGGACATCCGCATGCCCGGCATGGACGGGGTGGCGGTGCTGCGCCAGGTGCGCCAGATCCATCCCGCCTTGCCCGTGGTGGCGATCTCGGCCTCGGTGATGGCGCACGAGAAGCAATACTATCTCGGGTGTGGTTTCGCTGGTTTTGTCGACAAGCCCTTCCGGCTCGAAGCCCTGTACGCCTGCCTGGAGCAGATCCTGGGGGTGCAGTACGAATACGCCGCGCCTGCAAGAGAGCAAGCGGCGGTGGCGGTGGACTTTGGCGGGATAGGCCTGCCCGCAACGCTGCGCCAGCGGTTGCGAGCGGCTGCAGAGATGCGCAATGTGACCGAGGTGAAGGCGTGCCTGGAGAGGATGGGAGAGCTGGGTGCCCAGGAGCGCACGCTGGCACTCTACCTAAGTGAGCGGGTGCAGCGCTACGACCTGGCCGCGGTGTTGAAAATACTGGAGCAGACCCTCGATGGATGAAGTGCAAGTGCAGGGAGCGCGGGTGCTGGTGGTGGACGACGTGCTGGCCAACATCGACATCCTCTGCCAGGCCCTGGAAACGGCCAAGTACCAGGTGATGGTGGCTTCCTCCGGCAGAGAGGCCCTCGACCTGGCCAGCCGCTTTGCCCCAGACCTGGTTTTGCTGGACGTGACTATGCCGGACCTGGAGGGTTTTGCGGTCTGCCGTCGGCTCAAAGAGGAGGCGCACACCGGGGCCATCCCGGTGATCTTTCTGACCGCCAGGGCCGAAACTGCGGACCTGGCCGAGGGGTTCCGCGCCGGCGGGGTGGACTACGTGACCAAGCCCTTCCACAAAGAGGAGGTGCTCCTACGCATCCAGACCCATCTGGAAAAGGCCGCGCTGGTGCGCGCCCTGGGCGACAAAAACGCCGCCCTGGAGACACGCACCCGCCAGTTGGAAGAGGAGATGGCCCGGCGCGAGGCCCTCACCCAGGAGCGCAACCGACTGGCTGGCCGGCTCTCGCTGGTCGACCAACGCGAGGCCCAGCGCTGGAGGCGGGGGGCCCTGGTGGGCCGGAGCCCGACCCTGAAGAAGATCCTGGGCGATCTCGATCTGTTGCAGAGCGCCCCGCATACCTCGGTGCTGATCCTGGGGGAGAGCGGCACCGGCAAGGAACTGATCGCCCGGGCTATCCACGCCGGCTCGGAGCGCAGGGAGGGCCCCTTTGTGCCGGTCAACTGCGCCGCCATCCCGCGCGAGCTGGCCGATTCGCTCCTTTTCGGCCATCGCAAAGGGGCCTTCACCGGGGCGGAGCAGGACCAGATTGGGTACTTCGAGCTGGCCCACGGTGGCACGCTCTTTCTGGACGAGGTGGGAACCCTGCCGCTGGAATTGCAGCCCAAGCTGCTGCGGGTACTGGAGGAGCGGGCTGTGCTGCCTTTAGGGGCGCGCACGCCCAGAGAGGTGCAGGTGCGGGTGCTGGCCGCCACCAACGCGGATCTAGAAGTCCAGGCCCAGAAAGGGACCTTCCGCCAGGACCTGTATTACCGGCTGGCGCGCTTTGTGGTGCAGGTGCCACCCCTGCGCCAGCGGCGCGAGGACATCGGTCTGCTGGCGCGGCACTTCCTGCAGCTCTTTGCGGTGGAGATGGGGATCGAGCCGCCGGAGATCAGTCCCCGGGCCCAGGTTCTGCTAGAGCAGTACGAGTTCCCCGGAAATGTGCGCGAGCTGAAGAACATCGTGGAGCGGGCATTGATCGAGAGTCGGGGGGCAGAGATTCGCCCCGAACACCTACCGCTCCTGGCCGCAGCGCCAAAGAACGGGCTGACAATCGCCACCCTGCCTTTCAACCTGGAACAGGCCGAGTTGCTGCTGATCCAGCGGGCCCTGCAGCATTGTGAGGGGAACATCACGGCCGCGGCGCGCCTTTTGGGTGTCGAGCGCACCAAGATCTACCGCCGGCTGGGCCGGCTGGAGCAGTTGAGCACGTTGCCGCCGCTCAGTCCGGGGTGAGGCTGCGAGAATGGCTTTCGGGGTCACTCCCCCGATTTTCTGTGC
Organism: Candidatus Latescibacterota bacterium; assembly: GCA_020852055.1. Taxonomy (GTDB): domain Bacteria; phylum Latescibacterota; class UBA2968; order UBA8231; family UBA8231; genus SICG01. The sequence goes on from JADZBP010000285.1 coordinate 23,477, forward strand.
AGATGCGCGCGAATGCCCCGCAGACAGCGGCTGAACTCGCCGAGAATAGCGTCTGAGTAGGAAGAAAGTTGCTGGCGGGAGAGCTGCACGTGCTGTGTGGCGGCGCTGCTGCGGAGACGGCCCACCCCATCCACGTTCTTCCGCCGTCCCTCCACCAGCTCCAGAAACCCCTCCAGCTCCACCTCGACGAAACCCCCGGCCTCGTCGCTGAAACAGGTGTCGGTCAACAGGATGGGCCGCCTGCACAGGTAGAAGTGCTCGACGACCCGCTGGCAGACCCCGGCGGGGTTTTCCAGTTTGCCCTCTCCCAGCCAGACCAGCTCCTCCTCGGCCAGCGCAATGCCCACCTCCTCGGCGAACTCCCGCTGTGCCCCCTGCACCGGGGTCTCGGCGGCCAGCACGTGGCCGCCGGCCGGGGCGTCCACACTGCCCAGAAAGGGATCGCCGGGCCGGCTGCGGATCTGCAGCAACACCTGGATGCCGCCCGTGGCGTCCAGGCGCGCGGCCCAGACGAAGACCAGCCAGTGCCAGTCCCCGTCGCGGTGGACCTCGGCGCGGGATTTAGTTCCCAGCCGCCGGCCCTGCGCGTCGAAAAAGGCGAGGGGTTCCTGGTCCTTCATCCCTGATAGAAGTTGAACATGGTCCAGGCCTGCAGCACGAAGGCGCCCACCGTGAGCAAGGCACAGATCCCCGCGCTCAGATAGGCGCCCAGGCCTTCGTGGCTGCCCATGCGGCTGAAGACAAAGGCAGTGGCGTACCCGCCGATGAAGCCGCCCAGGTGCGCCCAGTTGTCGACGCCGGGAAAGACCAGGCCAAAGACAAAGAGGATCACCGCCCATTGCAGGAACTGGCGGGTGAAGAGGGTGCTGCCCTGGCGCCGGCCGTACACGATGGCGGCGGCGAGCAGGCCGAAGATGGAGCCCGAGGCCCCCAGGGTGAGGTGGGTACCGCTGAAGGAGGAAAAGAGGAAGCCGGTGATGCCGGCGACGGTGAAGATGACAAAGAGCCGGTACGGGCCGAAGAGTTCCTCGACCAGGGGACCGAGTTGGCGCACCCACATCATGTTGAAGAAGATGTGGAGCAGGTTGCCGTGCAGGTAGATGGCGGTGATCAGGGTCCACCAGTGGCCCCATTCGAAGACCAGCCCGCTGCCGGTCACCCCGAACCAGATGCTGGCCTGCCGGGTGGGCGCGAGGATGTTCATCATGCCCTGGAGGCGAAAGATACCCGACGGATCGCTGAGTAGGGACAGGATGTACAACACGGCGCAGACGAGGACGATCAGCTTGGAGAAATCGATCTCGACCCCCAGGCGCCGCAGCGAGGCGGTGAAACCCCACATCCCGGGGCGGAGTTGGCCGCAGAAGGGGCAGCGTTTCTCGGTGCTGTCGATCAGTTTGCGGCAACTGGGGCAGAGGATGGCCGGCATGCGCTCAAAGCCCCATCGAGGTGTTGATTTCGGCCTGATATCCGTTTAAGCGATCCTCCAGCACCTCGTCGATGGACACGGCCCGGCCGGCCACCTGCGATTCGAGCAGGGCGTAGCAGAGGGCCACGGCGCGGGCGCCCATCTCGGCGCCCACCTCGGGGGCCTGCTGGTGGAGGATGCTTTCCCCGAACTCGGCGTACTCCACCGCGATCAGCTTGCGGTCGATCTCGGCGAAGGGCAGCTGGTATTCGTACAGGCGCTCGCCGCCGAAGAGGGCGGCAGTCACCGGATCGAGGCGGAAGTCGGGGACCAGTTCGAGCAGGTGCTGGTCGTCGATGGCCTCCTGGCCGGCCAGGGTGAGTTGCAGGCGCTGGCCGCTGCGGTCGCCGGGCAGGTTCATCGAACCCTTGCTGCCGTAGAGGGTGCGCTGCCACAGGCCCTGGCCGTAGGCGGCGTGGTCCTCGATGTACTGGGCTACGGCCCCGCTGGCAAAGAGGATGGTGGCATAGGCCGCGTCCTCGGCGGTGGCGGTGAACTGGGCGGGCATCTGCTTCTGCCAGCGCTCGTACACCCCCGCCGGTGAGCGTTTCTCGGCGTCGTCCCGGCCGGCGATGGGGTTGTGGCGGACGGGCTCGTGCAGGCGGGTCTGGGCGTAGGCAGTGACTGCCGGCCCGAGAAAGTATTCCATGATGTCGGCAAAGTGCACCCCCACGTCGAGCAGGATGCCACTGGCGTTCTTCTGGTGGCGCCACACCGAAATCAACATCTGCTTGCCCCCGCCCAGGGTGTTGTGGATGAGCAGGCGCGGCTGGCCCAGCACCCCGGCGTCGATCAGGGCACGGGCGAGGCGGTTGATGGGATCGCGGCGGTAGTTCTCGGCCACCAAGAGCACCCGCCCGGCCTGGCGGGCCGCCCCGATCATCGCCTGGCAGGCGCGCAGGGTGAGGCCCATGGGTTTCTCACACATCACGTGCCAGCCCCGCTCCAGGGCGGCGATGGAGGCGGTGTGGTGGAAGGCGGGCAGGGTGCACACGTCCACGGTGTATACCTCGGCGGGCAGGTCCTCCAGGTCCTTGGCCACTGAGGGGCGTTGGCCCAAGAGGTCGGCGGCCTGGTCTGCCAGGGAGTTGGCGTTGTCGAGGTTGGGGTCGCAAGCGCCCACCAGGACAAAGGGCGAGCGGCCGGCCCGGTGCAATTCGGCCAGGCCGTAGAGGTGGCGGTGGCCCATGCCGCCGCAGCCGACGATGGCCAGGGGAAGGGATTCAGACATGAGGTGGGGCTCCTATAGATCCGAGGGGGTGAGGTCCTTGCGGGCGAACTTCTTCATCCCCTCCGGGTTCCAGCGCACCCCCAGGCCCGGGGCTTCGGGGATGCTCAGCAACCCTTCGGCGTCGAGGGCAAAGGGGTCGAGCACCAGGTCTTCGATGTAGGGGGCCGGGGTGATGTACTCCACCCAGCGGGCGGTGGGCACCGCGGCCACCAATTGCAGGTCGGCGGCCAGGCCCACGGCGGTGTTCCAGCCGTGGGGTACAAAGAGGATGGAGTGGTCGTAGGCGTGCATGGCGATGCGGAATTCCTCGGTGAGGCCGCCCACCTTGGTCACGTCGGGCTGGATGTAATCCACGGCCCGGCTCTCGATCCAGGGCATAAAGGATTGCCGGCGGGTCAGCACCTCGCAGCTGGTGATGGGCAGGGGAGCGTTTTCGGTGAGTTTGATATAGCCCTGCAGATCGTCGGGCCGCAGCGCCTCCTCAAACCAGGTCACGTCGTAGTCGCGCAGCATCTTGGCGGTTTCGAGGGCCCACTTGTACCCGTGCGGCCAGTAGCGGTCCGAGCCGCCGGCGTCCACCATCAGCTCCACGTCCGGGCCCACGGTCTGGCGGGCGGTGCGCACGATGGCTTCGTCTAGTTGAGCCGAGACCCGGCCAAAGGGCCCCCAGCCCATCTTGATGGCGCGGAAGCCGCGCGAGACTGCGTCTTCGAGGCGGGGCGGCAGGTTTTCGGGCTCGGTCATCAGCAGCGAGCCGTAGGGTTTGATCTTCTCGCGGTAGCGGCCGCCCAGGAGCCGGCTGATGGGCTGGCGGGTGACCTTGCCGAAGATATCCCACAGGGCAATGTCGATGCCGGAGATGGCGTGGGTTACCGAGCCGCCGCGACCCTGCCAGAAGGTGGACTGGTGCAGCTTTTCGGCGACGCGGGCCGGCTCGATGGCGCTCTCGCCCAGGAGCATGGGCCGCAGGATGCCCAGGGCCCCCTCGATGAGTTTGGCCGAGGTGTAGACACTGCCCAGGCCCACGACCCCCTGGTCGGTGATGACTTCCACCAGGGTATGGAGATTGTCTTCTTCTTCAAAACCCTGGTCCCACCCTCCGTCCGGGGTGGCGCCGGTGAGGGGCAGCAGGCGAATCTCTTTGATCTTCATCGGATACTCCTCGTCGCTGCGTTTTTCTGCTCTGATTTACGGCTATCCTGGCTGGCCGCGCAGGGCCTTGCACCACAACACATAAGGGTATTTCGGGTGGGCTGGCAAGTGAAGGAGGCGTTGGCTCCAAAGGACACCGCAATGTTGCAGATAACCTGGCTGGCGTCTTCGCGGCAGGTTCTATCTTGGCAATGGGGATGTGTATGGGGACCTGCGCACGAAGGAGTGGGTGGCAAACCGACTGGTCTGCTGCCGGGTCTTGGGCGTAGATTATCCATCGTTCCCGCCCTGTTCGGCAACTTGGGGAATCCCCAAACCGCGGCGCGAAGATCGGCAAGTAGGCTAAGGCAGCAAAAGATTCCCGTGTCGGTGGTGTTCGCTGACTCGGATAGCCGGGGAGGATTGATCATGAAGCGGTTATGGCACGGCCTGCTGGCCGCAGGGTTGCTCGTCGGGCTGGTCTCTGCCATTCATGCCGCCAGCCCGCTGGACCGCAGCGCGCTTGGCCGCACCGACAAACTGCGCATCCTTGTCGACAAGGTCCTGATGGCGGACAACAACTGGGTGATGACCGAGGAGCACGTCAAGGAAATCGCCGGCGCCGGCTTCAACGTCGTGTCGCCACGCGAGGGCAATGAGGACCTGGCCGAAGTCCGCAAGATTGCCGGTCTGGCTGAGCAGTACGGGATGTTCCACCTGCCGTGGATGCGCGGGGACATGATCGCCCGGGGGCCGGTCAAGATGGTCTGGGCCAGCGGCGTGGAGCAGGAGTTGGCCAGCCCGAACTCCGACGAGTTGTGGACCTGGATGACCGACCAGATCATCGGGTACGCTCAGCTCAGCTTGCAGTATCCAGCGCTGATGGGCGTTTTCCTGGACTACGAGAACTACTCACCCAATAGCGGCGGCAACCTGTATGAACTGTCCTATGACAACAAGATCATGGGCGAGTTCGCCGCGGCTAAGGGCGTCGAGCTCCCCGAGTTGCCCTTCGACCAGCGCTACGACTGGTTGGTGAACAACAAGTTGCACGACCAGTTCGCGGCCTTCCAAATCAACCAATGGCAGGAGCGCTGCCGCAGGTTGCGCCAGGCGGTCGATGCCATCAACCCGCAGTTCCAGTTCTGCGTCTACCCGGTCCCGGCGTCGCTCTTCCTCACCGAGGCGGCCTGGCCGGGATGGGCGACCCAGGCCGCACCGCTGATCGTTGCCGATCCTTCGATCTACGGCCGCCCAGCCGGCCTGATGCCCCATAGACAGGCGTTGGCGGCCAATAGCCAGATCCTGCTCAAGGATCTGGCCTTTGCGAAGGGGAAGCACTTTCCGATGATGTTTGCCGGCGGGCTCGACCCAGCTGTCCGCGGCGCCGACCCCGAATTCTCCGGGCGCAATGCCGCGATGAGCGCCTGCCAAACCGACGGCTACTGGGTCTTCTACGAGGGGCCGGCCTACCACACGACGCATCAGGACTACTTCCGCTGGTTCACCCGCGCCAACCAGGCGATCACCGGCGGCGAGGCCCGCGCGTTTTGGCAGGCGCCGCGGCAGACGCCAGACACCGGCGATGCGGCCAGCTTTGCGAAGCAGACCAACAAGCCACAGTTGGGGGTATTCGACTCACGGGACCTGCTCCTGAGGATGCTGCAGCAGGAGGGGACCTTCGAGGTCCATGACCTGATAGGCCTGGCGCTGGATTACCTGAAGCATTTCGACGTGGTGCTGCTGCAGAACTACAATGTCGCCCAGATGAGGGACGAACCCTCCAGTCTGGCGCTGCGGGCCTACGTCGAAGAGGGTGGCGGCCTTCTTCTCGCGCACGACACGGCGTGGTTCATGGACAGTCCTTTCCCCGAAATCGCGATCCGGGGGTACCCCCAGTACCACGTTGAGGCCGAGCGGCACGTGGTTGGTTCGGAGTTGAAGGTCGTCAAAGAGCACCCGGCGTTGGACGGCCTGCCGGTCGACGCCCAGTTCAAGCCCGAGTTCATCGATCACATGATCTTCAAGCCCGGCCCCGGGGGCATCACGGTCATCGAGAACACCTTCGGGGACCCCGTCTACGTCCTCGGCGAGGTCGGCAAGGGGCGGGTCGCCTTCGTGGGCCAGTATCACTGCTACGAAAACATGCTCGAAGGCCCGGAGAAGCAGGCCTTCCTGGGCGTGCTGAAATGGTTGTC
>JADZBP010000286.1 GCA_020852055.1 Candidatus Latescibacterota bacterium
ACCTGGCCATCGGCCTGGGTGAACTTGGCGAGATTGGCCTGGTAGTATTCGCGCTCCTCGGCCTCCCCCACCGGATTGGCTGCCTTGCCCTCGGTCCGGTAGAGTTCCTGGGCGATCAGCTCGTTGCGGCGGCTCTCGATCGGACCGCGCAGCGCCGGGTCCTGGTCATACCCCAGCCGGCGGGCCTCGGTCATCATGATCTGCTGCCCGGCAAAATTCTCGACCGCCTTGTACAGGCCCGGCAGATCGTAGGAGGAGGGATGCCTGGCCTTGCCGCGCTGGTGTTTCTCCATATAGCCGGCGGCAGTGAGCTGGCCGGTTTTCCAGGTGAAAAGCGGCGCATCCGGCCCGACCCACTCCTTCTGGTCAGCCGGCAGGGCATGCAGGCGCGCCAGGGTCTGGTTGTCGGCCTTCAACTCGTACTGCTGCCGCAGATGGTCCACGTACCGGTTGCGGTCCGCCGCCTGTTTCTGCTCGACCACCAGTTTGGCCATCAGGTCCCGGGCCTGCGCAAAGGGCACCTCGCGGCGGGCCTTGAACAGGAAGACATGGTACCCCATCTCGCTCTTGATGGGCTGCTCGCAGAAGGTGCCCTCCTTCATCTGCATCATCGGTTCCTGCAGTTCGGGCAGCATATCGGGCAGCCGGTACCAGCCGATCTCCCCCTCGGGCCCGAAGCGGTGCTGAAGCCGGGGCAGGGAGTACTTGGGGACCAGGGTGGCGAAGGGCTCGCCGGCCTTGAGCGCCTTGAGGGCTTCCTGGGCCTCGGCCTCGGTGGCGCAGACGATCTGCTGGCTGAGCAGTTCGACATTGTAGCGGTGTTCGGTGAAGAAGCGCCGCTCCTCTTCCTCGGTGGCGCGGTACTCACCCGTCAGCGCCTGGCGCGCGTACAGGCTGTCGATCAACACCCGCTGCTCGGTGCGCTGCACCTCTTCGGCGATCTCCGGCTGCTGGTCGATGCCGCGGGCCAACCCCTCGAGGATCAGCAGATCCTGCGAGACCATGCCGTCGAGCAGCTTGGTTTTGGCGGCCTGATCCAGCACCTTCAGGTCGCCATACCCCTGGCGCAGCATCTTCTGCGCCCGCTGCGCGAACTCCGCCGCGCTGAGCTGGTGCTCGCCGATGCGGGCCACCGGTAATTGCTGGCCCTGGGCCAGCCCCGCGGCCAGCAAAGCCGCGGCCAATACCCCTCTGATCCGTGTCTTCTCCATACCCTTCTTTCTCGTCCGCTAAGTCAAATCCATATATTGTAAGGGCCTATGATTCCAAGCTTAAAAATATACACTTCCCGGGAAAAATCGCCCATGCTCAGCCGCCCCGCCGCCCTGATCCTGGCCCTGTGCTGCACCCGGCTGGCAGCACAACACCCGGCCGGCGGCCAGCCTGCCGCCACCGCCGCCCAGTTGTTGCAGCGCGGTCAGGAATTGGCCGACCACCACCGCTACGCCGAGGCCCTCGCCGCCTTCGAACAGGCGCTGCGCCTGCAGCCCGATGAGCCAGCCGCCCTTTTCGCCCTGGGCAATGCGGCCTTCCAATACGACGACTATGCCCGGTCGGTGCAGGCCTACCAGCGCCTCCTGGCCCTGGATCCGGGGCACGTTTCGGCCCACCACAACCTGGCGGCGGTCTATGTGGCGATGGAGCGTTTCGACGCGGCCATGGCCGAGCTGCAGCAGGCGGTGAAACTCGATTCCCAGTACACCCTGGCCCACGACCGCCTGGGGCAGCTCTATTTCCGCAAGGGTGAATACCCCGAGGCGGTGGCCGCCTATCGGCGCGCCCTGCGGCTGGACAGCACCCGCGCCGCAACCTGGTACAATCTGGGGGAGGCCGAGCAAAAGCTCCTGCACCCGCCGGCGGCCCTGGCGGCATACCAGCGCAGCCTCGCTCTGGACTCGACCTTTGCCCCGGCTGCCGCCGGCCTGGGCGCGATGCTCTTCAAGGAGAAACGCTACGCCGAGGCCCTCGCCCCCCTCGAAAAAGCCGTGCGCCTCAACCCGCTCCTGGCCAAGGCCTTCTTCAACCTGGGCAATGCCTACCTGCGCACCGGGCAGCAGGAGAAGGGACAGCGGGCGCTGCAACTGGCCGCCCGCCTCGAACAACAGGACACCCGCATCGACGAGCTGCAGTACGGGTTGCTCTCCTACCCGGATAAGGCCGGGCTCTATTTCGATCTGGGGGTGCTCTACGGGCAGCGGGGGGAACTGGGCAAGGCGCGCATCAAGTACGAGCAGGCCATCGCCCGCGACTCGACCATGGCGCCGGCCTATCACAACCTCGGCAACCTCTACCTGCGCACCCGCCACCCCGACCAGGCCCTGGCTCTCTTCCAGCGGGCCGTACAGCTGGACACGGCCTATGCCCTGGCCTACGGCAACCTGGGCCATGCCCACATGATGCGCCGCGAATACGCCGCCGCCCTGGCGGCGTACCAGCGGGCCCTGGCCCTGGGCGCCGACAGCCCCGATCTCCGCCAGGCGGCTGACGCCGCGGCGCGCCTGGCCCGCGGTGAGCAGCCCTAGCCGATCGGGACGCGCTTTTTTTTACCGGGGGGCGGAGGTTGCCGGCCAGTACCGCCCGAGGATCTCCGCCGCCACCTCTCCGGCACGACCGCCGGCGACCAGAGCCCGCAGATCGCGGACGGCGCCGATCTGTTCCCCGGTGGCGGCGCCGTACTGGGTGATGGCCTCGCCGTAGGCCCGGCGGGCCGCCGCCGTATCCCCCTTGGCCAGGCAGGCCAGCCCGAGGTTGAACTGCGCGTGAACACTGGGACCACTCGCCAGGGCTGCCCGGAAATGGGCGATGGCCTGGTCCCAATGCCCGGAACGGTACTCGTTCCACCCCAGGTTGACCCGGGCCGTGTTTTGGCCGGGATCAAACTCCAGGGCGCGGGTATAGGCCTCCCTCGCCCTCACCTCGTCTCCCTGCTCCCCCAGCTCGATGCCGCGCAGCGCCCAGGCCGATGCCAGCCCGTGCTGGGCGGGGTGTTTTCCGGGAACGTACTGCAGTGCCCCCTCGAAACAGCGGATGGCATTCAGGGTTTCGCGGCGGCCCAGGGCGCCGCCGCCCAGGTTGAAGTAGATCGCCGCCACGTTGCCGGCAAAATTCGCCGCCTGGCCCTGAGCCCGGGCCTGCTGCGCCAGGTGACCGAGCAGCTCTTCCCCGTGTTTACGGGTCTCTAGGTCGGGGCTGGCTGAACCCACCACCGCCATGGCGCTGTTGAGCAGAAAACTGTCGGGGAATTCGACCAACCCCTGATGCAGCAGCGGGACCGGGTCCTCTCCCCCATAGGGCAGCGCGCAGGCCAGGCGGAAGTAGACCTCCTCCAGGGGCAGCAACCGGGGAGCGCGGTCCAGTGCCCGCCGCAACTGGCCAACACCTTCTGCGGATTGGCCGTGGGCGAGATAGTTGCGCCCCGAGGTGTAGAAGGAGATGGCCTCGGCGCGGCGCAGGTTGGTCCAACTGGATATCAGCACCACCACCAGGGCGCCCGGGGCCAGGAGCCGCCCCCAGTCACGGCGCTGGCCCAGCGCCTGCAACCCCCAGGCCCACCAGAGGGAGGAGCCGGCGCTGGCCAGATAGAGATAGCGCGAAGGGCCGGCGGGCAGGTCGCGGATGGTGGTCTCGGTCAGGAGCAGGAAGGGCAGGAGGGTGCAGCCGATCCACACCGCCCCCAGCGCCAGGGCCCGCGGGCCACGCCAGACGGCCCAGACCAGGCCGGCCAGGGCCACCGCCCCGGCGTAGAGTTCCCAGGGCTCCTGGCGAAAGGCCGGCAGGGGCAACCAGTGGGCCGTGGTCCACAGACGGCTGACGAACCACAGCAGCACCCGCGCCATGCCCGCCACCAGGGTCACCGGGTCCTGGGCGCGGTATAGGTCGAGGGAACGCCAGGTGCTCGTCTGCGCCGAGGTCAGGCGCAGGAGCAGCAGGAGCACCGGGATGGCCAACGCCGCAACCACCAGCACCCGCCGCCCCAGGCCCCCCCAACCACCGTCCTCGCGCCACGACCAGTACAGGCAGCAGGGCACCACCACCCCGCTGGCCAGGTGGGTCATCAACCCCAGCACCACGCCGGCGGCAAAGGCAGCCCACCACCAGGGCGAGGCGCCGCTGCGGGCGTGCGCGAAACACCCCAGGCTCACCAGCATCCAACACAGCGCCAGGGGATAGTCGAGGGCCGAGATGTGGTGCAAGACCTGGAAATGGGTGACGTTGACGAGGAAAAGCAGGCCGGCCAGCAGGCTCAGGCCCAAATCGAGCCCGAGGCGCCGGCAGGCCAGCGCCCACAAAAAGCTGGCGGCGGTATGGGCGGCGATGACCAGCAGGTGGAAGGCGGCCGCATCGTTGCCCCACACCAGGAAGGCCAGGTACTTGGCCGCTTCGGCAACAGGGCGGCCCGAGGCCTGGGTCTTCTCGGGAGAGAAGAAATAGTGCCAGTCCTGCTGGATGCGCAGGTGGTCGGCAAAGGTGTCGGCGTCGTGGGTATCCAGCAGGTGGTCGCGCAGTCCTGCAAAGGTGAAGGCAGCGACCAGGGTCAGCAGGAGCCCGTACCCCCACCAGGTGCGCGGCCGGTCCTCGAGGGGGAACAGGGTTGCGGGCATGGCTTGCTCGGGATCAGGTGGGCGGTGCAAGGAGGCAGTTCAGCTTTCTATGCATACTATAGACGTGGATTGTCCTTGCAAAGTTTTTTTTGGCGTGTATCCTTTTCCTGTCGCGCCTTCCGCTAGCCGCCCGCGCCACCCGCCGCCGGAAAACCGCCATGCCCATGCTGCTCCTCTGCCTCCTGTTCTTCGCCCTGCCCGCCGAGGCGTTGCGCTTCGTCGAGGTGACCCGCCAGGCCGGCATCGATTTCCGCTACGTCAACGGCGCCAGCCCGCAGCGCTACCTACCCGAAGCCATGGGCTCGGGAGCGGCCTTCTTCGACGCCGACAACGACGGCGATCAGGACCTCTTCATCGTCAACGGCACCTACCTCGACCGCGACCCCGGACCCGAGGCCCCGGTGGACGCGCTGTACCGCAACCGCGGCGACGGCACCTTTGAGAACGCCACCGCCGACGCGGGGGTGGGCGACCCCGAGTACGGCATGGGGGTGGCCACCGCCGACTACGACAACGACGGCGACCAGGACCTCTATGTCACCAATTTTGGCCCCAATCACCTGTACCAGAACCAGGGCACCGGCCACTTCGCCGACCTGACCCAGAGGGCCGGGGTGGGCCATAAGGGCTGGGGCACCGGCGCGGCCTTTGCCGACTGCGACCTGGACGGTGATCTGGACCTGTACGTGGCCAACTACCTCGATTTCGACCTGAAGAAGAACAAGGTCTGCCTGCAGGCCGGGGTGCCGGCCTATTGCCCGCCCACCGTGTACCCGGGGGTTTCCGGGGTGTACTACCGCAACGAGGGGGATGGCACCTTCAGCGATCGCACACCGGAGGCGGGCTTATACACCACGGCGGGCCGACAACTGGGGCCGGTCTTCGCCGACTACGACAACGACGGCGACCCGGACCTCTTTGTGGCCAACGACAAGACGCCCAACTTCCTCTTTCGGAACGAGGGTCCGGGGCAGTTCACCGAATTGCGGGTACGTGCTGCCGAGGGGGAAAGGCCCAATCTGAGTTACCGGGCGCAGGAGGTGGGCCATTTTACCGAGGTGGGTATGATGGCCGGGGTGGCCTTTGGCAACGAGGGGGCGGCCGAGTCGGCGATGGGCGCCGACTGGGGGGATTACGACAACGACGGCCGGCAGGACATCGCCCTGACCACCTTCCAGTGGGTGGGCCTGGCGCTGTACCACAACGACAGCGAGGGCTTTTTTTAGTACACCAGCTACGAGGCCGGGGTCGGCCCGCCCAGCCTGCCTTTCCTGGGCATGAGCGCCAACTTCCTCGATGCCGACAACGACGGCTGGCTGGATCTCTTCGTCGCCAACGGCCACCTCGATGCCAATGTGAAGAAGTACGACCCGGCTGCCGCGTACGCACAGAAGAATCTGCTCTTCCGCAACACCGGCAAGGGCACCTTCGAGGAGGTGGGCCAGAACGCCGGGCCGGACCTGCAGGTGGAGCGGGTCAGCCACGGCACCGCCCTGGCCGACTACGACAACGACGGGGACGTGGATCTCTTTGTCTCCGACTCCGACACCCCCCACTGCACCCTGCTGCGCAACGAGGGCAGCGAGGGCAGCCATTTCCTCAGCATCGAAGTGGAGGGAAGGAATGGCAGCCGCGACGGGGTGGGCGCCCGCATCCGGGTGCGGGCCGGCGAGCTGGAGCAGACCCGCGAGGTGCGGGCCAACTGCGGCTACCTCAGCTCCAGCGACCGGCGGGTGCATTTTGGGCTGGGGGCGCAGCGCCGCGCGGACTGGGTCGAGATCCGCTGGCCACGCGGGGGGGTACAGCTATTAAAAGACGTGCCCGCCGATCAGTTCCTCAGGGTACGCGAAGGGGCACCCTGACCCCGCTCTCCTCGGGCGTGGTGAGGGAGTAGCGGAAGCCCTCGTCGGTGCCGGCCGCCCCGTACCTTCCCTGGCGGTCGAGGGCGACGAAATTGATGCTCAGGTCGGCGCGGCCCTCGCTCTTGACGATGCGCTTCACCACCTCGGCGCAGGCCTCCTGCGGGTGCAGGCCCTGGCGCATATACTCGACGGCCATGAAGCTGCCGCAGTAGCGCATCACGTTCTCGCCGCTGCCCGTGGCCCCGGCCGCCCCCACCTCTTCATCCACGTACAGCCCGCTGCCGATGATGGGTGAATCCCCCACCCGGCCCGGCAGCTTGTAGCCCCGGCCGCTGGTCGAACACCCGCCGGCCAGGTGCCCTTCGGCGTCGAGCACCAGCAGGGCGATGGTGTCGTGCCCCTGCGCCTTCTTCTTGGCCTGCTGCTCGGCCTGCCATTTGACCCAGGCCTGCCGCCTTTCCTCGGTCGGCATCTGGGCGGTGGCCAGGCCCTGCTCCAGGGCGAAGAGCCGCGCCCCCTCCCCCACCAGCATCACGTGCATGGTTTTTTCCATCACCCGCCGCGCCGCCGAGATCGGGTGGGCGATGCCCTCGATGGCCGCCACACTGCCGGCCTGGTGCCCCGGCCCCCACATGATACAGGCGTCGAGCTGCACCACCCCGGCGGCGTTGGGGGTGCCGCCGATGCCCACCGACGAATTGCTCAGGTCGGCCTCGGTCACCCAGATGCCCTGCTCCACCCCGTCGAGGGTGCTGCCGCCCTGCTGCATCACCTTGAGGGCGGCCTCGTTGGCCTGCTGGCCAAAGCCCCAGGTGGATACCAGCACCGGCCGCGCCTTGGTGCCCGCATCCTCGGCGCTCCACGCAGCTTTACTCAGGGCAAGGCTGCCGGTGGCGGCAGCCAGGGTGGTCTGGGCCATGAAACTTCTCCGGGTGAGATCCATAGATACTCTCAATTGATATGGGTTTGGGAGACACGGCGGAAATGATAGCCGTAGATACACAGGGTCACGGCCAGGGGCAGTTGGCGGGGGCGGTGGAAGAAGGTCCACAGCAGCAGACGCCAGTAATAAAAGCGGCCCCGGCAGCGGATGCCCAGATGGTAGAGGGCGCGCCAGAAGGCCATGAAGTGCTCGCGCTCGAAAGGCGCCCGCGCCCGGAGCGGGCGGTACTCGCGCAGGAAGGTGCGGATGCGCTGGTAGTGATGTTCGGGCGAATAGATGTGGCCCATGATCTTGCGGTACCCCTCGCGCAGCACCTCGAGATTCATGGCGGGGATGATGTTGGTGCTGCCGTCGGCATTGTCGCCCGACATCTGCCCCAGCAGGCGCCCCTCCAGCTTGAGCCGTTCGTACAGGCGGGTGCCCGGCGGCGCCTGCAGCAGGCCCACCATGGCGGTGACGATGCCGCTCTGCTGGATGAACTCGATCTGGCGCTGGAAGATGGAGAGGGTGTCGCTGTCGAAACCGACGATGAACCCGGCCTGCACCTGCAGCCCGGCGCGGTGGATGCGTTTGACCGTCTCGACCAGGTCGCGCTGGCTGTTCTGCTTCTTGTTGCATTCGGCCAGGCCCAACTCATCGGGGGTCTCGATGCCGATGAAGACCATGTCGAAGCCGGCCTGGGCCATCAGCCGCATCAACTCCTCGTCGTCGGCCAGGTTGACCGAGGCCTCGGTGTAGAAGGCCAGGCGCTCCTTGCCTTGCTGCCATTCCTTGAGTTTGGGCAGCAGGTCGGTCTTGAGCGCCTTCTTGTTGCCGATCAGGTTGTCGTCGACGAAGAAGACCTTTTTGCGCCAGCCCAGTTCATAGAGGCGATCCAACTCGGCAATCACCTGGGCCGGGGACTTGATGCGGGGGCGGTGGCCCAGCAGGGTGGTGACGTTGCAGAAGTCGCAGTCGTACGGGCAACCCCGCGAATACTGGAGGCACATCGAGGCGTAGCGCCGCATGTCCACCAGCTCCCACAGCGGCACCGGGGTCTGCTCGAGATCGGCGTACTCCTCGCTGGTGTAGCGCCGTTTAGGGTGCCCCGCCTGCCAGTCGGCCAGGAAAGGCGCCAGGGTCAGCTCGGCCTCGTTGAGCACCAGGTGATCGACCTCCGGGAACGCTTCGGGCTCGCCGGTGAAGAGCGGCCCGCCGGCGATCACCCGCAGCCCGGCCGCCTTGCAGCGGCCGATCAGGCGGCGGGCCGCCTCGCGCTGCACCACCATGGCGCTGATCAGGGCGCAGTCGGCCCAGGCCAGATCGGCCTCCTCCACCTCCCGCACATTGAGATCCACCAGCCTTTTCTCCCACGAAGCCGGCAACATCGCCGCCACCGTCAGCAAACCCAGCGGCGGCAGGGTGGCCTTTTTGCGGATGAAACGCAGGGCGTGTTTGAAGCTCCAGAAGGTATCGGGGAATTCGGGGTAGAGCAGCAGGATTTTCATCCGCCGGCCTCTGACCTTCTCGCCGAGGGCGAAAGGAGGGATGCCCCGCGCCTGCGGGGCATATGGCGCCTACCTGTAGGTTTCAAATAGAGATAGGATACGCACCCCAGCGCGTCAAGGCCGCCAGCATGGCCTGCACGTTCTCGGGCCGGCAGTAGGATGCCAGGCTGTTGCCGCTGCTCAGCACATAGCCGCCTCCGGGCGCCACTTCGCGCAGCAGGCGGCCCACCTCGGCCTCGACCTCGGCGGGCGTTCCCACCGCCAGCAGGTGTACGCTGACGTTGCCCAGCAGGCAGAAGCGGTGGCCCCAATCCTTCTTGACCTGGACGATGTCCATGGCTTCGGGTTCGAGGGGGTTGATGGCCGCCACCCCGAGGTCGGCCAGGTCGGGCAGCACCTGGCTCAAGTCGCCGTCGCTGTGAAAGACCCAGGGGATGGTGAGGGCGTCGGCCACCTTGCGCAGGTGCGGCACAAAGATGCGGCGGAACATCGCGGGCGAGAGGAGGGGGCCGGTCTTGAAAGCCAGGTCGTCGGAGGTCCAGAAGAAATCGAAACCGCGCCGGCTGGCCTGGCGGGCCACCCCGGCGGCCCAGTCGGTGTACCGCTCCAGCACGCCCTCGACCAGCGCCAGATTCTCGTGCAGGGCCACGGCAAAGGGCTCCATGCCCATGGCCAGGTACACCGGCGAAAAACCGGCGCGGGAGGTCACCCCGGTGGCCCGCTCGCCCGCCCCGCGCTGGAAGGCTTCGGCAGCCCCCCACAGCGCCTCCCCCTCGGGGTCGGGCAATTGCAGGCGGTCCAGATCGGCCAGCGACTGCAGGGCGCCGTCGCCGTAGAAGGGAATGCCATCGGCCCCGGCATGGCGCTCGGCGGGGATGGGCGGGGCTACCCGGTAGCAGACGTGGTCGCGGCCCAGCAATGCGGAGATCGCGTTCTCCAACTGGGAGCCGCGGCTATCCATGGCGTCGACGCCGCCCTCCTCGCCACCCCCCAGTCGCCCGCCGGAAAGGGCGTGGATCACCTGCCCGCTCACCCCCACCTCGCAGTAGGGCACCCGGTCCGGAGTTTCGCGGCGGAAAGCGGCCAGCAGCCGCTCGCGCGAGGTCATCGGGCCGCTGGCTGGGCCGCAGCCTGGTAGATGCCTTCCTCGATGGCGTCGATGGCCTGGCGCAGCACCTGCAGAGGGGTGCGGCCGGCGTCCACCTTGCGGATCAGTTCGAGCGGATAGAAGTCCAGCACCGGGGCGCTCTCTGCCGCGTACTCGCGGAAGCGGCCGCGGATAACGTCCTCGTTGGCGTCGTCTAGGCGGTTCTCGTGCAGGGCGCGGCGGCGCAGACGGGCGATCATCTGCTCCTGGTCGGTGGCCTCCAGGTAGAGCACCATCAGCACCTCGATGTACGGGTCCATCATCTCGGCCTGGTGGCGGTTGCGCGGGATGCCGTCCAAGAGCAGGATGGTGCCTTCGGGGTGGAAATGGTGGGTGTGGACCAGGCGGCTGATGTGTTCGGACCACAATTGGACGGTGAAATTGTCGGGCACCAGTTTGCCCTGGCTGGAGTACTGCAGGAAGGTCCGGCCCAGCTCGCTGGTGGGGTTGAGGCCGCGGAATACGTCGCCGCAGGAGAGATGGAAAAAGCCGGGGATCTGCCCCAGGACCTTGCCCTGGGTGCCCTTGCCCGAGCCGGGGGCACCAAAGAGCAGGATGGTGCGGTAGCGCTGCGCCTGGTTCATCGGGGAACTCCTGGTTGGCGGCGGTTTTCGCTCACTGCGCCGCGCGTTTGGCCTCGCCCCAGCCGCTGGGAGCCACCGGGGTCTGGCGTTGCTGAAAAAGCTGCCAGCTGCGGCCGGGACGGGCGGCGCGGAAATGCTCGATATTGCCCTGGTCGGCCAGGGTGACGTACACAGTGCGGCCGTCGGGCCCGCCGAATTCCAGGTTGCTGGGGTTCCGGCCAGCCAGCTGCACCTCGGCCAGTTGCTGGCCCTGCGGCGAGACCATCACCACCGTGCCCTTGCCGTAACGGGCGATGTAGAGATTGCCGTCCACATCGCAGCGCATGCCGTCGAGCCCGAAATCGGGAAATTCGATCAAGAGGCGTTTGTTGCTCAACTCGCCGGCCGGCGACAGGTCGTAGGCCCAGACCTGGCGCTGCACACTCTCATTGACATAGAGAATCCCGTCGTCCGGGGCGACCTCGATGCCGTTGGTGGTGCCCAGCCCGGCCCCGAGCAGGGCCACCTTGCCGTCTGGATCGAAACGCCACAACTGGCCCTGCGATCTGCCCCAGTCCGGGTCGGAAGCGTACACCCGGTCGTCGGCGCCGATGGCCAGGTCGTTGGGCTGGGACATGCGCGGCTCGTGGGCGCGCACGCTGACCTGCCGGGTGGCCATGTCCACCTGCAGCACGTTGTGCCCCCGGTAGTCGGCCACCAGCATGAAGCCGCGGCTGTCGAAACGGATGCCGTTGCCCACGCTGCCGGCGGGCAACTCGACAAAGAGGCTGCAGGCCCCGGCGGCATCGACCCGGCCGACGGTGCCCTCGCGGGCGAAGTTGACGGCGTAGAGCAGACCCTCTTTGTCGCAGGCCGGCCCCTCGATGCCCTGGGTGAAAGAGCCGGGGGGCGTGAAGAGCGAGGCGACCAGCAGGCTGTCTTCCTGGCCGACCAGCCGGGTGGCCCCGGCGCTGACCAGCAATAGCGCCGCCAGGCAGGCGGCGATCTTGGCGTTATTCATGGCTACATCCTCCGCGGGTGTGGCGCGTCCCAGGTACCCGGCGGGCCGGACCGGCCCGCGGAAGAACATAAGGAATTAACGCAGCCGGGCTATGGCCTGTTTCCGGGCCTAGCGGCCGTAGTGCAGCGAAGGCGGCTCGCTGGCCGCAGGCTTGCCCTCCCAGGGAGAGGTCTGCAGCTGCCCCAGCTCCCATACCACCAGGCCGGCGAGAAAAAGCCCGACCACGATCAGGTACATCCAGCCGATCTCGGTCAGATCGCGCCGGTGCCGCCACAAACTGTGCACATTCATCATCCCTTCTCCTTCAGGCAGGCTGCGGCGCCCCGGCGATCTCGCGGGAACCGACCACGGGCTCGCGCCGTCCGGCCTCGATCTTGCCCATCTGCACCAGGATATCGCGCAGGTGCTGGCGCTGCGCCGCCGAGAGCCGGCCCACCGGGGCGCGGGGCGGCCCGCCCGGCAGACCCAGAAGCTCGGCGCCGGCCTTCAACATGGACGGGAAGGTTCCCAGCTTGAAGGCCAGGCGCAGGGGCGCCAGGCGCTGCTGGAACTCGAGGGACTTGTTCATGTCCCCCCAGACGAAGTTCTCGAAGATGCCCACGCTCAACTCGGGGGCGATGTTGGCGCTGGCGGCGATGGCCCCGGCCGCTCCCTGCGCCAGGCCGGCATAGATCAGGGTGTCGCGCCCCATGAGGACCCGAAAGTCGTCGGTGGTGCGGCGCAGGTACTCCGCGGTCAGGGACAGATCGCCGGAGCTGTCCTTGATGCCGGCGATATTCTCCACCTCCTCGGCCAGGCGCACCGCCAGGTCGGCGGAGATATTGACCCCGGTGCGGTCCGGGTTGGTGTAGAGCAACACCGGCAGGCTTACGGCCCGGGCGATGCTGCGGTAGTGGCGGAAGAGTTCCTCGTCGCTGGGCGCGATGAAGTTGGGGGTCAACACCGAGAGGCAGTCGGCGCCGGCCCGCTCGGCCAACTCGGCCAGGCGCACCGCCTCGCGGGTGGTGTTGGCGCCAGTGCCCAGGTAAACCGTCACCTGGCCTTTGGTGCAGGCGACGGTGCATTCGTAGACCCGCTGCTTCTCTTCGACACTGAGGGCCCAGAACTCGCCGGCCGTGCCCACGGTGAAGATCCCGTCCACCCCGGCCTCGATCAGATGGGCGATCAATCGCTCCATGCCCTTCTCATCCAGTTCCTCGTCCTCGGTCATCGGGGTGATCACCGCCGGGATGATCCCGCAGATGAAATCGACCTTTTTCACCGCTGATCTCCTGTGGAGAAGGGTGCGTTGCGCCAGGCCGGGCCTTTGCCCCGCCCATTATCATTAGAAATAGGAAGCAACCCCTGTACCACGCCGCTATAGAGGGGAGATTGCGCCACCGGTCGGCGGGTCTGAGACAGCCCTTTCCCAACTCTGCCGCCCGGCTGTCCCAACCCTCCGGGCTGAGGCGGCCTTGGACCAGAGTCCCCTCCCGGAGGGTGGAGATGGCATCGGTGTTGCTGTCAGGTTGGGTTTGCCAACGAAGAGAGTGACGACGCTAACTGCTGGAGGGGATTCATGTCGAAGGTTGCCGTTAAGGCGCGGCTCCTGTTACTGGCGGGGCTGGCCCCCCTCGCCCTCGCGATGCCAACTGCGGTGCAGGCCCAGACAGCCGCGTCCCCGCCGCTCAGCCCCCAGACCCAGGAATGCCTCGACTGCCACGGCGACTATCACCCCGGCATCGTCGCCGACTGGCAGTCCAGCCGCCACGCCACCACCACCCCGGCAGCGGCCCTGGAACTGCCCGCGCTGGAGCGCCGCGTCTCCAACCCCGAGATCCCCGAAGGGCTGCGCCAGGTGGCGGTGGGCTGCTACGAATGCCACAGCCTCAACCCCGGGCGGCACGCCGACAACTTTGAGCATTTCGGTTTCCGCATCAACATTGTGGTGTCGCCGGCCGACTGCCGCACCTGCCACAGCGAGGAGGCCGACCAATACGCCCGCAGCAAGAAGGCCAACGCCGTGGCCAACCTGGCCGACAACCCGCTCTTCCACCAGTTGTCCGAGACCACCCTGGCCAACCAGGAGATGCGCGAGGGCCGCCTGTTCTCTCTGCCTGCCGCCGAAGCCACCCGCAACCAGACCTGCTACAGTTGCCACGGGACCCGCATCGAGGTCCAGGGCACCCGCGAGGTGGAGGTGGAGGGCGAGGTGGTCAACCTGCCCCGGTTGAGCAACTGGCCCAACCAGGGCGTGGGCCGGATCAACCCCGACGGCAGCGCCGGCGCCTGCACCGCCTGCCATCCCCGCCACAGTTTCGCCATCGCCATCGCCCGGCAGCCTCAGACCTGCGGCCAGTGTCACCGCGAACCGGATACCCCTGCCTTCGAGGCCTACGAGGAGAGCAAACACGGCAACATCTTCGATGCCCAGCGGGCCGAATGGAACTGGTCGGCGGTGCCCTGGCGGGTGGGCCGGGATTTCCGCGCCCCCACCTGCGCCACCTGTCACAACGCGCTGCTGGCCACCCCGGACGGCAAACAAATCGTCCCGCGCACCCATGATTTCGGCGAACGGCTGTGGGTGCGCCTCTTTGGGTTGCCCTATGCCCATCCCCAGCCTGCGGACGGCCGGACCCACCTGCTGCGGAACCAGGATGGCCAGCCCCTACCCACCACCCTGGCCGGGGTGCCGGCCGCTGCGGGCCTGATCGATCAGGCCGAGCAGGGCCGTCGCCAGAAAGCGATGGCCGAGGTGTGTCAGAGCTGTCACGGTGCCCTGTGGGTACAGGGACATTTCGCCCGCCTCGACAGCGTCGTCGTGCAGACCAACCAGGTGACCCTGGCGGCCACTCAGCTGCTGCAGGAGGCCTGGAAGCGCAAACTCGCCGATCCGACCAACCTCTTCGACGAGCCGCTGGAGCGCCAATGGGTGGAGATCTGGCTCTTCCACGCCACCTCGGCGCGTTACAGTGCGGCTATGGGTGGGGCGGGACTTGCCAGCTTCGAGCTAGGCTGGTGGGACATCAACGCCACACTGGGCGAGATGGAGCACTCCATGCACCAACGGTCCGGCAAGGCAGGCAAATGACTGTGCTGTTGCTGCGCTAGCCGATTGTTGTGCATGGAGATATGTCCGGTATCCCCTCTCTTGGAGTGCCTCGCGCAACCCCTACCCCGCCGGTGGGCCAGGGATCATTCCGGCTAGGGCCGGCAAGGGTATGGTTTTGTCCTATTTTATTGTTTACAAATGTCTTATTAGATCATCCCGGCGATTCGGGGAAGAGTCTCATGGCACTGAGCACAATTTTTGCTGGTTTTTTGTCCTAGGATATGCAATTAGATAAACAGTAGTTAGAGGACCCATGCAACAGTTGACCTATACATGGCGAAGTGAAACAGACCGGACAGGCCTCGGGGAGGGCTTTCCCGGCGCTGTTTCCGCTTCCCACCCACCATTCAACAACACGGGGAGCAGCGTATGGCGGGAAACCCATAGACCAGAGTTCGGCACCGCAGGCAACACCGCAAGCAGCAAGTCCGGCCCGCTACCCCCCCTAGTGAGGGCGTGTCTGGCAGCGGCCCGGGTCTCCATAAGGAGGATAAAAATGAGCAGAAGCAAATGGCATTGTAGCAAGCTAGGCAGCGCTTTGCTCCTGGCTATGCTGGCAGTACCGACGATCGCCGCGGCTAAGAACGCCGTGCTGGTCGTCCGGCCCCTGAGCCCCCAGGAAATCAAGGATTATAAACTCGTCGCGGGGACCCAGAAGTCCACCGGGTTGAATACCGTGGGCCTGGGCGAGGCGGCGTATCTCGAAGTGCAGGTCGACACCGGGACCGTGTCTTCGGGTGTGACCTGGACCATGACCAGCCCCAGCGGCTCCACGGCGCAATTGGCCGACAGCCCCCTGGGCACTGCGGTGCCTATCAACCTGGCCGAGCGCGTTGTTCGCGTCATCGCCGACCGCAAGATGCTGATCTCCGACAAGGTCGGTCAGTATACCATCACCGCCCAGGTAGCCCGCACCGTGGGGGACACCACCCTGACCACCACCATCACCTCGGCCACCTACGTGGGCGTGGGCACCATCACCTCGCTCTCGTCCACCGGCGGCACCGCCACCGGCGCGCAGTGCGGCGTCTGCCATAAGGACAAGGTCACCGAGTGGGGCGCCACCCAGCACGCCACCAAGCTCTCGAGCGCGGTGGACGGCCACGACAGCGACCACTACTCCGAGAACTGCATCAGCTGCCATACCCTGGGCTTCAACAAGGCCGCCACCGCCGTCAACGGCGGGTTCGACGACGTGCTCGGTACCCCCGCCAACTGGGGCACCACCGCCGCCGAAGCCCGTGGCGACACGGCTGGCAACTTCTTCAAGGTGCTCCAGGACGGCAACTTCGCCAAAATGCCCGCCGCCCTGCAGGCCAAGTCGAATATCCAGTGCGAGAACTGCCACGGTCCGGGCAGTGAGCACATGGGCAACAAGGCCAAGATCTCGGTGAGCCTCACCGCCGGCGATTGCGGTTCCTGCCACGACTCGCTCAACACCCACTGGCGCAACGCCGAATGGCGCAACTCCCTGCACGCCAAGAGCACCCGCAGCCCCTCGGGCGCGGGCCGCGAAGGCTGCGTGGTCTGCCACACCGCCGGTGGCTTCATCGAGCGCATCAACAAGAACCTCGATATCTACGATCCGAACTACTCGAAGCAGGTCACCAATACCACCTATACCGAAATCACCTGCTCCGCCTGCCACGACCCACACAACGCCACCAACCCCGGTCAGCTGCGCGTTCTCGACGACGTGAAACTGGTCGACGGCACCATCATCAGCGAAGGCGGCGAAGGCAAGCTCTGTATGCAGTGCCACAAGTCGCGCCGCGCTGGCCCGACCCAGGTGGCCCTGTACTACAAGAACAAGACCGGCCAGATGAACCCGCACGAGAACTCCCAGACCGACGTGCTGGCCGGCCGCAACGGCATCGAATACGGCCAGTCCTTCCGCAAGTCGACCCACCTGTTCGCGGTTGAGAACGCCTGCGCCACCTGCCATATGCAGCCGCAGACGGCCCTGCTGGCCGACGGCAAGACCCCCAACCCGATGTTCACCAAGGCGGGCGGCCACACCTGGAAGAACGTCTACGACAACGGCACCCCGGACGACGCGTCGGACGATCAGGATCTGACCACTGCCTGCGCCACCTGCCACGGCCCGATGAGCACCTTCGATATCCCGCGCGAAGACTTCGACGGCGACGGCAAGGTCGAAGGCATCCAGACCGAGGTCGAAGGCCTGCTGCACGCCCTGGGCGAGCTGCTCCCGCCCGCCGGCCCCACCGCAGTGGCCAACAAGGACTACACCGTGCGTCAGCTCAACGCGCTGTGGAACTACAACCTGGTCGAGATCGACGGCAGCCACGGCATCCACAACCCGCGTTTCGTCACCGGTCTGCTCCGGGCCTCATACAAGAACCTGACCGGCAAGGAAATCGGTTCGGATACCAAGGTGCGGCGCAGCCTGCCGCCCAAGGCCGACCCGCGCGGTCTGGTCACTGCATCGATGGGCAAGGTGGTACCGCTCAGCTTCGCCCTGAACCAGAATGCCCCCAACCCCTTCAACCCCGAGACCGAGATCCACTACGCGGTACCCGAACCGGTTGAGGTGAAGTTGGACATCTACAACGCGCTGGGTCAGAAGGTGCGCAGCCTGGTCGACGCTTCCCATTCTCCGGGCGAGTACGTCGTCAACTGGAACGGCACCGACAACAGCGGCATGAAGGTGAGCGCCGGCACCTACTTCTACGTGATGCAGGCCGGCACCTTCATCGAACGCCACAAGATGCTGCTCCTGCCCTAAGCAGTCCCTATCCCACCGTTTGACTGGCCGGAGCAGGTGTAGGAACCACAAACTCCTGCTCCGGCCACAATCAAGCACCTGAAACCTGGAAAGGCCAGCCGCCAAACGGTTGGCCTTTCTTGTTGTCTAGCCCGCCCAACTGCGGCACGAACGTCCCAGGACTGCCGCCATTCTGCCTGGAGTGTCTCATCGGCGTCTCAGCACTGCCGACAAATACGCCCCGCTCCGGGGGCGGACCAGCAGAGAGAAGGCGCGAAACACCTAGCGGTAATTCGACTTATATCCCTATTTTATCTGAACTTTATCATTTGAACGATCTCGGCCCGCGCGACCAGTGCATCGGCGACTAGGCACAACTTTTGCGTTTCTTTTTGTAAAATCCAAATACCCACACCAGGAGGGCCGCGGCACTGTGGACAGATCTGAATCAACCTCCCCCCAGCATCCCACCCCTCCTTCCCAGCCGCGCCGGCGCTTTCTCGACCTGTTCCTGACCGGTGGCACCTTCGCTCTTATCGGAGCGGCCCTTTACCCCGTCCTCCGCTTTGTCCTCCCGCCGAAATCGAGCGAAGCTGCCACCACCAGCGTGATCGCCGGCCAGGTAGGTGAACTGAAGCCAGGCGCGGGTAAGGTTTTCCGTTTTGGCAACAAACCCGGTTTGCTGGTGCTGACCGCCGGCGGGGATTACAAGGCCTTCTCAGCGGTCTGCCCGCACCTGCAGTGCACGGTGCAATACCAGTCCGAAAAATCCCAGATCTGGTGCGCCTGTCACAACGGCACCTTCAATCTCAACGGCCAGGTCATAGCCGGCCCCCCTCCCAAAGGCCTGGATGAGTTCAAGGTGGATCTGCGGGGGACCGAAATCGTGGTTTCCAAGGCCTAAATATGGACACGGAAAAACCCAAACAGCCTGGCAGTAACCCCGTGCTCAACTGGGTGGAGGAGCGGGTGGATCTCTCCACGGTCCGCTACTTCATCAACAAGAAGACCGTGCCCATGCATCGCCACAGTATCTGGTACTACTTTGGCGGCATGGCGCTCTTCCTTTTCTGTGTGCAGGTGGCCACGGGTATCCTCTTGCTCCTGTATTACCGGCCCACCACCGAAGCCGCCTTTGAGAGTGTCCAGTTTCTAGTCACCAAGGTGGAATTCGGCTGGCTCATCCGCAATGTGCACAGCTGGTCGGCGAATCTCATGATTGCCGTGCTCTTCGTGCATATGTTCTCCGCCTTCATGATGAAGGCCTACCGCAAACCGCGCGAGCTGACCTGGGTCTCCGGGGTCTGCCTCTTCGGCCTGAGCCTCGGCTTTGGCTTCAGCGGCTATCTGCTGCCCTGGAACGAACTGGCGTACTTCGCCACCAAGGTGGGCACCGAGATTGTCGAGAATGTGCCGGTGGTCGGTCATTGGATGTTGCTCTTCCTGCGCGGCGGCGAGGACGTGACCGGCGCCACCCTCACCCGCTTCTTCGGTTTCCATGTGGCCGTCCTGCCCATGCTCACCACCGCCCTGCTGGGTCTCCACCTCCTGCTGGTGCAGACCCAGGGCATGAGCAGCCCGCCTTCGGTGGAAGCCAGCAAAGAGCCGAAGAAGACCATGCCCTTCGTTCCCCAGTTTGCCCTCCGCGACCTGCTGGGCTGGCTGGTGATCCTCGGCGTGCTGGTGTCCTTGGCCGCCTACTTCCCCTGGGAGTTGGGCACCAAGGCCGACCCCTTCGCGGTTACCCCGGCCGGCATTCAGCCCGAGTGGTATTTCCTGTTTGCTTTCGAGTTCCTGAAACTGGTTCCGTCCACGGTGCTGGGATTCGAGGGCGAATTCCTCGCCATTGCCTTCATGGGTCTGGCAGGTCTGGTCTGGCTCCTGGTGCCCTTCCTGGATCGCCGTTCCGCGCGCGGCCTGCCCAGCCCGCTCTTCACCTGGTTTGGCATTCTGGCGATGGCTTTTGTCTTTGGTCTGACCTTGGTGGGCTGGCTGCATGCGAAGCCTTGAGGATATAGCTATGCGGGTCTTTTCGTTCTGTGGTCTTTTGTCACTACTGGCCAGCGCGCCAACCTGGGGGGCAGGGCCGGACACCTGTCTCTCCTGCCATGCCAAGCAGGAGGACGAGGAACTGGCGGCCCCGGCCAAACTCGCCGAGCAGGATATCCACACTCGCCAGGGGTTTTCCTGCGTCAACTGCCACGGGGGCGATGCCACCAAGGACGCCGAAGAAGACGCCATGGACGAGGCCAAGGGGTTCATCGGCAAACCCAGCAAGGCCAAGGTGATCGAGCTGTGCGGCAAGTGCCACAGCGACGGGGCTTTTATCGGCCATTACAACCCCGCCCTGCGGGTGGACCAGGTCGCCCTGTACCACACCAGTGTACACGGCAAACGGCTAGCCGAAGGGGATAAAAAGGTCGCCGTCTGCGCCGATTGCCACGGCGCCCATGGCATCTTGCCGGTCAACGATCCGCGCTCCCCGGTCTATGCCAGCAACGTGCCTAAAACGTGTAGTCACTGCCACAGCGACGCGGCGTACATGCAGAGCTACCGTATCCCCACGGATCAATTCGAGAAATACAGCAAGAGCG
>JADZBP010000287.1 GCA_020852055.1 Candidatus Latescibacterota bacterium
CCCAGGAAGGTCACTGGCAGAAGAGATCCCCGGCGATGGCCGCTGGACTGACCGATCAGATCCATACCGCTCTCCAACTCATGCGACTCAACCCCGCTGGGATGAGATAATCTCAGGACACGACCCGGGTTATTTTGAATATCGAATAATAAAAACTAAACAATTCCAAAACAAGCACAGAAAATATCTTCCCGTGTATCCGATGCCCGACGACCAGCCTTATTCCCTCCAGCGTCTTCTAGATGTCTACCCCTCCTTCGTGCTGCTGGCCGGGCTGCGCCTGGAGGTGTTCACCGGCCTGAAGGATGGCCCCCTGAGCGCCAACCAGGTCGCCGCGGCCCTGGGTGGCGACCCCCGGCGACTGCAGGTGCTGCTCTACGCCCTGGTTGCGGTGGGTCTGCTCAAGGTGGACAAGGAGGGATACTTCGCCAATACCGCCGAATCCGCTTCACTGCTGGTCAAAGGCCGTCCCGGCTATCTGGGAGGCGCCCACGCGCTCTGGGCTCAGCTCTGGGAAGCTGCGCTGCGCGCCGCCGATTCCATCCGCACCGGCCAACCCCGGGCGCGGCACGACTTTGCCGCCATGCCGGCGGCCGACCTGGAGGCCTTCATCAACGGACTACACCCCGACGCACTGGAAACGGGTGGCATGCTGGCCTCGCGGCCCGAGTGGGCCGGCTGCCATGCCCTGCTGGATGTGGGAGGAGGTTCCGGTGGGGTGAGCATCGCCCTGTGCCAGGCGCACGCTCATTTGCGGGCCACGGTGGTGGAATTGCCCACCGTGGCCCCGCTGACCAAACGCTTTGTGGCTGAGGCCGGCCTGGAGCAGCGGGTGGTTGTCGGCGCCGTGGATATCCTCTCCCAACCCCTGGAGGGACCCTTCGACGCGGCAGTGCTCAAAGCCTTATTGCAGACCCTCTCCCCCGACCAGGCCCAAGAAACGCTGATGCGGGTTGCGGCCGCGCTCCGCCCTGGCGCCAGCATCTACATCCTCGGCCAGGGCATGCTCGACGACGCGCGCTGCTCGCCTCGGGAAGCGGCGTGTTTCAACCTCGCCCTCCTCAGCCTCTATCCCGAGGGCCGGGCCTACACCGAAAGCGAGTACCGCACCTGGCTGGAGGAGGCCGGCTTCACCGGTGTGGAGCGGGGCGTCCTCCGCGACGGCACCCCGCTGATCACTGCCCGGAAACGCTGATTACCACCGCGTATTCTGATAGCCAGCCGGCAGGCGCTGGGGCAAGCCCTTCTCGAAAGAAACGCGCTTGCCCGTCTCGAAGGCCCGGTACATGGCCAGGCCCAGGCCGATATTCTTCTCACCGTTGAGCGGGCTGTTCTCGGGCTCGCCGCCCTCCTCGATGGCGCGGATCAGGTCGCACAACTCCAGATAATAGGCCGAGGTCGTGTCACACTCCACCAGCTTCTTCTCCGGGAAGTCGTGGCGGTAGTGCTCCACCGGTCCGCCCCAGGAGGTGAAGCGCAGCGCCCCCTCGGTGCCGGCCAGCCAGTATCCCATACTCGGCAGGGCCACCGTGCCGCCGGTGCGCAGGGTCACCAGCGCCCCGGATTCAAAACGCACCAGGGCCTGGATGATCTGCGGGCTGAGCAGACCGGCGTACTCCTGGTCGCCGGCGATCTGGCAGTCCACCGCCGCCACCTCGCCGAAGACGGCGCGGGTAAAGTCCATCTCGTGGATGAACCCCTCCAGCACCGCCCCCCCGGTGTTGCGGGTCTGGGAACGCCAGTGGTTATCGGTCTGGACCTCGGCGGCCCGGCGCAGCCGGGCGGCGCCCATGCGGTCGATGCTGCCCGAAACCGGGGTGCCGATGGCCCCTTCGGCGACCAGGCGGCGGCAGGTGAGGAAGGCGCCCCAGAAACGCAGGGAGTGCCCCACCGCCAGTTTGACGCCAGCCCGCGCACAGGCAGCGGCCATACGCCGGCATTCCTTGAGGTTGAGGGCCATGGGTTTTTCGCAGAGCACGTGTTTGCCGGCCCGCGCCGCCCGCACCACCAGCTCGGGGTGGCTGGGGGTGGGGGTGGCGACGAGGATCAGATTGATCTCGTCGCTGCCGAGGATCTCGTCCACCTCGCCCACGGCCCGCCCGCCCGCCTCGGCGGCGCGCTGGGTGGCGGCCTGGGGCGACAGGTCGTAGGCGAGGGCGATGCGGCAGTCGGCGTGCTGGGCCACGGCCTGGAGCCAGGTGCCGGCGATGCCGCCGCAGCCGATGAGACCGATGTGGTATTTCATCTGGATTCCTGCCTTGTTGGTAGGGGGGTTGGGCCTTATTTTGTGAGGCATAGAGAAAAGTACACGCTCTCTCCTCTCCCTGCCAAACCCAAGAGCCTACCCGGAAACCTGCTTTGGCAGCGAGCCCGAGCGAAAGGGACGTGGACCAGGCGCCCGAAGAAGGCATATTGACCCGCAAATATGCCGACTGAGGGCAACGCCGGCCACGGCCCTTGCAGCCGGGCGTAGCCCAAATGGGGTTTTCGGTTAGGCTCTAAACTCCCGAACGCCGGTGGACATTCCAAAAGATCTACCTGATCTGGACCAGTTGCTGGCCCTCTACGACCAGGCCGCCCAGGACTTGCTCAAGGTGGCGCTATCGGATGGCCATTTCTCCACCTGGAACCCCGAAGAGGTGGTCTGGCCGGCCAGCGGCACCGTGGCTCAGCCCCTGGGCCTGGAAGGGCTGCGTCAGCGCGCCCGGTTGATCACCACCATCTACGAAGGTATCCCTCCCCGCCGCGACAGCCGCCTGGCCGAGGCCCACCAGCGCTACACCCGCGCCCTGCCGTCCTATCATCAGGCCAACTGCGTGTACCTGCAGCTGCGCCGCCAGTTCCTGGCCCGCGGGGCGGGCAATGAACGCGACTTCCTTCAGCTCTACCAGGCCGTGTATCTCGAAGCTCTGGGCCGCGAAGATCCCTTCCCGCTCGATGCCGGCGAGGCGGCCCTGGTCCACGTGCGGGTGGCTCGCGCCCCCCTGGCCCACGGCCAGGCCGTGGCCGAGAAACTGCAGAAGGACGTCGAGGTCGATGACCCCAGGCTCGACGAGACCTATACCTGCGAGCGCAACGGCCGGGAAACGGCGCCGACCCTGCGCCAGGCCCTGCGCCAGCTGGCCGAGGAGGTGGTCGACTTCCTGGCTGCCGGCGAACACCTGGCCATCCGCTACAATACGTTTAGTAACTTCATCTGGCTGGGCATCGCCATCTGGAAGGTGATCACCGAGGTCGAACTGCTGGCCGTGGCCCTGGAGGGTAAGGTGCGCCAGGCCTGGTGCGACAAGCTGCGCTTCTACGCGCGCCTGGGCCAGGGCATGTTGCTCAAATTCCTCCAGGCCCATCAGGAAGACCCGGCCCAGATCAAACCCAAGGAATACTGGTACGGGCAGCAGTACAGCTACCTGACCCGCGACATGATCGACCTGACCTCCGAGCTGGTGGCCGGGGCCAACCGGCTGCGCGGCCAGGCCGGCGCCAGCTGCGAACTGCCCGCCGTGGAACTGCCGCCCCTGCTGCGCAACCAGGTCAGCGGCCGATTCCTCGAATACCCCCATGTGGGGCCCAGCGCCAAACTTCCGGGCTGGCAGCGGTACTGGCGGCTGTGGCGCTGGATCGGGCTCTTCCGCCGCGGCCTGCGTCGCAAGCTGCAGATCCAGCGCGCCGGCCTGGAGGAACAGGCCCGGCTGGAGGCGGCCTGGGAGAACAACAGCGAGTGGGCCGTGCGCAGTCTCGAACTCTTCGGGGTGGAGGTCCGGGTAGTGATCGACCCCCACTTTGCGGCGGTGGCCAAGGAACTGGAACTGGCCAAGGGCGGGCACAAGATCATCTTCTTCCCCACCCACCAGAGCCTGCTGGACCACCCGGTCATGTACCAGGTGCTGCGCTCGCCCGAGTTGATGGCGGCCATGGGCTGGCCCAAACCCGTACCCTGCACCCAGCTGGCCCGCGCCCGGCTGATGGAGCCGGCGGTGGTCCGCTTCGGCAAACACCGGTTCTCCCTCATCGGCGTCGACGCGCAGCAGGCCGACCGGCTGCTCGAGGAGGTGGACGGCTACGTAATCCTGGAGCATTCCCAGGACACCGGCAATCCCACCCAGCGCTTCGCCAAACTGCTGGAGAAACGGCCCGGCGTGGTGTACGGAGCCGGCACCACCGCGGCCTTTGCCCTGCAGTGCCTGCCCATCCAGCACGGCCTCTTCGCCCAATTGCCCCAGGACATCGTCATCATCCCCATGGCCTTCCGCGGCATCCACGCCCTGTGGCCCAAGTGCCCCAAGGGCAATCTCGATCTCAGCCCCGGACTGGTGGAGGTGGTGGTCTCCCCGCCCATGCTGGGCGAGACCACCCTGCTGCCGCGCAAACGGGCCCTGCGCACCCAGCTGGAGCCGGCCACCCTCTTCCAGGCAGTGCACATCGCCGCCCTGCTCAATCCCGAACCCAGGCCCTGACCGGAGGCGGATATGGCCGAGCAGCCCTGCATCGTCGCCATCGGCGCCCACACCGCCGACATGGAGTTCACCGCCGGCGCCACCCTGCTCAAACACGTGCGCCAGGGCTGGCAGGCCCACCTGGTCAGCCTGACCCTGGGCGAGAAGGGCAGCGCCCGCCTCTCGCCGGCCGAATACGGGGCCCAGAAAAAGACCGAGGCCGAAGAGGCCGCCCGCCTGCTGGGGGCCACGCCTCACTTCTTTCCTTATCTGGACGGAGAGTTGCCAAACACCGACGAGGTGGCGCGCGAAATCGCCCGGCTGCTGCGCCGGCTGCAGCCCCAGGTGATCGTCACCCACTGGCGCGACAGTATCCACCAGGACCACACCAATACCTACCATCTGGTACGCCGCGCCCGCTTCCTGGCCACCATCCGCCACTTCGACCTGGACGGCCTGCCGCCCATGCGCTGGGCGCGTATGTACTACGCCGACAACTGGGAGGACCCGGAGCACTTCCGGCCCTACGTGTACGTGGACATCAGCGAGGTCTTCGCCGACTGGGAGCAGGCCTTCAAGAGTTTTGCCATCGGCCGGGGCGAGGGCGGCTTCCCGTACTGGGACTGGTACCAGGCCCGCACCCGCATCCACGGCATCCACCGGCGGGTGCAGCACGCCCAGGCCTTTGCCATCGACGAGGACAGCATGTTCCAGGTGCGGGAGTTGCTGTGAGCAAGCCCGCCGCCTAACCCCCGAAAGCACGTCTACATGGAAAACACCCCCCTCCTCTACCTGTCCCGCGCCGACATCGAAGCCTTGGACCTGCCGATGGGCCAGATCATCGAGGCCTTGGAAGAGATGTTCCGCGAGAAGGGCGCCGGTCGCGTCGAGATGCCGCCCAAGCCGGGCATCCACACCCGCCCCGACGCCTTCATCCACGCCATGCCCGCCTATATCCCCAGCCTGGGGGCGGCGGGCATCAAGTGGATCTCCGGTTATCCCGAGAACCATCACCAAGGCCTGCCCTATATCACCGGCCTGCTGATCCTCAACGACCCCGAGACCGGCGTGCCCATCGCGGTGATGGACGCCACCTGGCTCACGGCCCAGCGCACCGGCGCCGCCACCGCCCTGGCCGCCAAGTACCTGGCCCGCCCCGACAGCTCGACGGTGGGCATCCTGGCCTGCGGGGTACAGGGCCGCAGCAACCTCGAAGCCCTGGCCACCCTTTTCCCGTTGCGCCGGGTCAAAGCCTTCGACGTGCGGCCCCAGGTAGCCCGGGCCTTTGCCCGCGAACTGGGCGCGGCCCTGCAGCTGGAGATCGAGGTGGTCGACCATCCGAAGGCGGCCGTGGCCGGGCTGGACCTGGTGGTCACCAGCGGCCCCATCCTCAAACATCCCACCCCGGCCATCGAGGCGGGCTGGCTGAGCCCGGGGGCCTTTGCCTGCCCGGTGGACTTCGACTCCTACTGGCAGGGAGCCGCCCTGGCCGAGGCCGACCGCATCGCCACCGACGACCTGGAACAACTGCGCTATTACCGCGGGGAAGGATACTTCGGCAGCACCCCCGAACCCTACGCCGACCTGGGACAGCTGGCCGCCGGCCTGCTGCCGGGCCGGCAGCGCGAGGACGAGCGCCTCATCTGTCTCAACCTGGGCCTGGCTCTCGAGGACCTGGCCACCGCCATCCGGCTCTACCAGCGCGCCCGCCAGCAGGGCCGCGGGTTGGAGTTGCCCCGCTGAACCTCAGCTTTTTTGCCTCAATAACCGGGAGAGCAGACGATGCACATTGCCGGCGCGACCTTCAGCTTCGGTGAGATCTCGCTAGAGGAATCCGCCGCCATCCTCAAAGCCCTCGGCTTCAACCGCGCCGATGTCGGGGCCGGGTGGAGCAGCTACCACCAGATCCTGCCCCAGGAGGCCGTGGCCGACCCCGATGGCCAGGCCGATCGCCTGCGCCGGGTGATGGACCAGCACGGGTTGGTCGTCTCGGAGCTCTTCATCATGCACTTCGGCAAGCCGATCAACCACCCCGACCCCCAGGTGCGCGAGTGGACCCGCGGCATGTTCGCGGGCATCACCACCTTTGCCCGCAAGGCCGGCTTCGAGAGTGTGATGCTCATCCCCGGCCATGTCCACGACGATCTGGGCCAGACCCCAGCCGAGGCCTTCGACCTCTCCGCCCGGGAGTTGCGCGCCCTGGTGGCCGTGGCAAGGGCACAGGGCCTGCAGTGCAACATCGAACCCTGCGCCGGCTCCCTTGCCGAGCAGCCCGCCGACGCCATCCGGCTCGTCGAGGCAGTGCCGGGGCTGGGGCTGACCCTCGACTACGCCCACCAAGTGCAGCTGGGACTCGGGCCAGACCAGATCGAGGTGCTCCACCCCTATGCCAAACATTTCCACGCCAAACAATCGGCCCCGGGCGCCTTCCAGGCCCGCCCGGACGAAGGGGCCATCGACTTTGGCCGTATGGTCCGCAAGCTGAAGGCCGACCAGTACGAGGGCGTCATCTG
Organism: Candidatus Latescibacterota bacterium; assembly: GCA_020852055.1. Lineage (GTDB taxonomy): Bacteria > Latescibacterota > UBA2968 > UBA8231 > UBA8231 > SICG01. The sequence goes on from JADZBP010000287.1 coordinate 6,947, forward strand.
CGTCGAGTTCGTCACCAATCAGAAGCTGCTCGATGCCGGCTGGGATTTCCGGCGCGAGACGGCGCGGCTGAAGCAGCTCCTCGAAACCGCCCTGGCCGAAGCAGGCTAGGCTGGGTTAGCCTTCCCCCTCAGTTCGCGTACTTCTCCACACACTGCCTGGCCACCGCATTCCACTCGGTCAGGCGTTGCGGCTGCCCGCGCACCGTGCTGATATCCTTGAGATAGATGGCCACCACGCAGCCGTATTCGGCGGCAATGGCGAGTTTCTCCTCGATATCGCGCCGCACCAGCTCCGGGTCCCAGGGGTCGTGGGCGAGGAAGGCGGGGTTGGGACGCCAGCCAAAGACAAAACGGTCGCGCACCTTTTCGCAGCCCTTGCGGAAGTCCACCCAGGGGCTCATCGAGATCTGGTACATGTTGGGCAGGTACTGGGCGCAGATATCGACCTTGTTGTGCAGGGGTTCGCAGCAGCCGTAGTGCACTCGGCCGAAGTGCTGGTAGAAACGCGCCTCGTGCTGCAGGGCGAACTCGCCGTGCATCGCGGGTGAAACCTCCGAGAAGATCTGGGCCGCGCCCGAGACGGTCAGTTCCTTCGCCGGCGCGGCGAGCAGACCCTGTTCCTCGTACTGCTTGAGCATCGCCATCCAACAGTCCACCAGGTGGCTCATCGCCCGATGCACGTAGTCGGGCCGCTCCACCAGATCCAGCAGCACCTCCTCGACCCCGGTCAGCCGCACCAGGAAATCCCAGGGCGCAAACCAGAAGGACCCCACCCCGGCCTTGCGCACGCCGAGGATGCCCGCAAAGATCTCCCCCCGCTTCTGAAACCCCTCCTCAGTGGCCGCTACATCGTGGCTGACCACCGGGACCTTGATCTTGCCGATATCGCCTTCATCCTTGATCTGGATGTGGAAGTGGCGCGAGACCACATCGTTCTGCGGGTCGGTCCGGGCGATGTCCACGTCCTCGTCGATGCCGAAACTGGTGTTAGTGATGCAATAGGGCTGCACCGATTCCGCACTCACACTCATGTCGCCCGGATAGTGGCGCCACTTGTACAGGGTGCGCCGCAATTCCTGCTCGATGCCGCGGCAGAAGGCATCGGCGCAAAACAGGTCCAGTTCGCCGTTGACGTTCAGCTCGTTCCAGGGCTCCTGAAAGATGGTGATGGAGGGCCGGCTTTTCTGGCGCGTGTCGACGCGCTGGCAGACGCGGCGGCGCTCCTCGTTGACCGGGTCGGCCGCCGCCTCGGCGAGTTCGCGGCCCAGGCCGCGCAGGATTTCGCGGTCCTTGCTGGGGATCACACTCATGGCTCGTTTCCTTTTTGGCGTCGCGGCCAGGGGAAGGGTCAGGATTGCAGTTCGATCCGGTAGACGCTGTGTATGGCCAGCGGCTCGGCATCGAAGCAGACCCGTTGGTTCTGGTAGGTGAAGGCCATGTCCCGACCCTCCGGAACGGAAGTAATACGGACCGGCGGGGCATCGACCCGCACCTGGACCTGAATTCCGTGTACCGCGGGCAGATCCTGCACCTGGGGGGTCCCGGTTTCCCGTTTGTCCCCGGCGTAGTTGATCAGGTGCAGGAAACGCTCGTGGCCCCGGTGGTTGTAGAACATCTCCACATTGGCGGGAGCGCCTTGGAGGAGGACGATCCGGGATTCCACCGGAAACACCTGGTCCAGCATCCAGAGGGCCAGCTTGCGCAGCACCGGCGTGCCTTCGGCGAAATAGGTGTGGAAGAGCGGCAGGGCGCAGTAGATCGCCTGGCCCTGGCCGTACTGGTTGAGGGTGACGCCCGGCCCGCGGGGCGCGGCAACCGGCGCGGCCTTGCCGGGGTAGGCGGGCACCATCTGCAACAGGGTTTTTGCCGTGGTGGTCTGGATGGCCAGCGCGGTTCTGCCCACCGGGATATCCATGGCCGGGATGCCGTAGGGAGAGATCCGGGACGGCACGTGCAAAAAGCCGATTCCCTCGGGCGCTTCCCCGTACTCGATACCCAGGACCTCGGCCAGGGCAAAGGTGTGCCGCGGCTGGTTGTCGGCGTCACGGGTGCCGGTTTCACCCGTCACCAGCAGGGCGCCCCCCTGATGGACAAAGGCGCGGATGGCCTCGCACTCGGCCTCGCTGAGGATACGCTGGCCGGCCAGCACCAGGGCCCGGTACTCCCCCAGGGCTCGGGGCAGGACCTCGCTGTTGAGGATATCCAGTTGTACATGCCCCTCGATGAGCGCCTTGTGCGCCCCGCACACCGGGTAGTCCGCCGGCGCATGCCGCCAGCTGGCGCCCACACTGACCGGGCCGCGGGACCAGATCGAATCGGCCGAGTGCAGGAGGGCCACCTCCGGAACGGGGTGGCAGTGGCGCAGAAAAGGTTCGAGGGTCCGGGTGCGCTGGTTCACCTGGCCGCACCGTTCCATCACCGCCGGGTCCGGGTTGCCGGAGGGAAAGGCGACATCCCCGATATAGGTCCTGCCGCAGCCGGCCAGGGGAATGGCGCATTCCTGCAGCAGCGCCTCGGGCTCGCGCAGATCGTAGACGCCCCAGGTGGTCATGCGGGTGTTCATCACACTCCAGGTGAGCTGCGGCCGCACCTTGCTCAGGGTGGCCAGGTACCGCGATTCCATGGAGAAGGCCCAGGAATAGAGGCCCCCGGACTGCGGCACCGGGGTGTCGAAGGTGAGGTGCTGCACGTAGGCCGGCGGGGTGACGGGGTACTGGGACATCCAGGCCCAGTTGTTGAGCAGGACCAGGCCTGGCTGGGCAGCGTTCAGCGCCTGGTACACCGAGTCCATCTTGGCTTCCATATGCCGGTTCAACCATTTGCGATAGGCAAAAGCCCGGGGATGGTCGTCGCTCTCGGGGATCGGCCCGCCCACCTCCCGGTCGAACAGCTCGCGGCACCACCGGCATCGGCACTGGGCGTGGAAATACTGATGGAAGAAGATGTCGACAAAAAAGCCGTCGATGTCGTAGAGCGACAGGATCTCCTTCATCTGGGGAATGCCGACCTGCTCGGTGTAGGGGGAGTTGGCGCACATCTGCGCCTGCTCCACGGGCGCGGCGAGGCCGGCTGGCACAGCGCCGTACACCCAGTCCGGGTGCTGCTGGTGCAACTGGCGTTCCGCGGCCAGGTAGACATAGACCAGACAGCGGATGCCCCGCTTCTTTAGCGCCGCAGTCATCTCCCCGGTGAAATCCCGGTTCAGGCCGGGATGTACGATGCCGATCCTGGTGGGATAATAGGAATAGCCACAGGACCCTTTGGCGAAATAGCAGACCATCTGCACCCCGGCCTCGGCAAAGGCCTGCGCTGCTTTCTCGGCATCGAAGTCCTGGTAGACCTTTTCGTACCCGCCGTGGTGGGCATCGTAGTGGTGCTGGCAGTAGATGTCCTGGTACCAATGCCCCTGTGCCGGAAACGCGGAAGCGCCGTGGACCGCCATGTGGTTGCCCTTTCACCCGAAGGAGGTTGGTTACTCCGGGTAATATTATCCAAAGCGGGTTCCGGTGCCTGGGGCCAGCAGTGCCGACCACCGGGGTTGATCAACCCGCCCTTCCCTCCCCTGCCCTCGGTTGACAGCCAGGAGTGGACGGGCGAGATTGGCCCCAGCCATGGCCACTGACAGGAGATCCCAGTGATGACCAGCATCCAGATCCGCGGCTACCGCAGCACCGACGAAGAGGCCCTCCTGGCCTTGTGGAGCGCCAGCCTGCCCTTCGACGCCATCGACGCGGCCACCCTGCGCCTCAAGGTGCTGCTCGATCCCAACTTCCACCCCGACTGGCTGCTGGTGGCCGAACGCGAAGGCCGGCTGGCCGGTTTCTGCCTGTGCCTGATCCGCCGGGTGGCCATGGACAAGGGCGGCCTGGACCCGGAGAGCGGCTGGATCACCGCCATGGGGGTGCACCCGGAGCAGCGCCGGCAGGGGGTGGGTACGGCCCTGATCGACCAGGCGGTCGAACTCTTCCGCAGCGCCGGCCGCAAACAGGTCTCCCTCTCCCCCTACACCCCCAACTACTTCGTGCCCGGCGTGGATATGAGCCACTACGCCGAGGGCCTGGCCTTTCTCGAAAAACGC
>JADZBP010000288.1 GCA_020852055.1 Candidatus Latescibacterota bacterium
GGCCAAGAAGAAGTAACCCCACTGCGGGGCGTCACACCGGGCGGCAGCCGGCCTTCGGGCTGGCTGCCGCTTTTCCCATCCATTGCGGTCCCCGATCGCGCCTCCGGCCGCCGCAGTGCCCGAGGCAGCGGTTCCCGCATCCACCACCTCAAAAGGGTTTCTATGTCGAAGCTGCATGTAGCAATGATGTGTCTGGTAACCGCCGGCCTGGTGCTGGTCGGTTGCGGAGAAAAAACACCGACCAGTTCCAACCCGGCGGCCGGTGCAGCACAGACCGCGGCAGGGCTTGAACTCGATTACACCCTGGGCCCGGACGGGATCTGGCACGGCGAGGAGGCCGAAGCCGAGGTGGTCCCCGGTCCCAGTGCCAAGATCGCGGCCGGGGTATCAGGCAAGGTCCTGGTGTTCGGGGACTACCCGTCGAAAAACACCCTGGCCACCACCTTGACCGGATTTGGCTATACCGTCACCAATGTGACCCTGCTGCCCGCGGATCTCTCGTCCTTCTCCACGATCTGGCATGTCGGGGCGTTTGCGCCGATCACCACGGTAGAACAGGCGCGGCTTGCGGCCTTCCTGGCTTCGGGCGGCGGGGTGCACCTGACTGGGGAGCGGCCCTGTTGCGAGACCCTGAACTCCTCCCTCACCACCTTCGTCAACTCGGTGGTGACCGGCGGCGGGGTGACGGTTGGCAACCGGGGGGACGTAGGCACTCCGTATCAGATCAATCCGGGCGCGATTGGCGGCATTGCCACCACCCCCAACGCGATTGCCAATGTCGATCTGAGCGCGTCGGGCGGGATCGCCGGGATCTCGGGCAGCCACATCCTGGCCACCGGCGCCGCGGGCGTTCCGGTGGGGGCGATCTGGGATAGCGGGGACCTGGTCGGGCACGCCGGTCGGTTGACCCTGATGATGGACGTGAACTGGTTCAGCAACCCGGGCTCGGCCGATAACCTCAAAGCCTTCCGGAATATCCAGACCTACCTCGAAAGCGCCACGGTCGCGCCGCCGGCCGATACCACCCCGCCGGCGATCACCCTCAACGGCGCGGCGGACCTCTCGCTCGAATGCCACGTCGGCACCTACACCGAGTTGGGCGCCACGGCGACCGACAACGTCGATGGTGCGGTGGCGGTCTCGATCAGCGGCAGCGTCAATACCGCCGTCGAGGGCACCTACGTCATCACCTACACGGCCACCGATGCCGCGGGCAATACCAGCACGGCGACCCGCACCGTCCATGTAGTGGATGGTGCACCGCCCGTGATCAGTCTGAACGGTGCGGCCGACCTGACCCTGGAATGCCACGTCGGTACCTACATCGAGTTGGGCGCCACGGCTGTGGATGCCTGTGACGGTCCGGTCGTGGTCGCGATCAGCGGCAGCGTCAACACCACCGTTGAAGGTGATTACGTGCTCACCTATACCGCCACCGACGGCGCGGCCCACGCCGCCACCGTGACCCGCACGGTGCACGTGGTGGATACCACCGCCCCGGTGATCAGTTTGAACGGCGCGGCGACGCAGACCATCGAGTGCCACCTGGGTACCTACACCGAGTTGGGTGCCACGGCGCTGGACGCCTGTGAGGGTGCGGTGACGGTCGTGATCAGCGGCAACGTCGATACCACAGTCGAGGGTACCTACGTCGTCACCTACACCGCGGTGGACGGCAGCGGCAACAGCGCCAGCGCCACCCGCACCATCGAGGTGGTGGATACCACTGCGCCGGCGATCAGCCTGAACGGCGCGGCGATGCAGACCATCGAGTGCCATGTGGGCAGCTATACGGAGCAGGGCGCCACTGCCCTGGACGCCTGTGAGGGCGCGGTAACGGTTGCGGTCAGCGGCAGTGTCAACACCACCGTCGAGGGCAACTACGTCATCACCTACACGGCGGTGGACGGCAGCGGCAACAGCGCCAGCGCCACCCGCAGCATCCAGGTGGTGGACACCACGGCCCCGGCATTGACCCTGAGCATCAGCCCCAGCAGCCTGTGGCCGCCCAACCACGAGATGGTGGCCGTCGGCCAGATCGCTGCCGCCGATCTGTGTGACCCGTCGGTGGCTTTGGCCATCACGGTGACCAGCAACGAGCCCGAGAACGGCACGGGCGACGGCGATACCGGTCCCGATTGGCAGGTGGTGGACCATGGCGACGGCACCGCCAGCATCGCCCTGCGCGCCGAGCGCAAGGGCAATGGCACCGGGCGGGTCTACACCCTCACCGTGACGGCTACCGACGAGGCGGGCAATACCACCTCGAAGAGCGGCAAGGTCACCGTGGCCCTCAGCCAGGCCAAGAAGAAGTAACCCCACTGCGGGGCGTCACACCGGGCGGCAGCCGGCCTTCGGGCCGGCTGCCCTTTCTTTTTCGGGGCGCAGGCAGCTAAGGCGGGGCGGGGCCAGCGTTTGACAAAGGCCGGCGCGATCAGCACCTTATTGAATCCCCCCTTTGGCAAGTTAATCCAGGAGAAGGCGATGAAGATCACCCACATCGAGAAGTGGAAGGTCGTCGTGCCCATGCGGCCCGACAGCGTCAACTCACCCGAATACGACGCCAAGGACGAGGGCCTGCGCGGCTTCTGCGAGGTGCCCAAACACATCATTCGCATCCACACCAGCGACTCGGGCATCGTCGGCATCGGCGAGACCGGCCGCGGCTGTCCCGCCGCCGACGTGGACCAGGGCATTGCCGCCCTCACCGGCATGGAGATCGAACGCATCGATCTGCACCGGATTCCGACGCCGGGCGGGGCGTACGGGGCCTTTGAGATGGCCCTCTTCGACGTGGTGGGCAAACAGTTGGGCGTGACCGCAGCCCGCCTGCTGGGCGCCCAGGTGCGCGACAAGGTGCTGGTCGATTACTGGAGCGGCCGGCGCACCCCCGAGGACCTGGCCCGCAAAGCCAAAGAGGGCAAGGCCAAGGGTTTCCACGGCATCAAGATCAAATGCGCCCTCGAAGACCCCAATATCGGGCGCCTGCAGGCGGTGGCCGACGCGGTGGGTTACGACTTCAAGGTCACCGTGGACCCCAACTGCCGCTTCTATCTGCCGGCCCACACCATCGCCTTCGCCGATGCGCTGGGGCCCTTGCGGCGGCTGGTGGCGGTCTTCGAGGACCCCGTGCCCAAGGACAACCTCGACTGGTACGTGCACCTGCGCCAGAAGCTGGAGGTGCCGGTGGCCCTGCACCTGGGCAGCGGCCGGGCGGTGTACGACGCCTGCCGCAAGGAAGCAGTGGATATGCTCAATATCAGCCCTGGCTCGATGGTGCAGTTCGTCAAACAGTGCCATATCGCCGAGCAGGCCGGGGTGCCGGTCTGGCACGGCAGCGGGGTGGATCTGGGCCTCACCGATATGAGCTTCGTGCACGCCTGTGCCGCAGCGCCGGCGGCGACCCTGCCCTCCGACATCATCGGCAATTTCTTCCGCGAGGACGATCTCCTGGCCGAACCCATTCGTATCGAGAATGGCTACGCCCTGGTGCCCGACAAACCGGGACTGGGCATCGAGCTGGACGAGAAGGCCGTGGCCAAGTACACCGTGGCCTGAGCTGAAAAAGGGGAGGAACCCAGGAATGGCAGCTTCCGGCAGGACCGAGTTTTTCGGCTACAACGACTGTATCGCCCTGGAGAACAACACCACCCGCGTAGTGCTGGGCACCAGCGGGGGACGGGTGCTCGAGTACGCCCTCCAGGGGAAGAACGCCCTGATGCTCGACCCGGCCCAGGCCGGCTGGCGCTACGTGCCCGGCCAGCCGGTGGTGGAGCCCAGCGCCGGGCGCTGCGACGTGGGTCCCGAGCAGGTGATCCCACGGCACCCGGACCTGTGGTTCGGGGACTGGCAGGCCGAGGCCACCGGGCCGCGCCAGGCCCGCCTGAGCAGTGTGGCCGACGCCGCCAGCGGCCTGCAAATCGTGCGGGAGTTCACCCTCGATGCGGCCTCGTCGCACCTGCGCATGGTGCAGACCATCACCAACGTCTCGACCCAGGTGATTGATCGCTGTTTCTGGAGCCGCACCTTCGCGCTGGGGCACGGGATTGTGGTGATGCCGCTCACCGAACCCAGTCGCTTTGCCAGCAAGTACGTGATGTACGGCCCCGGAGGCATCGACTGCTGGCCCCAAGACCCCAATATCCGGGTCCGCGACGGCTTCCTCGAGGTCCTGGGGCCGCCGCAGCATGCCAAGCTGGGCATGGACACCTATGCGGGCTGGTTCGGATATCTGATGAGAAACGACCTGATGTTCGTCAAACGTTTCCCGACCTTTTCCGACCGGGTTTACAACGAGGTGGCGGGTCTGACCATCTCGATCTGGTACAACGGCACTGAGGTCTGCGAACTCGAACCCATCGGGCCGCGCGAACGCCTGGCGCCGGGGCAGTCGGCCTCCTTCAGCGAGGACTGGTGGTTGCTGCCCTACGCGTTCCCCGGCGACCGGGTCGATGCCAAGGCCGTGGCCCAACTCGTCGGCCAACAGGCCAGATAGGAGACCGGCATGGCAAAGGTGCGCATGGCCCAGTACGGGACCGGTCATGGTCACGCCAGCGGCAAGTGGCTGGCGATGAAAAAGAACGAGCAGGTCGAGCTGGCGGGCATCTTCGAGCCGGACCCGGAGAAACGCCAGGCCGCCGAAGGCAAACCCCCCTACGATGGCGCCCACTGGTTTGCCTCGGCCAGCGAACTGCTCGAGGACCAGAGCATCGTCGCCGTGGCCTCGGAGGGCCGCAACGAGGAGAGCCTGGAGCAGACCGAGGCCCTGGTGGTGGCCGGCAAACACGTGTGGTACGACAAGCCCGCCGGCGACAACTGGGCGCAATGGAAACGGGTGGTGCGCAAGGCCGAGGAGCAGCACTTGCTGGTACAGTTGGGGTACATGCTGCGCTACCATCAGGGTTTCAGCCAGATCACCGAGTGGGCCCGTTCGGGTTTCCTGGGCGAAATCTTCTCGGTGCGCGCCCATATGTCCACCTGTATCCCCGAGGCGGCGCGCAAGATCATCAGCGTGCACCACGGCGGCATCCTCTACGACCTGGGCGGCCATATGCTCGACCAGGTGGTGTGGATGCTGGGCCGGCCGCGCAAGGTGAGTGCCTTCCTGCGCCACGATGCGGGGGTGGTGCCCGATTTCAAGGATAACACCCTCGGGGTGTTCGAGTTCGACCACGCCATCGCCTTCATCGACATCGCCGCCATGGAGACCCCGCCCATGGCCCGCCGTTTCGAGGTCTACGGCAGCCGGGGCAGCGCCATCCTGGTTGAGCCCTTCGAGCCGGGGCGCACCCTGCGGGTCTGCCTGGACGGGGCCCGTGACGGCTTCCAGCAGGGCGAGCAGTGGGTGCATATCCCGCCCCAGGACCGCCAGGTGCTCTACGAGCGCGAACTGGCCTCCTTCCTGGCGACCATCGCCGGCGCCCAGGCTCCCGACCGGCCCTATGCTCACGAGCTGTTGGTGCAGGAGACCCTCCTGCGCGCCACCGGCGGTATCGGCGCCTGATCGCTGTACCGGGCAATCTTGCCCATCAAACCACAGGAACAAAATGACTGAACCGGTAAACAGCGAGGCAGGCAGCGGCAGCGCCCTGTACCGCGACATCCGCAATGTGGCCATCATCGCCCACGTCGACCATGGCAAGACCACCCTGGTGGACGGGATGCTGCGCCAGAGCAAGGTTTTCCGCAGCAACCAGGCGCTGGTGGAACGGGTTTTCGACTCCAATGACCTGGAGCGCGAACGCGGCATCACCATCCTCGCCAAGAACACCGGCGTCATCCACGGCGACACCCTGATCAATATCGTCGACACCCCCGGACACGCCGACTTTGGCGGCGAGGTCGAGCGCATCATGAACATGGTGGACGGGGTGGTGCTGCTGGTCGACGCCGTGGAAGGGCCCATGCCCCAGACCCGCTTCGTGCTGCGCCAGGCCCTGGATCGGGGCCATCTGGTGGTGGTGGTGGTCAACAAGATCGACCGCCCCGCCGCCCGGCCCAGCGCGGTGGTCAACGCCACCTTCGACCTTTTTGTGGACCTGGGCGCCAGCGAGGCCCAGGCGGATTTTCCGGTGATCTACACCCGCGCCCTCGAAGGCAAGGCCGGCACCAGCCCCGAGCACCTGGCCGACAACCTGGAGCCGCTCTTCGACGCCATCATCGGGCACCTGCCGCCGCCGCAGATCGTCGACGGCCCGACCCAGTTGCTGGTCACCACCCTGGAAAACAGCAGCTACGTCGGCAAGATTGCGGTGGGCCGCCTCACCAGTGGCTCCCTGAAGGGCGGCCAGCCGGTGATGCACATCGCCGCCGACGGGGCCATGAGTCCGGGCACGGTGGGGCAGGTCTTCGTCTTCCGCAATCTGCGCCGCGAGGCGGTCGACGAGGTGTATGCCGGTAATATCGTCGCGGTCTCCGGCATCCCCGCCGTCGGCATCGGCGACACCATCGCCTGCGCCGTGGAACCCAAGGCCCTGCCGCCCATCAAGGTGGAGGAGCCGACGGTGCGCATGACCTTTGCCGTCAACGACAGCCCCTTTGCCGGACGGGAGGGGCGCTTCGTCACCAGCCGCCACCTGCGCGAGCGTTTTGCCCGCGAACTGGAGAGCAACGTGGCGCTGCGGGTTGAGGACACCGACCTGGCCAGCCAGTTCATCGTCTCGGGGCGCGGCGAGTTGCACCTGGCCATCCTCATCGAGACCATGCGGCGCGAAGGGTACGAGTTTGCGGTGAGCAAACCGGAGGTGATCTACCGCGAGAGCGAGCGGGGGTTGCTGGAGCCGGTGGAGCGGGTCTTCGTCGAGGTGCTGGCCGATTACCTGGGGGTGGTGAGCGAGATGCTGGGCAAAAGGCGCGGCAAGCTGCAGGCCCTGCGCTACGGGGAGGACGGCACCGCGTACGCCGAGTTCCTGGTGCCCACCCGCGGCACCCTCGGGTTCCGCCAGCCCTTCCTGACCCTCACCCGCGGCACGGGCATCTTCAACAGCCTCTTCCACGGGTACGAGCCGGTGGCCGGCGAGATCGACGCCCAGGACCACGGCTCGCTGATCTCCCTGGAGACCGGCCCGGTGGTGGCCTACGCCCTCGAGCACCTGCAGCAGCGGGGGGTCTTCTTCGTCAAACCCGGCGACGAGGTCTACGGGGGCCAGGTGGTGGGGCAGACCAGCCGCAACGAAGACCTGGTCATCAACGTCTGCAAGACCAAGAACCTCACCGGCCACCGCGCCGCGCCCAAGGCCATCTCCGAGGCGCTTTCCCCGCCGGTGATCATGTCCCTCGACGCCTCCATCGAGTACCTGGCGGTGGACGAGCTGCTCGAGGTCACGCCCGAATCCCTGCGCCTGCGCAAAAAGGAACTGCGCCACTCCTTCCGCAAACGCGACATCCGCGACGCCAAACGCGACTGAGCCTCAACCCGCCGGGCTGTCGAGCGCGGTGAAGGCCCAGTCCCCGGGCGGGGCGCCAAAATCGGGGATGGGCAACATCTCCCCTTCGCGCAGGGAGGAGTCGTGAGCCACCAGGCCCGGGGCGCAGTACCGGGCCGCATTCCACACATGATTGGGCGGCAGTTGCTGGCTGGCGAGGGACTTGACGAAGTCGTCGACCAGAAACTGGTGTGAACCGTAATGCCCGTTGGGCAGGCCGGCGAAGCTGCGCGGCAGGCGGCTCACCGGATGCACCGCGGAGATGCTGGTGTAGAAATCCCGCTTGAGCACCTCGTTCATGCCCGTTTCCGGCGCCTCGGCCGGCAGCGGTTTGCAATCGAGCAATTCGGTCAGATCCCGGGTCTCCTCCGCTTTCATGCCCACCCACACCTGGGCATTGGCCTGCTCTTCGTACGAGCCCTTGGTGCCATAGATACTCAGGTGTACCCCGTTGCCGGTGCCGCCCCATCCCACCCGCCTGAACTCGTTGATCCGGCACATGCCCCCGTCCGAGGTGCGCATCAACCCGGTCTGGTTGCTGAACTCGTTGTCCCAAAGATTCGCCCCCTGGCGGTACACCCCGTCCTCGTGTTCGTCCCTGAAGCCCAGGCAGGAGACGTGGGTGCAGCGGGCCCCGGTCACCGAGACGATCATGCTCACCGAGTGGGTGGGGTAGTACATGGGCGGAAAACCGGCCACCTGCCGCCACTGTTCACCCCCCGAGCGCTGGAAGGCCTCGTAGAAGCCGTGGGACAGATCGTGGTAGTAGGCGGCCTCGCCGTAGACAAAACGCCCGAAGGCCCCGGACTCGAACTGCTGCCGGCAGTACAGGGTGTTGGGGTAGTAGTAGCTGGTCTCGCCGGTCATGTAGATCAGCCGGCACGCCTCCACCTCGCTCACGATGGCGGCCACCTCGTCGAGGGAGGAGGCCAGGGGTACGGCGCAGTACACGTGTTTGCCGGCCCGCAGCGCCTCGAGGGTGTGGGGTCCGTGCAGGTGGCGCTGGGTGTAGATGGCGATGGCGTGTACATCGGTGGCGCACAATTCGCTCAGCGAGGCGCAGGTGCGCCTGATGCTGAAGGTGGCGGCGGTGTCCTGGCGCCGTTCGGGTACGGTCTCGGCTAGCACCACCTCCTCGACGAGGGGATGGGCCTGGAAGAGGGGGATGAAGGAACGGGCGAATCCGGTGCCTACGACGCCGATCTTGAGGCCCATCGCAACTGCTCCTGGCAGAAGGTTGTGTTATATTTACGGCCGACAGCGCGGACAATATAGGCAGACACCGGCGAGGAGGATAGCGATGGCCAAAGGGGTCAGGGTGGCGTTGATCGGCTGCGGCGACATGGGCCGGCAGCACCTCGAGGTACTGCAGCGGCTGGAGGGTTTCGAGGTGGCGGCGTTGTGCGACGTCTCGGCTGAGGCGCTGCAGCGGGTGGGCGAGCAGTACCGGGTGGCGGCGTGGTACCAGGACTACGAGCAGCTGCTGGAGGAGGTGAGGCCGGATATCTCCGCAGTGGTGACCCAGACCCGCGGCCATGTCGGGCCGGTGGTGGCGGCGTTGCGGCGGGGGATCTCGGTGCTGTGTGAGAAACCCATCGCCATCGACCTGGCCGAGGCCGACCAGATGGTGGCGGCAGCCGCGGCCTCGGGGGCCAAGCTGGCGA
>JADZBP010000289.1 GCA_020852055.1 Candidatus Latescibacterota bacterium
ACCTGGCCAGCAATCGTTCCAACTCGGCGCGCGGGAAGGGATAGAGCTGTTCGACCCGCACCAGGGCCACGTCGGCGCTCCCCTGCTCCTGGCGGGCCTCCAGCAGGTCGTAGTAGATCCGCCCTGAGCACAGGATCACCCGGCGCACCTGGTCGGGCGAGGTGATGGCCTCGTCGTCAATGACGGCCTGGAACCCTCCCGCGCTAAAGGTCTCGAGGGGGGAGACGGAGGGTTTGTGGCGCAGCAGACTCTTGGGGGTCATGACGATGAGCGGCTTGCGGAAACGGCGGCGCATCTGCCGGCGCAGCAGATGGAAATACTGGGCGGCGGTGGTGGGATAACAGACCTGCATATTGTCCTTGGCGCACAACTGCAGGAAACGCTCGAGGCGGGCGCTGGAATGCTCGGGCCCCATGCCTTCGAAGCCGTGGGGCAGGAGCAGGACCAGGCCGCTCATGCGCTGCCATTTGGCCTCGCCGCTGCAGAGGAACTGGTCGATGATGGGCTGGGCGCCGTTGATGAAGTCGCCGAACTGTGCCTCCCAGATCACTAGCCGGCGCGGGTCCGCCGAGCTGATGCCGTATTCGAAACCCAGCACCGCCAGCTCGGAGAGCATGGTGTTGACCACCGTGAAGCGGGCCTGGTCCTCGGCCAGATGGGCCAGCGGGGTGTAGGTCTGGCCGGTTTCGGTGTCGTGCCATACGGCGTGGCGGTGGCTGAAGGTGCCGCGCTGGCTGTCCTGGCCCACCAGGCGCACCGGCACCCCTTCGAGCATCAGGGAACCCAGGCCCAGCATCTCGGCGCAGCCCCAGTCCACCGGCCGCTGGCCCTGGGCCATCTCGGCGCGGGCGCTGACCAGCCGCTGCAGGGTGCGGCTGAGGGAGAAGTTGGGCGGGATCTGGGTGCCCCCCGCCGCGACCTGGGCAATGGTCTCGGGAGTGATGGCGGTGTCGGCATCCCAATTGCCATCGGCCCAGGTCAGGCCCTTCCACACCCCGGCGAAGACCGAGAGCCGGGGCTTCACCTTCAGGCCGCGGGTGGCCTCCTGGGCCTTCTCGAGTTTGTCGTGGGCCTGGCGGCGCAACTCGTCCACCTCCTCGGGCATGATCTTGCCCTGGCCCACCAGTTCCCAGGCGTAGAGTTCGCAGACTGTGGGGTGTTTGGCGATCTCCTTGTACATCAGGGGCTGGGTGAAGGTGGGGTCGTCGGCCTCGTTGTGGCCGTGGCGGCGGTAGCACCACAGGTCGATGAGCACGTCGCGCCGGAACTGCTGGCGGAACTCGATGGCCAGCCGACCGGCCTGGACCACGGCTTCGGGGTCGTTGGCGTTGACGTGGAAGACCGGGACCTGGATCTGGCGGGCCACATCGGTGGGGTAGGGCGTAAAGCGGGTTTCCTTGGGGGTGGCGGTATAGCCGAGCTGGTTGTTGAGGATGATGTGGATGGTGCCGCCGGTCTGGTAGTGGTCCAGCTGGGAGAGGCTGAGGGTCTCGGCGACGATGCCCTGGCCGGTGAACGCGGCTTCGCCGTGGATGAGCACCGGCACCACCCGCCGCCTTTCGCGGTCGTTCAGGTAGTCCTGCTTGGCGTGTACGATGCCCTCGATCACCGGATCGACCAGCTCCAGGTGGCTGGGGTTGGCGCTCAGCGACAGGTGGATACGGTGGCCGTCGGGGGTGGTGTGGTCGTAGGAATACCCCAGATGGTACTTGACGTCCCCTTCCTCTTCGGAGCGCTCGCGGTGCGAGGCCCCCTCGAATTCGGCCAGGATGTACTCGTAGGGTTTGTTGAGCAGGTTGCCCAGCACGTTGAGCCGGCCCCGGTGGGCCATGCCGAAGACCATCTCCTCCACCCCCAGGGCCGCGCCCTGTTCGGTGAGGCTGTCCAGCAGGGGCAGCAGGCTTTCGGCGCCCTCGAGGGAGAAGCGCTTCTGGCCCAGGTAGCGGGTGTGCAGGAACTGCTCGAACTCCTCGGCGGCCAGCAGGCGGGCCAGCACCTGGCGGCACTGTTCGGCTGTGTAGTTGGGCCGGTTGAGGTGCGGCTCGATGCGCTGCTGCAGCCAGTCGTGCTGTTCCTTGTCGATGATCGAGGTGTACTCGACGCCCAGGGTGCGGCAGTAGGTGGTGCGCAGTTTGGCCAGCAGGTCGCGCAGGCTGCCGTCGGTGGGGCCCAGGAAACCGCTCGAACCTACGCCTTTTTCGAGATCCTCGATCCCCAGGCTGAACTGGGAGAGGTCGAGCAGGGGGTGGCTGGTCTGGTTGTGGCCCAGCGGATCGAGGTTGGCGATGAAGTGGCCCAGTTCGCGGTAGGCGTGCACCAGCGCCCAGATGCCGCGGTCGGTGCGTTGCCGCTGGCGGCGCTCGGGGCCGGTGCCCCGGCGTTCGGGCCCGCCCTCTCCGGGGCCTGATTCACCGGCGCGGGACCCAGAGTCGAGGTCTTCGAAATAACGCGCCCACACCAGGTCCACCGAGTGGGGATCCTGCAGGTACTGTTCGTAGAGTTGCTCCAGATAGGCAGCGCTGGCGGTGTTCAAATCGTCTGGTTGCATGACCATTCTCTTGGCCCGCTGGGCGGGCGCCTGGGTAAGAGCTATATAAAATAGCGAGAACCGCCTTCTGGCAACAGACGGCGGGTCCCTTCGGGCAGGTGGTTGCCGCCGCCGCCGCGCCTGGTTGGGGGACGCGAGGGAGGTTATTATTGGAGGAGGAGCAGCATCCACGCGAAGCGAGGAGTTCGATCATGCCCAGGACCCGTGCCGTCTGCGCGCTGAGCCCCGACCAGGTGGTATTGCGCGAGGTGAACATCCCCGAACCAGGCCCCCAGGAGGTGGTGGTCCGCGCCGAATACTCGTCGATCAGCACCGGCACCGAGCGCTGGGTGATCACCGGGCAGTTCCATCCGCCCGGCGGCAAGCCCATGCCCCATCCCCTGGTGCCCGGCTACCAGAAGGCGGGCATCGTCGAGGCGCTGGGAGCCGAGGTCAGCGGGCTGCGGGTGGGGCAGAAGGTCTTTGCCACCATCGCCAGGCTCGACGATGCCGAGGTGATCGCCGGCTGGGGCGGCCATATCGAGCATTCGGTGCTGCCCCAGAGCGAGGTGATTCCCCTGCCCGAAGGGCTGGACCCGGTCAAGGCGGCGGCGCTGGTGCTCACCCAGGTGGGGTACAACGGCGGGGCGCGGCCCCCGGTGCGGCAGGGGGACAAGGCCCTGGTGATCGGCGACGGGCTGGTGGGGCAGTGGCTGGCGCAGATGCTGCGCCACCGCGGGGCGCGGGTGGTGCTGGCCGGCCGCCGGCCCGAGCGCCTGGCTGTCGCGGCCCGGTGGTCGGCGGACCTGACCGTCAATGTGCGCGAAACGCCCCTCGATGAAATAGCCCGGCAGGAGGCGCCCGGCGGCTTCGATATTGTCGCCGACTCCATCGGCACTGCCGAGAGTGTGGCCGGGTTGCTGGGCCTGGTGCGCCGCGACGGCCACCTGGTGCTCAACGGCTACTACCGTGAGGGGGAGCACCTGCTCAGCATCCAGCAGCTCCACGGCCGCGAGGTCACGGCCCACGCCCCGGCCGGCTGGACCCGCCAGCGGCTAGAAACCACCCTCGGCCTGGTCGAGCAGGGGGTGCTGCACGTGCGTGAATTGATGACTCACATCCTGCCGGTCGAGAAGGCCAGCGAGGCGTACCACTTGGTGTTGCATAAACCCGAAGCCTTTCTCGGCATCTGCCTCGATTGGCGCAACCGCTGAGGAGAGACCATGGCCCAACAAATGCGCGCCCTACAGATCGTCGCCCCTGGCGACGTGCAGGTGGTACAGGTAGAGGTTCCCCAGGCTGCCCAGGGTGAAGTGCTGGTCCGCATCCGCGCCGCCACCGTCTGTTCCCACTGGGATCTGACCATGGTGGCCGGGCGGGACATCTTCGAGCGGCCCGACTATCCCAAGTACCCCATCGAGGCGGGGGTACCCGGTCACGAGGTGGCCGGGGAGGTGGTGGCGGTGGGGGCGCAGGTGGAGGTCTTCAAGGTCGGCGACCGGGTGGCGGCCTGGAGTTCGCGCAGCTCGCAACTGCCCGGCCGCCTGGGCTATTACGCCGAGTACGCCGCCATTCCCGCCGCCGATCTCATGCCGGTGCCCGATCACCTCTCCCTGGAGGAGGCCGCCATCCTCGAATTGGCCATGTGTGTGGCCGCCTCCTTCCGCCAGGCCGGCGACCTGGCCGGCAAGCGGGTGGCCATCGGCGGGGCCGGGGCCGCGGGGTTGATCGCCCTGCAACTGGCCCGGGCGCTGGGGGTGCGGCGGGTGGAGGTCTTCGAGCCCACGGCGGCGCGCCGCGAACTGGCCCTGTCCTTGGGGGCCGACCTGGCGTACGATCCGGTCTCGCCCGCGTCGCTGGCGCTGGGCGCGCGGACCTACGAGGTGGCCTTCGAGTGCGCGGGGGCGGCGGTCTCGGCGCAAAATCTGATGAGAGTCACCACCGGACCGGTGCACCTCTTCGGGGTGGTGCACGGGGAGATCCGCTTCACCATGGACCACTGGGGCCGCAATGTGCACCTGTGCGGGTACCCGGGCCACTCGCGCGAGTCGGCGGAGTTGGCCATGGCCCTGATCGCCGGTGGGTCGGTGAAGGTGAAGCCGATCATCGGCATGAAGGTCGACTTCGAGCACTACCGCGAGGGCCTGGACCGGCTCAAGGACGGGGCGGCGGCCAAGATGTGCGTGGTGCCATGAGGTAATCCCAAGAAATAGAGTGCCTTGGATATCGTTGGCGTGATGGACGGAGATCGGCAATAATAGTACTATAACCGCAAGGCATTCACTGCGGCAATACAGTGAGGAAAGGAGGGCAGAGGAATGACAGACTTGCGGGTAGAGGCGGTTGTAGAACAGGTGAGGGCCCTGTCTCTGGACCAACAAAAAGAGTTGCGCAGACGCTTGGAAAGGGTATTGCAAGACAAACCCTCAGTGACACCAGAAGATGAGCTGGAATATCAGTTACTCGAAGCAGGGTTGCTGTCAGAGATCAAACCACCCATCACCGAAGTGGCCCCCTACCGCGATCGCAAACGGGGGAAAGCCAGATCCAGACCTCTTTCTGAGGTTATCGTGGAGGAGCGCCGTTAGGTGGCCGTCTATTTCTTCGACAGCAGCGGAATCGTGAAACGCTATGTCGAGGAGAAGGGGACGTCGTGGGTGCTCGATATCTCCGACCCTATAGTTGGCAATCACATCTATTTAGCGCGCATCGCGGGAGTCGAGGTCATTTCGGCACTCACCCGGCAAAAAGCGAGTGGCAATCTACCGGAACCAACAGCGACCACTGCCATCGTTCAATTCCGCCATGACCTTACACACCAGTACCGCTTGATCGAGATCACCGCCATTCTGGTCGAGCGGGCAATGACGCTTGCCGAGGCTCATTCCCTGCGCGGCTACGATGCCGTGCAGTTGGCAGCTGCGTTGGAGGTACACAGGTGCTGCCTAGCCCTGGGAATGCCCGCCCTCACCCTCATCTCCGCCGATACCGCGCTGAACACTGCCGCCCTGGCTGAAGGACTCCTCGTCGAAGACCCAAACGACAAGGTAGTCGCGGGGACGGAAGAGGAGTAGCTGGTGGCCAGCCTTCCCTCAAAGGGGAGGCGTTTCTTCCTCACCGCCAAATACCTCGCTATCGCAATACCGGCAAGTCCTTCACCAAGGAAGGGTGCGGGCGATCGGCCGGGCCTATCTGAGTTCAGACCCCAAGAATTATAGAGCAAGGGGCTGCCAACGAGCAGCAAAGGTTTTCTCCTAAGCCTTGCGGCTTTGAGCGAAAACCGCCAACTCCGTCTTTGTTGGAACATTCCGTCCGTGGCCTGTATCTAATGGGACACAGCCAACAAGGAGAACGGCCATGAACAGAACCCGGATCTACGCATTGACGACGCTGGCCACTGTCTTTCTAGCGAGCCTGAGTCTGTGGCTGGTACCCCAATCCCTGCAACGCCAGCTCGAAGCCGCTGAAAGAGGGAAAGCCCTCCCTCCGGGCATGACCTTCAAACAGGCCCAGGCCCAGGTGGACTCCGCGCTGCAGACCTATGTGGACGGGGTTATCAAGGGAGATATCGAACTGGCATTGACCGGCTTTGCCACCGAGGACCCTGGCTGGCTGGCAGCGCAGCGCCAGGCAGCCCAGCAGGCGCACACCCGCCTGGCCGGCCATCCGGTCCAGGTCCGGCACACTTCGGGTTATAGTGTTCTGCATTGGGGCCGCCCGGACAGCGTGTCCGCGGCCTGGTATACGGGAGCGCTGGTGGTCCAGGACAGCCTGAGCGGGGAACTCGTCCATGAAACACCCTACTTTGCCAGGGCACAAACGCGCCGCTTCCTGCTGAGCCGGCCGCCTGAGGATCTCACCCTGCAGATGCGCTACCGCCTCAACCTGGGGTCTATATACTGCGAACTCGGCATGGAACAGCAGGCTTTGGCATTGTGGAAGCGATCCCTGGATGAATTTCCTTCGGGACCGACGAATCTTCAGATTGATCTATGGAAAAAGATTGCGCAGTTGTATGAATCTAGGGGCAACTTCACCGAAGCCATCCAAACCTATGAGCAAGCACTGAGATTGCAGAGCCAAGATCCAACTGAGCTATACGACCAGCTAGGGAACTTGTATGAATCCAGGGGGAACTACGCCGACGCGATCCAAGCATACGAACAGGCGCTAGAATTCCTGCAGCGCCAAGACCCTCACAAGGGCATCCGGATGGGGGGTATGCAGATCATGGGTAAAAACATCAGCGCCCGAAAGGATGAATCGCTGAAGTACCAAATAGCCCAGTGCAACCTGAAGCTGAACCAGGTGGAAAAGGCGCGGGCTTTGTGTCAGGAGCTGGCCAAGTCCCAGACCAAGGAACTGGCCGCCGCCGCCCGTAGATTACTCGAAGCACAGGAGAGAGGAGCAGCCCCATCGACCCCACCCTTATTCAGCGCTGTCTCCATGGCGACGAGACTGCCTGGCGCTGGTTGGTAGAGGAATATCGGGAGCGGCTTTTCCGGGTGGCACTAGGTTTCTTGGGCAACGGCGTCGAGGCTGAAGAGGTTGCCCAGGAAACCTTTGTCCAGGTCTTTCGCCACCTGGGCCAGTTTCGTGGTGAATCTTCCTTCTATACCTGGATCTGCCGGATCTGCGTCAACCTCTGCCTGCGCCGGCGCGAACAACTCAGCCAGGTCCAGGAGCACGAAAGCAATTCGGAGGTGGCGGTGGAACCCGTAGACACTCGGACACCTGAAGATGAGCTAGTACAACGCGAGCAAGTCACCCAACTCCGGACTGCCCTGCGTGCCCTGCCCAAAGAGTACCGAGCTGTATTGGTGTTGCGCGAGATGAACCGCCTGTCCTACGAAGAAGTCGCAGAGGTGTTAGGCTTGCCCATGGGCACCGTCAAGTCGCGCGTCCACCGGGGCCGCCTGTTGCTCAAGGACCGTCTCAAAGGATACTTCCAGGGGGTGAGGAATGCGCCATAAGAGAGCCCAGGAGTTGTTCTCCGCAGCCGTGGATGGAGAACTCTCTGCCCGCCAACAACGGCAGTGGGCACAGCATCTCCAGGAATGCACTGAATGCCGGCAGGAATTCGCCCTCTTCGAGCGAGTGCACCGTCTGCTGGGGATTCCAGAGGAAGGTGCATTGTCAGCGGAATTCACGGAGCAGACCATCCAGCGCCTCCGGAGCGCGGCGATGGAAACCCCGGCCGGGGTACCGAGTATCTGGGCGCGGAATGCCCGGCTGATCATGAGCGCGGTGGCCCTGCTGCTCTTGTTCCTGTGGGGCGATACCCTGCACGTGCTGCCCGAACTCGCTCACCAGGTTGGCGCTGATTACAGACAACAGGTGCAGCCATGGACACCCTAGATTGGGAAGATTTGTGGAGTCGGCTCAAGGGAATGGTGTGGAGCGCGGCAATCCTGGGGTTTTCCGGCTTGGGCGCCGGGCTGTGGATCTACGGCCTGGCGATGCAGAACAACCACACCTACTCGCCGCAGGCGTACCAGGACCTCTATGCGCCTTCCTTTCCCCAGGAGGGACTCCGAACGCTGATTTCCTGGCTCCATGGAACACCGCTGTTGGAGGCCCTTGTGCTCTTGCCGTGGGCCTGTGGAACTGTATGGCTCTTGCTGCTCCCCGAACTCCCGCGCCGGCGCCGGTTGCCGGCAGCCCTGGCTATCGCGGTAGGCCTCGTGGTCGCCTGGGGGATAGACGAGTGGCTGGGATGGGGGGCCGCTGATCTGTGGGTGCGCTTTGGCGCCTGGGTGGGCAGTGTGATCTTCCTGGGCACGGGTTTGGTGTTGGGGGAACGCGGGAAACCTTTGCTGGTGCGGACCATTCGCGGTGGCCTGGCCGGAGGTGTTATTGGCTTGGCCTGCGTCTATGCCGCACAGGTGGCCATTCTGGGCTATGTGGGAGGGATTTCAGTAGCTGGCTGGACGGTGTTGGCACCCACGGTCTGCGGCCTGGTCATCGGGCTGTGCTTGAGCGGAGCAGACCTCTTTTTTGCCGGTTCTGTGTCGCTGCGGGAGCAGTGGCGGCGGTATTGGCCCCTGGCGCTGCTGGTCATGGCAGTGCTGCTCAATGCCCTGGGGCCGGTCCTGCTAGTACAGCATTGGTATATCAATGGGGAACTGTGACTAGGACAGGGTCCCAACCTGTCTCATACTGCATTAACCGGCCAAATCCGCCCGATCAGTTTTACTCATCTGCCCAGCCTTGAAGGGGCGCAGGCCAGGCTCTAGATTAGCTGTAGCCCCTTCCTCCCCCTCCTTTCCCACGCTGGTCCTATGCTCGCCAAATACGCCGGCCCGCCGGCCCTCTCGCCTTTCCGCCGGGATGCCCTGCTGGCCCGCTGCCGCACCCGTTTGCCCCAACTCACTGGCCTGGAGGTCCACTATCGGTATCTGGTGCAGCTCAACCGGCCGCTGCAGGGCAATGAGGCCGAGCGCCTGGCCCAGGTGCTGGGCGCTGCACCCGCTGCGCCGGCTGCAGGCGAGGTGTTGATCTGCCCGCGGCCGGGCACCATCTCCCCCTGGTCGAGCAAAGCCACCGAGATTCTGCGCCGCTGCGGGCTGGAGGCGGTGGCGCGGGTCGAGCGGGGCACGGCCTACCGCTTTGCTGGGGGAGGGGTACTCGATGCGGTGCTGCCCCTCCTGCACGACCGCATGACCGAGGCCGTGGTGGTTGATCCCGAGATCCTCTTCCGCCAGGTGGAGCCCCTGCCCCTGGTGTACATCCCACTGCGCCGCCAGGGGCGGGCGGCGGTAGAGGGCGCCAACGCCCAGATGGGGCTGGCCCTCTCCCCGGAGGAGATCGACTACTTCCTTCAGGTCTTCGCCGACCTGGACCGCGACCCGACGGACGTGGAATTGATGATGTTCTCGGTGGTCAACTCCGAGCACTGCCGGCACAAGATCTTCAACGCCGCCTGGGTCATCGAGGGGCAGGCACAGGAACACACCCTCTTCGCCATGATCCGCAACACCCATGCCCGCCATCCAGAGGGATGCGTCAAGGCGTACGCCGACAACTCCGGGGTGATCCAGGGCTTCGAGGCCGAGGTGTTCAGGCCCTGGGCGCCGGCGCACCAGTACCAGTTTCAGCGGCGGCAGATCCACCTCTTGATCAAGGTGGAGACCCACAATCATCCCACCGCCATCTCCCCCTATCCGGGGGCCTCCACCGGGGTGGGCGGCGAAATCCGCGACGAGGGGGCCACCGGGGTGGGCGGGCAGTTCCAGGCCGGCCTCTGCGCCTTCTTCACCTCGCACCTGCGTCTGCCCGGCTGGCAACAGCCCTGGGAGAAGGACTGGGCCGCGCATCCTTCGCGCCTGGCCACGCCGCTGGAGATCATGTTGCAGGGGCCCATCGGCGGGGCGGCCTTTGGCAACGAGTTCGGCCGGCCCAATATCCTGGGCATCTTCCGCACCTGCGAACTACAAGTGGAGGGCCGGCACCGGGGGTATCACAAGCCGATCATGGTGGCCGGCGGTGTCGGGCTCATCGACGCCGAACATGTGGACAAACACCCGCCGCAAAAAGGCGACTACGTCGTGCAGTTGGGCGGGCCCTCCATGCTCATCGGGTTGGGCGGGGGCGCGGCTTCGAGTATGGACACCGGCACCAATCTCGAGGATCTGGATTTCGCCTCGGTGCAGCGCGACAACCCCGAGATGCAGCGCCGCTGCCAAGAACTTATCAACAGGTGTATCGCCCTGGGTGTGCATAACCCCATCCTCAGCATCCACGACGTGGGGGCCGGCGGCCTGTCCAACGCCTGCCCCGAACTGGTGCAGGAGGTGGGGGCGCGCTTCGAGTTGCGCGCCATCCCCAACGACGATCCGGGCATGAGCCCGATGCAGATCTGGTGCAACGAGGCCCAGGAGCGCTACGTGCTGGTCATCCGCCACGATACCCTGGAGCGTTTCGCCGCCATGGCCCGACGCGAGCGCTGCCTTTTTGCGGTGATCGGCGAGATCACCGGCGACCAGACCCTCACCCTGCACGACGAACGCACCGACACCTACCCCATCGACCACCTGGACCTGCAGGTGATCCTGGGCAAACCGCCGCGTATGACCCGCCGGGTGCAGCACCGGGCCCAGCAATTGCCGGCGCTGGACCTGGGCGGGGTGGAGTTGGCTGAGGCTGTACACCGGGTGCTGCGTTTCCCGGCTGTGGCTTCCAAGATCTTTCTGATCACCATCACCGATCGCACCGTCACCGGCCTGGTGGCCCGCGACCAGCTGGTGGGCCCGTACCAGATCCCCATCGCCGACGTGGCCGCCACCGCGCATTCCTTTGCCGGGTACACCGGCTCGGCCATGGCCATGGGGGAACGCGCCCCGCTGGCCTTGATCGACGCACCGGCCTCGGGGCGCATGGCCATCGCCGAGGCCATCAGCAACATCGCCGCCGCGCCCATCGGCGGGATCGGCCACATCAAACTCTCGGCCAACTGGATGTGCGCCTGCGGCGAGGAGGGGGAGGACGCGCTGCTCTACGACACCGTGCGGGCGGTGGGCCTGGAGTTCTGCCCGGCCCTGGGCGTGGCCATCCCGGTGGGCAAGGACAGTCTCTCCATGCGCACGGTGTGGGAGGACAACCAGGGCAAACACAAGGTGGTGTCGCCGCTGAGCCTGGTGATCTCGGCCTTTGCGCCGGTGCCCGATATCCGCCGCATCCTCACCCCGGAACTGAAGCCGGAGGCGGATACCCGCCTGCTGCTGATCGACCTGGGTTTTGGCCGCCACCGCCTGGGTGGCTCGGTGCTGGCCCAGGTCTGCGACCAGTTGGGGGACGAAGGCCCGGATGTGGAGCCCGAGGCACTGGGGCGTTTCTATGCGGCCATCCAGGAACTCAACCCCCTGCTGTTGGCCTACCACGACCGTTCGGACGGCGGCCTGCTGGCCTGTGTGGCGGAGATGGCCTTTGGCAGCCGCGTTGGGGTGGAGATCGACCTCACGCCGCTGGGAGAGGAGCTCTTTGCGGCGCTGTTCTCAGAGGAGATCGGCGCGGTGGTGCAGTACCGGGCCGCCGACGAGGTGCAGGTGCGGGCGGTGTTGGCCCGCCACGGCCTGGAAGCGTGCAGCCACCGGCTGGGGGTTCCGACCGCTACTGGAAGTCTGGAGATCCGCCATCAGGGAAAGCCCCTCTTCAGCGAGTCCGTCCACACCCTGCTGCAGACCTGGTCCGAGCTGAGTTATCGTATGCAGACCCTGCGCGACAACCCCGACTGCGCCGGCGAGGAATACGCATCCCTGGCTGACACCGCTGATCCGGGGCTCAGCTTTGCGGTGACCTATCCAGTGGAATACCCGGCGGTGGTGGGCAGACGCCCGCGCGTAGCGGTGCTGCGCGAGCAGGGGGTCAACGGCCAGGTGGAGATGGCCGCGGCCTTTGCCACCGCCGGTTTTGAGGCGGTGGATGTGACGATGACTGATCTGGGCGAGGGCCGGGTAGGATTGGGTGAATTCCAGGGGCTGGTGGCCTGCGGGGGCTTCAGCTACGGGGACGTGGTGGGGGCCGGGGGGGGTGGGGCGCGCTCGATCCTATTTGACGAGGTCATGCGCGCCCGCTTCCCCGCGTTCTTTGCCCGACCCGATACCTTCTCGCTGGGGGTGTGCAATGGCTGCCAGATGCTCTCACTGCTCAAGGACCTGATTCCGGGGGCCGCACACTGGCCGCGTTTCCGCCGCAACCGCTCCGAGCAGTTCGAGGCCCGTTATGCGACCGTGGAGGTGCTGCCCAGCCCCTCGGTGCTTTTTGCCGGCATGGCCGGCGCGCGCCTGGGCATCGCCTGCGCCCACGGCGAGGGCCGCGCCGAGTTTGCCGATGCGGCGGCCCAGGCGCAGGCACTGGCCAGCCTGTGCTACGTGGATAACCAGGGCCGGGCCACCGAGCGGTATCCCTTCAACCCCAACGGCTCGCCAGGGGGCATCACCGGTCTGACCACCGCCGATGGCCGGGCCACCATCCTCATGCCCCACCCCGAGCGGGTCTTCCGCAACGCGCAGCTCTCCTGGCGGCCGCCCACGTGGACCGGGGAGTACAGCCCCTGGTTGCGGCTCTTCCAGAACGCCCGCAGCTTCGTGGGTTAGTGTTCCTCCGCCAGGGATAGATACAGGGCCAGGGTCAGCAGGGCCAGCACGCTGAGGATTGCCACCGGATTGATCTGCGGCAGCAGGGGCAGGGCGTTGGTTTCCTTGCCCAGGGAAGCGAGGGCGGCGAAACCCTGCAGCACGGCGGTCTGGGACTTGCCCCACAGCGAGGCCGGCAGCGCGCCGAAGACGCGGTTGAGGCCGACCAGCAGCGCGAGAGCCGAGGCGGCATAGGGCAGGCCGCGCAGCAGCCAACGGCCCAGGCCGGGAGCCGGCGCGCGTTCGCGCTGGATGCGGGCCAGCACCTGCAGGGTGAAGTCCGGGGGCGGCGGGGCCAGGGGTTGGGTGGCCAGCAGTTGATCCAGATGGCGCTCGGCTTCCAGGTCCTGCCTGCAGTTGGGACAGAGGACCAGGTGGTCCTCCAGTTCGTGCCCCTGCGGCGCCGGCAGCGCCTGGCTCAGGTAGTCGGCGAACCAGGACTGGAATTCATCGCAGTTTTTCATCCCGCACACCTCTCTTCCACGACACGTTCTCTCAGCCAGGCCTTGGCGCGGTGCAGGTAGGTCTTGACCGTGCCCACTGGCAGTTCCATCACCGTGGCGATCTCCTCGTATTTGCGATCCTGCAAATAGTAGAGGGTGAGGGCCATGCGGTAGTGGGGCGGCAATTTCCCCAGGTAATAATCGAGGGTTTGGTTCAGATCCACCCCTTCCGGGCCGGGATCGAGGGACGGGAACTGGTCGGCGCTGGCGTCGAGGGCGACGTAGCGCTGGCGCCGGTGCGGCTTCTGCAATTCCTCCAGACCGGCCCGGTAGGTGATCTGGTAGATCCAGGTGGAGAGTTTGGCGTTCCCCTGAAAGGTGGCCAGGCTGCGATACACCCGCAGGAAAACCTCCTGGGCCAGGTCCTCGGCGGCGCCCTGGTCCCGCAGCAGGCGCTGGGCGATGGCAAAGACCATGCCCTTGTGGGCTTCGACCAGCTCGGCAAAGGCGAGTTCGTCGCCGCGCCGGCAGCGCCCGATCAGTTCCTGTTCGGTGGACACTGTCTTTCCTCCCGGTGGGTCTCTGACTACCACCATATGAGAGTGGCCTGCCGGGCCGAAAGTTTCATCAAAAAAATAAACAATCTGAAACAAAACACCTATGGCGCCCCTCTCATCTGTGCAGAAGGGATCAACAACGCAGAGCCCTGCGACAAGCGCCGGCAGGAATGCCGGCTTAACAGAAAGGAATCGCGATGCACGGTGAATGGGTCCCCGCCGTCATGTTTGGCGGTCTGTTCCTCTTTCTCATCCTGCGTTCCTATTTCCGTTACAAGCTGCACGCCAGTGCCCTTGAGAAGGGCCAGGCCCTGCCCGAGACGCCCAAGGACAAGGGGGACCTGCGCAAGCCGGCCCTGGTCCTGATCACACTGGGGTTGGGGTTTATGATCGCCATGCACACCACCCTCAGCTTTGTCCACGACGGCGATACGCCCGAACCGATCGCCATCAGCATCTGGGGCATCGTGCCCATCCTGATCGGCGGCGGGCAGTGGCTCTACTGGCGGATGGCGGAGAAAGAGCGACTGGAGAAGGAGGAAAGGGCTGCTCTACCGCTGACTTGACGGGCCTGACCTCGCCCCCCAAACTATGAGGGCTGCTTCACCCTTTACACCGGAAGGAGCCCTCATGACTTCGCCAACCCGCTGGGGTATCCTGGGCACAGGTTCCATCGCCAAGAAGTTCGCCGAAGGGCTGACGGCCCTGCCCGAGGCGCGGCTGGTGGCCGTCGGCTCGCGCACCGCCGAGGCCGCCGCCGCGTTCGGCGAGCGGTACCAGGTCCCTCACCGCCACGCCTCGTACGAGGCCCTGGCCCGCGACCCCGAGGTCGAGGCTATCTACATCTCCACCCCCCACACCCTGCACTGCGAGAATACCCTGCTCTGCCTGGGCGAAGGCAAGGCGGTGCTCTGCGAGAAACCCTTTGCCATCAACAGCGCCCAGGCCACCCAGATGGTTGGGGCGGCCCGCGACCGGGGCGTGCTGCTGATGGAGGCGATGTGGACCCGCTTCCTGCCGGTCATGGGCTGGGTGCGCCAGTCCCTGCCCCAGATCGGCCAGGTGCGCCTGGTGAGCGCTGACTTCGGCTTCCGCGCCGGGTACAATCGCCAGAGCCGGCTCTTCGCCCCCGAACTGGGCGGCGGGGCGCTGCTCGATGTGGGCATCTACGTGCTCTCCTTTGCCTCGATGATCCTGGGGCCGCGGCCGGCGCAACTGGCCAGCGCCACCTCCCTGGGTGAGAGCGGGGTGGACGAGCAGTCGAGCCTCTTGCTCAGCTATGCCGACGGGGCGCAGGCCCTGCTCTCCTGCGCGGTGCGCACCAATACCCCGCAGGAGGCGCGGATCATCGGCACCGAGGGCTCGATCTTGCTCGACTCGCCCTTCTGGCGGGGCACCGCGGCCACCCTGCGCACGGGCGGCGGCCAGGTGCGCGCCGAGTTGCCCTTACACGGCAACGGCTACAACTACGAGGCCGCCGAGATCGGCCGCTGCCTGCGGGCCGGCGAAACGGAAAGTTTGATTATACCTCTGGACGAAACCTTGGCCATCATGCGTTTGATGGACCAGGCCCGGGCCCAGTGGGGCCTGCGCTACCCGATGGAGTGATGGAGATGGAATACGGCAAGGTCAAAGGCCTGGAGAAAAAGGTTTCGCGCATCGTGCAGGGGACCATCATGCTCAACGCCGGCAAACTCGAGGAGGGCTTCGCCCTGCTCGACGCGGTATACGCGATGGGGTGCAACACCTTCGATGCAGCCCACATCTACGGCGGTGGCGCCTCCGAGCGGGTGCTGGGGCAGTGGATCGAGAAGCGGGGCATCCGCCAGGAGGTGGTGATCCTCAGCAAGGGGGCGCACCACAACGGCGACCGCAAGCGGGTCACCCCCTTTGATATCGCTGCGGATCTGCACGACTCCCTGGCCCGGCTGCGCACCAACCACATCGATCTGTATGTGTTACACCGCGATGATGTGGAGGTGCCGGTGGGGCCCATCGTCGAGGCCCTCAACGAACACCACGCTGCCGGCCGCATCGGCGCTTTTGGCGGCTCGAACTGGCAGACCGAGCGCATCCAGGCGGCCAACGAATACGCGGCGGCCCACGGCCTGGTTCCTTTTGCGGTGAGCAGCCCCAATTTCAGCCTGGCCGAACAAGTCAACGAGCCCTGGGCCGGTTGTATCAGCATCAGCGGGCCGCAGAACGCGGCGGCCCGGGCCTGGTACGCCGCCAACCAGATGCCGCTCTTCACCTGGTCCAGCCTGGCGCGCGGGTTCTTCTCGGGCAAACTCACCCGGCAGAACTTCGAGGAACTCAAACCTACCCTCGACTCCTCCTGCGTACACGCCTACTGCTACGAGACCAACTTCCAGCGCCTGGAACGGGTCGAGCAACTGGCCCGCGAAAAGGGCAAGAGTGTGCCGCAGGTGGCCCTGGCCTACGTGCTGCACCAGCCCATGGAGATCTTTGCCCTGGTGGGCTGCGAGACCCCCGAGGAGTTCCGGGTCAACACCGAGGCCCTGGAGCTGAAACTCTCGCCGGCAGAGATGGAGTGGCTGGACCTACGCCGCGAGCGCCGGTAAGCCGCCTCCGGGCCGCCCCGGCCGGCGCCCCAGCCGGGGACTGACCGGGGCGGCCACCTTCCTCCCCATGCGTCTCAAGGGCTGGCACCTGGCGCTGCTGTTGCTGGTGGCGGTCTGGTTGCTGGCCGCCCTCAAGCAGCCGGTCCCGTTGCCGACTTCTCCCTATTTTGCCGGCCAGCCCGAGTTCCTGGTCATCGCCCACCGCGGCGGGCGCGGCCTGGGCCCCGAGAGCACCCTGCCGCTCTTCCGCCAGGCGGTGGATCTGGGGGTGGATGTGCTCGAGTTCGACGTGCGGCAGAGTGCCGATGGGGTGCTGATCCTGCTGCACGACGAGACCGTGGACCGCACCACCGAGGGCAGCGGCCGCGCCGATCAGCTGACCCTGGCCCAGCTCAAGGCCCTCGACGCGGGTTATCGCTGGACTCCCGACGGGCAGACCTTTCCCTGCCGCGGCCAGGGCTATACCATCCCGACCCTCGAAGAGGTTTTCCGCGCCTTCCCGCAACAACACTATGTCATCGAGATCAAGCCGGACGAGGCGCAGGTGGCCCGGGCCCTGGGCGCCGCCATCCGCGACAAGGGGATGGCCCAGCGGGTGATGGTGGCCTCCTTTCACGGCGGTGCCCTCGAGGCTTTCCGCGCCGCCTGTCCCGAGGTGGCCACCTCGGCGTCGTCGGGGGAGGCGACCGGGTACGTGCTCTTGCAGAAGCTGGGGCTCGACGGATTCTGCACCCCGATCTTTGCCGCCCTGCAACTGCCCGAGCGCTCCGGCCCGGTGACCCTGGCCAGCCGTGGCTTCGTGCAGGACGCCCGGGCGCACGGC
>JADZBP010000290.1 GCA_020852055.1 Candidatus Latescibacterota bacterium
CAGTACGTCACGGCCAACGGCACGGCGACGGCCGGCAGCGACTACACCGCCGCCACCGGCACCCTGAGCTTTGCCGCCGGGGAGACCAGCAAGACGGTGGCGGTGAGTATCACCGGAGACCTGCTCAGCGAGGCGGACGAGACCTTCACGCTCAACCTGAGCGGCGCCACCAACGCGACCATCGCCGATGCCCAGGGGCTCGGCACTCTCACCAATGATGACGCGACGCCCAGCCTGTCGGTCAACGATGTGACCGCCGCCGAAGGCAACAGCGGGACCAGCACCCTGACCTTTGCGGTGACCCTGTCGGCGGCCAGCGGGCAGACGGTGACGGTGAGTTATGCCACGGCCAACGGCACGGCGACGTCTGGTAGCGACTACACCGCCGCCACCGGCACCCTGACCTTTGTGCCCGGCGACCTCAGCAAGACCGTGGCGGTGACCGTCAGCGGCGACCTGATTACCGAGCCGAACGAAACCCTGACCCTCAACCTGAGCAGTGCGGCCAACGCGACGATCAGCGACGCCCAGGGGGTGGGCACCCTCACCAACGACGATGCAACTCCCGGCGCGTCGGTCAACGACGCTGCCATCAGCGAGGGCAACAGCGGCAGCACGGTTCTCAGTTTTGTGGTGACCTTGTCCAACCCCAGCAGCTCGACCGTCCTCGTGCAGTACGTCACGGCCAACGGCACGGCGACGGCCGGCAGCGACTACACCGCCGCCACCGGCACCCTGACCTTTGCCGCCGGGGAGACCAGCAAGGCGGTGGCGGTGAGTATCACCGGAGACCTGCTCAGCGAGGCGGATGAGACCTTCACGCTCAATCTGAGTGGCGCCACCAGCGCGACCATCACCCGTGCCCAGGGCCTGGGCACGATCACCAACGACGATGCGGCCCCAGGCATCACCGTCAACGACGTGTCGGCCAACGAGGGCAATAGCGGCACCAGCACCCTGACCTTCACCCTGACCTTGTCCAATGCCAGCACTTCGGCGATCACCGTGGCCTACGCCACGGCCAACGGCACGGCCACCTCGGGTAGCGACTACACGGCGGCCAGCGGCACCCTGACCTTCAACGCCGGCGAAACCAGCAAGACCGTGGCGATTTCTATAGCAGGAGATGCGCTCTCCGAAAATGACGAGACCATCAACCTCAACCTGAGCAACCCGACCAACGCGACCATCGCCGACGCCCAGGGCATCGGCACCCTCATCAACGACGATGCCAGTCCGAGCCTCACCATCAACGATGTGTCGGTGGCCGAGGGCAACAGCGGCACCAAGTCCCTGACCTTCACCGCCACCTTGTCGACCGCCAGTGGCCGGTCGGTGACGGTGCTCTACGCCACGGCCAATGGCACGGCCACCTCGGGCAGCGACTACACGGCGGCTAGCGGCACCCTCACCTTCAATGCGGGGGTCACCGCTCAGACCGTGGCCATTACCATCACCGGGGATGCGACTAACGAGGCGGACGAGACCTTCACGGTCAACTTGAGCAGCCCCAGTGGCGCGACGATCAGCGACGGCCAGGGCATCGGCACCCTCACCAACGACGACGCGGTGCCGACGATTTCGGTGAACGACGTGACGGTGACCGAGGGTAACTCTGGCACCACAGCGATGAATTTCACGGTCAGCCTGTCGGCGGTCAGCGGCCAGACCGTGACCGTGGCTTATGCGACCGCCAATGGCGCGGCACCAGGCTCTTCAAGTGCGGCTCTCGCCGGCAGCGACTTCACGGCGGCCAGCGGCATCCTGACCATTGCGGCGGGCCAGGCCAGCGCGACCATTGCCGTTTCGGTCACCGGCGACCTGACCTTTGAGCCCACCGAAACGATGACGATAAACCTGAGCAACGCCACCAATGGCAGCATCGCCGATCCCCAGGGGGCCGGCACCATCACCAACGACGATGTGACGCCGACCATTGCCGTCAATGACGTGTCGGTCAACGAGGGCAACTCTGGCACTACGGCGATGAACTTCACGGTCAGCCTGTCCAATCCCAGCAGCTCGGTGATCACGGTGGCCTACGCCACGGCCAACGGCACGGCGACCTCGGGCAGCGACTACACCGCCGCCAACAACACCCTGACCTTTGTGGCTGGCGAGACCAGCAAGACCGTGGCGGTCTCGATCACCGGGGATGTGCTCAACGAGGCCAACGAGACCATCAATCTGAACCTCAGCAGTGCGGCCAACGCCACCATCGCCGATGCCCAGGGTGTGGGCACCCTCACCAACGACGATGCTTTGCCAGGGCTGAGCATCAACGATGTGTCCACCAGCGAGGCCAACAGCGGCACCAAAACCATGACTTTTACGGTGACCTTGTCCCCGGTTAGCGGTCAGACGGTGACGGTGAACTATGCCACGGCCAACGTCACGGCCAGCGCCCCCGGTGATTATACGGCCATCAGCGGTACCCTGACCTATACCGCCGGCCAGACCAGCAAGACGATTGTCGTGACCACCGTCGGCGATCGGACCATCGAAAACAACGAGACCTTCGCGGTCAATCTGAGCAGTGCCACCAACGCCACCCTCACCGATGCCCAGGGCATTGGCACCATCTCCAACAACGACGCCAAGCTGGTGGCCGCCGACAACCTGATCGGGGAGGGGAGGTTCGGGGTGGCCAACTATCCCAACCCCTTCAACCCCTCCACTGAGATCGTCTACAACCTGATCGAGACGGCGCCGGTGCGGCTGGCGGTGTACAATGCTCTGGGGCACCGGATCCGGGTGCTGGTGGCGGAGGTGCAGCTGCCGGGCAGCTACGAAGTGCAGTGGGATGGCCGCGACGAGGCGGGCCAGCCGGTGGGGGCCGGGTGGTACCTCTACCGGCTCGAAGCCGGCACCCGGGCGGCGACGGGCAGGATGTCGCTGGTCAAATAGTTCAGAAGATCCAGGGCACAGCCAGCCAGCACCAGCTGGCCGCCAAGAGGGCGGCGACCAGGT
Source organism: Candidatus Latescibacterota bacterium (assembly GCA_020852055.1). GTDB lineage: Bacteria > Latescibacterota > UBA2968 > UBA8231 > UBA8231 > SICG01. The sequence goes on from JADZBP010000290.1 coordinate 2,971, forward strand.
CGAGCAGGGCGCCGGTGCGGGCCATCTGCGGGATGGTGACGTAGCCGCTGCCAAAGACGATGGCGTTGGGCGGGGTGCCCACCGGCAGGGCGAAGTCGCAGGAAGCGGCGATGGCCGAGGTGAAGAGGGCGGTGTTGAGGTAGGCCGGGGCGATGGCGTCGCGGGCGATGTTGAAGACCACGGCGATGGTCGCCACGTTCGAGGCCACCGCCGAGAGCGCCACAGTGGCCACACTCAGCAGCAGCACCTGGGCAAAGGGGTTGAGGTGGCGCACCATCTGCAGTTGCGTGCCCATCCAGTCCGAGAGCCCGCTGTGCTGGATGCCCCCGGCCATGGCGAAACTCCCCCCCAGCAAGAGCAGGGTCTGCCAGGGCACCCGGCGCAGGCCCACCCGCCCCAGGGCCTGTCCCCCATCCACCCGCCACAAGAGCAGCACCAGCGCCGCGGTCATGGCGATGAGGGCCTCCACGTGGGAGGTGGCGATCTCGGGGAAGGAGCCCTTGAGCAGCTCGGTCAGCGGCTTGCCCATGATCCACAGGAGGGCGGTGCTGACGAAGACCCCCAGCACCACCTTCTCCCCTGCCCGCATCCCCCCCAGTTGCACCAACTCCGCCTCCAGGGCATCCCGCCCCAGATCCTCGCGCGGGGCATCGACCCGGCCGATGCGCCACAGCGCCCACCAGACCAGGGGCAAAAAGAAGAGTACAAAAGGAAAGCCGATCGCCATGAACTTGAGGAAGGAGATCTCGATGCCGATGCGCTCCATCAGGCCGCAGAACTGGGCGTTGGTGGCGGTGCCGATCTTGGTGCCGATGCCGCCCACGTTGGCGGCGTAGGCGATGCCCAGCATCACGGCCATGCCGTAGTGGTGCAGGCGCCGGCCACCCAGGCGGCTCTCCAACTGGGCGATCACCGCCATGCCGATGGAGACCATCATGGTGGCGGTAGCCGAATTGGAGATCCACAACGAGATGAAGGCGGTGGAGGCCAGGACCCCGGCCAGCAGGCGGCGCGGGTCGGTGCCGATCAGGCGCATGATATTGAGGGCGATGCGCCGGTGCAGGCCGTGCTGCTGCATGGCGGCGGCCACACCCATGCCCCCGGCAAAGAGGAAGATGTAGGAGTCGAAGTACGAGGCGACGGTGCGGCCCAGGTTGGGGCCGAGTCCCGGCCCGAAAACCCCGGCCAGGGGGAAGAGCAGCAGGGGCAGGCAGGCGGTGTAGTGGATGGGCAGGGCCTCGGTGAGCCACCAGATGGCCATCAGCACGGTGACGGCGGCGGCAGCGGCCGGCTGGGCGCCCCATTTGCCGTGGTGCTGCAGGGGAGAGTCGGCCCAGAAGAGCAGGGCCGAGAGGATCAGGCCGGCGGCGAGGCCGGCGATTTTCCAGGCGGTGAAGCGCCGCATCCAGGTCATCCTTTCGCGAGTCGGTCCAGAAGCAAATCCACCCCCTGTTGCAGCACCTGGGGCGGGGTCAGCAGGCTGAGGACCAGCATGCCTTCATCCGGGAAATCGAAGAAGTAGCCTGGATGCACCAGCACCCCCTCTTTGCGCACCAGGGCGAGGACCAGTTCCTCCTCGTCCTGCAGGGCGGTTTCCAGCACCGCGTACCAGCCGCCCTCGGCGCGCAGCAGGCGGGCGGCGGGGAAGGCAATGAGGTGCTCCTGCAGCCAGCGGCGGTTGGTGTACACCCGCTCCCGGATCTGCGCCTGGATGGCGGGGCGCAGTTCGAGCAACCAGGGCAGGGCCTGCTGCACCGGGGTGGCCACCGAGAGGTAGGTGTCGGCGATGATCTCGAGGCGGGCGCGGGCCTCGGCCGCCCCGGCGCCCTGCACCGCCATCCAGCCCAGCTTGAGCTGGGGCAGGCCCAGCACCTTGGATAGGCCACTGAGGACCAGGGTCAGGGGCCGGGCTGGGCCGGCGAAGGAAGGCACCTGCACTTCTTCCTCCCAGAGATAATCCCCGAAGACCTCGTCGGCGATCAGGGCCAGGCCCCGTTCCAGGGCCAGCTCCTCCAGCAGGGCCCGTTCCCCGGCGCCGACCAGGGAGCCGGTGGGGTTGTTGGGATGGACCAGCACGATGGCCCGCGTCCGGGAGGTGAGGGCGGCGGCCAGGCGGTCCAGATCGATCTGCCAGCCCTCGCGGTAGCGCAAAGGATAGGGCCGGGTCTCTATACTCTCCAGGCTGGCGAGGAACTCGAAGAGCGGGTAGCTGGGCTGGGGCACCAGCACCTCGTCCCCCGGATCGGCCAGTAGTTTGAAGAGCAGGGCGTACGCCTCGCTGGTGCTGCAGGTGAGGATCAACTCCTCGGCGGCCACATTTTGGCCGCGCTGCGCGTAATACCCAGCCACGGCCTGGCGGGCGCTCAACAGACCCAGGGGTTCGGGGGCGTACACGGAGGTGTCTGCCGTGGCGAGCATGGCCTGGAGCTGGGGCGGATACTGGAGACCGGCGCGGGTGGGGTTGGCCTGGGTGAGGTCCAATACCGGGAGACCGGCCTGGCGGCGGGCCTCGAGGGCTTGACTCAGGGGGTTGGGCTGCAGGTCCCAGGTGCTGCGCTTCGAGAACATGCCTTTATCTGTCGCCCTCCGGGCCGGCAGTATATATTGGGTGGTCGGAGTTCCATTGACGCGGAGAAAGACGATGAAAAATAGCGATGCAGCGGCCAAAGGGAAACGGGTGCGGGATTGTTTCTGGCTCTGGGGCCACGAGGCTGGCGCCCACAACAATGGCTGGGGATTGCCCGGACTCTCGCGTATGACCCCGGTGGAGGCCGGCTTCTATCTGGGGGTGCCCCGGGTGATCATGGTGCGCTACGACGACAAGCCGGCCCCGCCCTATCAGCAGTACGCCCTGCCCTTCAAAGCCCTGGAGGAGGTGGTCTGGTCCATCGTCGGGGCCGCCGGCACCACCGGGTCCGAGGAGCGGCAGGCCACCCTCGATCTGCGGGCAACCCTGCCCAACTTGAGCGGGGTGATGATGGACGACTTCTTCAAGAACGCCGCGCCCACCACCCCCGACGGCCTGGCGGTGCTCTCGGTGGAGCAGTTGCGCCAGGTGCGGGCGCAACTGGCCAGCGGTGGCCGGCCCCTTGACCTGTGGGTGGTGCTCTACGACCACCAGCTCTCCCTGCCGGTGGGCGACCATCTGGCCCAGTGCGACAAGGTGAGTTTCTGGACCTGGAAAGGGGCCGACCTCGTGGATCTGGAGGCGAACTTCGCCAAGGTGGAGGCCCTGGCTCCGGCAGCGGGCAAGATGCTGGGCTGTTATATGTGGGATTACGGCCAGGGCAAGCCGATGCCCATCGAATGGATGGAGCGGCAATGCGAGTTGGGCCTGCGCTGGCTGCGCGAAGGGCGTATCGAGGGCATGATCTTTTTGGCCACCTGTATCGGCGACCTGGGGCTGGAGACGGTGGAGTGGACGCGGGAGTGGATCAGCCGGGTGGGCGACGAATGTATCGGGGCGGTGCCGTGAACAATGCCCGCCCGGTTTATTCGAGCGACCAGGGCCGGCTTTGCCCCGAGTGCGGCCGGCCCCGGGCCCAGTGCCAGTGCGGCAAAAAACAGGCCCTGCCCACGGGCAGCGGCCAGGTGCGGGTGGGCCGGCAGACGCAGGGGAGAAAAGGCAAAGGGGTAACGGTGATCACCGGGTTACCCCTGGCCGAGGAGGCGCTGCTGGCCCTGGCCCGCGAACTGAAGCAGCGCTGCGGCACCGGGGGCACGGTCAAGGACGGGGTGATCGAGATCCAGGGCGACCACCGCGACGCCCTGGTGGAGGAACTCACCCGGCGCGGTTACGCCGCCAAGCGGTCGGGAGGCTAAGGTCTCCTGATTTCAGGCGTGGGCGTGGTGATGGGCCTGCCACCAGGCTTTGAAGCGCTGGCCCGGACCCTCGCCCTGTTCGTTCTTGCGGAAGTAGAAG
>JADZBP010000291.1 GCA_020852055.1 Candidatus Latescibacterota bacterium
AGCCCCTCCTGCACGACCTCCTCGGGAGTCATGCGCCCCGGGCCGAATTGCTCAAGTAACCGGGCCAGCACCGTGCCGAGTTCTTCGGTGAGGCGAGGAGGTCGTCGCGCTGCACGCTGGCCCTAGGTTCTAAAGAGCAGCCTCGCGGTGTTTCCTGAATTGTGCTGCCCAAGGGTCATCCATCGCCGCTTCAGAGTCCTGTTGGGCTGCCTTCAGGATTTCAGCAGGGCGGTGCAACACCCCGGCGCATAGCACCGCGCTGAGTTCCGGGACCAGGGGGAGACGATGGGTGGGGTTGCCGCGGACCACCACTAGGTCTGCGGCGCTGCCGGGACCCAGACGGCCCAGTTGCGGTTGTCCCAGGAATGCCCCGGCCGCTGAGGTTGCAGACTGCAAGGCTTCTACCTCGGACATGCCCGACTCGACCAGCAGCGCCAGCTCTCGCCACAGGCTCAACCCCGCCGGCAGAGCGCCGCAGGGCACGTCCGTGCCCGCCAGCGTCGGCACACCCCGCTCCAGCAGCAAGCCCGTGAAGTGTTGGGCAGCCTCCAGGGCCCGGCGCCATTGATCTGCATCGACCTGGTTGCGGACCACGGTACCCTGCCAGGCGACCAACTGCGGGGGCACCTGCGGCGAGTCGTCTGCTGCGGACCGGCCGGGACTGCGGATACGCCACTGTGAGTCCCAGTACGCCAGGGTGGGCGTCGAGACCATCTGCAGTCGGGCGATTTCGTCGGCCACCCGCTGCTGGGCGCCAAGGGTGTCGCGCATCCCGGGCAGCCCCCAGACCGACAGCCAGCCCGGCGGGTGACCGGGCCAGACATCGGCCAGGATGCCGTCCAGGTGGAAGAATTCGTCGACCCCCGCCCGCCCGGCGACCAGCACCCCGTCACCAAGGCAGTGTTTGGCCACCTTCAACCCGGCGGCGTGTCCTTCCTGGGCCGCCAGAGGCAGCAAATCCGTGGGGAAGCCGGCGTACAGTTTGATCCCATCCACCTTTGCACCGGCGAGGTCGCGGATGGCACTGACCACCCCCTCGCCGTCGACACAGGACCGAGAAACCAGCGGGTGGTTGGGTCGGGCCCCATCGAGAATGGGACCCAGGCACAGGATGCGCGGGGCCCCCTGCTGCGCGGAGGCCCGCCGGCGCTGGTCCAGGATCCAGGCCAGGTCGTTGCCGGTATCGCGGACCGTAGTGACACCGTAGGCCAGGAACAGGGGCAACTGCCAACCCATCAGGTGGATGTGGGTATCGATCAGTCCGGGTAGAATGGTGGTACCGGGTTTTCCATAGACCGGTAGGCCTGCGGGCAGGGCTGCCCGAGGCACCAGGCTGGCGACGACGCCACCCACCACCACCACGGCGTGGTCCTCCAGCACCCGTTGGCCATCGAAGACCCGGTCGGCAACCCAGGCAAAACCCCGTCCGGGGTCGGGTGGGCCAGCAGTCGATGTGTTCATAGGTCCCTCGATGGAAAGGATCTCGGCAGGAGTGCCTCGACGTCACCGGGTTGAGATAAGCACAGGATACGACACTTATATGGCACTGGCCAAACCCGGCATCGAACCGCAACGGATCGTGGCCTGTATCAACGGCTATCAGAGTTGCCCACCCCACCCTCGGGGCTTATACTGTAGCCCTAAAAAGGAGGCAGGGTGCGGCCGATCATTCTGGGCGCGGGCCGGGGCAGCCGGCTCAAGGCCCTCACCGACGAACAACCCAAGTGCTATGCCCAGATCGCCGGGCGGCGTATCCTCGACTGGGTGCTGGAGGCGCTGGCGCAGGCCGGCCTGGGGCAACCGGTTTTTATCGGCGGGTACCGCATCGAGCAGGTGCGGGCCGACTATCCCCAGCTCGAATTCTGCCACAACCCCCGCTGGCAATCGACCAATATCCTCGAATCCCTGCTCTGCGCCGAGGCGCACATGGGCGAGGGCTTTCTCTGTTCCTATGCCGACATCCTCTACCGCCCCGCCGTGGTGCGCCGGGCCCTGGAACATCCGGGAGACCGGGTGTTGTGTGTGGATACCCAGTGGCGGCAACGCTACGCCGACCGCAGCCAGCATCCCGAGCACGACGCGGAGAAGGTGCAGGCCGAGGGGGATCGGGTATTGCAGATAGACCGGGGACTGGCGGCCGAAGAGGCGGTGGGCGAATACATCGGGGTGGCCAGGTTCTCGGCCGCCGGCGCGGCCCAGTTGCGTGAGCACTACCACCGGGTCAAACAGGAGCGGGCGGGACAGGTGTGGAGGGATGGCAAGCCCTTCGAGCAGGCGTACCTGATCCACCTCTTTGCCGAGATGCTGGCGCACGGACTGCCCTTCCACCTGGTGACCACGGAGGGGGAATACATGGAGATCGATACCGAGGAAGACTATGCCCTGGCCAACAGGCGCTGGGGCCAAGGTGGGTGAGCCATGTCTACGTTAGAACACTACGGCACCCTTTTCCCCACCGCAGTGGTGGGGTCGCTGCCCAGGCCGGCCGTTGTGCGCGAGGTGGTGATGGGGGAGCGGGTATTGAGCGCGGAACGCCGTGCCCAGGTCATGGACGACGCGGTGGTCTATGCGGTGCGCCTGCAGGAAGAGGCGGGAGTGGACATCCTCAGCGACGGCGAGTGGCGGCGGGCTTCGTACATCGGGGTGATCGCCGAGCTGGCCCACGGCTTCGAGGTCGGGCGCCACGAGGATGGCCGGCCCTGGACGGTGGTGGTGGACCGGCTGGCTCCCAAGGAGCCGGGTTTCCTGGCGGCCGAGGCCCGTTTCCTCAAGCAGCACAGCGCCAGGAAGGTCAAGGTGGCCCTGCCTTCGCCGGCCCTGCTGGGCGAGCGGCTGTGGGACCCGGAGCGGTCTACGGGTGCGTACCCCACGCGCCGGGATTTTGCCCGCGCCTGTGTGCCCTTCCTGCGCCGCGAGCTGGAGTTGCTCGCCCGGGCCGGGACCGAGGTGGTGCAGATCGACGACCCCCACCTGTGCCTGCTGGTGGACCCCCAGGTGCGCGCCCAGCATACCGACCCGGACGAGGAGGCGCGTTTCACTGTCGAGCTGATCAACGAACTGGTGGCCGGGATCGGGGGCACTCGTCTGGCGGTGCACCTGTGCCGGCGGGCCGGGGCCCGGGTGCGGGGCGAGGTCTGCCACACCGGCGGGTACGAGCCCCTCATCCCCCATCTGAACCAGCTGCAGGTGCATCATCTCACCATGGAGTTCACCAGCCCGGGGGCCGGGGAGGCCCGCGTTTTTTCCCGGCTGCGCGAGGATCTGGAGATCGGCCTGGGCTGCGTCAGTGTGCATCCAGGGCAGGTGGATACCCCCGAACAGATCGCGGCGCGGGTGGAGCAGGCGCTGGAGTACCTGCCCAAGGAACGGGTGGTGCTCAATCCGGACTGCGGCTTCGCCCCCGGATCGGCGGCCAGGGTGGACATCGAGGAGGTCTACACCAAACTCAGCAACCAGTCCGCCGCTGCCCGCCTGCTCCGGGAGCGCCACGGCTAACCCCCGCCGCTGAGGGAGCATTCCGGGGTGCAACCGGGTGCCCAGGTGTGATCTGGCGCACAGTTGTGCCCCGGAATAAGCGTACCTTTGTCGCATTCATATATTTATAGTCGGGTCTGTTCGTCCTCACCTGCGTTTTTCCCTCTGCCCCTCCGCGAGGATCTCGATGTTTACCTCCGCAAATACGCCCTGGCCGCGCTTGCAAAGGCGGGGCCTGCAGGGTCTGCTGCTCTTTGCCCTCCTGTTTTCTCCTCTCTCTGCCCATGCGGCGCTCAAGTCGTGGAGCGCCGCGGTGGACGGCGCCTGGGACGACCCGGCCAAGTGGTCGCCGGCCGGGGTGCCGGCTGCCACCGACAGTGTGCGCATCGCGGCGGCGGGCACCTACACCGTCACCCTGCAGGGCAGCGTCGCCGTCGCCCAACTCAGCGTGGGCGGCAATGGCGGCAATCCCACCCTCTGGGTGCAGGGCAGCACCGCCAGGGGCAACGCGGCGCTGCGGGTGAATGGCGGGGCCGCCAACGCCGGGGTGATCCGGCTGGAGAGCACGGGCGGAGCCACCACCGCCAACCTGACCCTGCCCACCGGCACCCTGGTCAACCAGGGCACCATCGAGATCAATGCCGGCAGCGGCGGCCAGCGCCAGCTCAGCGCCGACCTGGACAACCAGGGCACCTTCAGGGTCAACGCCGCCGCGCTGCTGAACAAGGTGGGTGGGGTGTACACCAACCAGGGGGAGTTCCGGGTTCAGACCGGCCAGTCCCTGACCATCTCGGGCGGCAGCCAGGTCTTCAATCAGAACGGCGGCACCCTGGTGGTGGACGGGGCGATGCCCCTGACCAGCGTGACCTTCAACTTCAACGGCGGCAGTATCCCCGACGAGGCGCCGCTGCTCTTGACCTCGACCCTCAATATCGGGGCTACCGGCGCGGCCAGCTTCAAACTGCGCGGCCGCTCCACCCTCGACGGCAATATCGCCGCTGGCCAGACGGTTTGGGTCAACGGCACCACCAAGACCGACGCGGTGCTCACCTGGAACAGCGGTTTGACCAATGCGGGCACCCTCCGCCTGGCAAGCAGCGAGGCTGTGGCGGCCTCAAATCTGGTCCTCCCCAGCGGCACCCTGGTCAACACCGGCCTGATCGAGGTGAAGCGGGGCAGCGGCGGCGGGCGCAGCCTGATCGCCAACCTCGACAATCGCGGCACCTTCACCATGGATGCCACCACCCGGCTGACCCAGACCAGCAACGGGGTCTTCAACAACCGCGGGGCTATCACCCTCACCCCGGCCGACACTCTCGAGGTGGCAGTGGGCACCTTCACCAACCGGGCCGGAGGGACCTTCACCGGCGGCGGCCTGCTCCTGCTCGACCGATCGACCCTGGCGGGGGCCGGCACCATCGGGGCCAATGTCGAGGCGTGGGAGAGCACCATCAGCCCGGGCAGCCCGGTGGGCCTCCTCCGCGTCGAGGGGTCTTACTATCAGGACGCCTTCAGCGAGGTGAATATCGATCTGGGCGGCGCCACTCCTGGCACCGGGTACGACCGGCTCGAGGTAGGCGGCGAGGCCTACTTCGACGGGGGCAACCTCAACGTGAGTCTGATCAACGGGTACCAGCCCGGCGCCTGCGACCAGTTCGGGGTGGTGGGGTACGGCTCGTGGCAGCGCTTGTTCGAGAACATCGACGAACCCGGCCTGCCCGGCGGGTTGCAGATGCGCTCGGTCTACGACACCGACGGGGTGAAGTTGCGGGTGAGCGACGGGGATACCCGCATCAATATCGTGCCCACCGAGCTGAACCTGGCCGAGGGCGGCGGCAGCCAGTCGTACCGGGTATGCCTGGGCCGTCGGCCCGAGTCCCAGGTGCGGGTATCGGTTTCGCCCGACGCCCAGGTGCAGGTGGCGCCGGTGGAACTGATCTTTGCCCAGGCCGCCTGGAGCGCGGCCCAGAGCGTGGCCGTGACCGCGGTGGACGACGCGGTTGGCGAGGGCCTCCATACCGGCATTGTCAGTCACAGTTCCAGCAGCAGCGACGGCGATTTCAACCGCACCGAGATCAGCCGGGTGGTGGCCCACATCGAGGACAACGAGGCGGCCCCGGCCCTGAGTGTCAGCGACGTGTCGGTCACCGAAGGCAACAGCGGCACCAAACAGGCGCAGTTCACGGTGAACCTGTCGGCGGCCAGCAGCCAGACGGTGACGGTGGCCTGGGCCACGGCCAACGGCACGGCGACGGCCGGCAGCGATTACGCGGCGGCCAACAGCACCCTTTCTTTTTCGCCCGGCCAGACCAGCCGGACCTTTGCGGTCACCATCAACGGCGATCTGGTCACCGAGGCGGACGAGACCTTCACCGTCAACCTGAGCAATCCCGCCAACGCCACCCTCGCCGACGCCCAGGGCTTGGGCACCATCGTCAACGATGACACCCAGGCCTCCCTGAGCATCAACGACGTCTCGGTGGCCGAGGGCAATAGCGGCACCAGGACCCTGACCTTTGCCGTGGGCCTCTCGGCGGCCAGCAGCCAGACGGTGACGGTGGCCTGGGCCACGGCCAACGGCACGGCGACGGCCGGCAGCGATTATGTGGCCGCCACGGGCACCCTTTCTTTTTCGCCCGGCCAGACCAGCCGGAACGTGGTTGTGACCGTCAACGGCGATGTGATCACCGAGGCGGACGAGACCCTTACCGTCAATCTGAGCAACCCCGCCAATGCCACCCTCGGCGACGCCCAGGGGCAGGGCACGATCACCAACGACGACGCGACGCCCTCGCTCTCGGTCGGCGACGCGGCCACTACCGAGGGCAACAGCGGCACCAAGGCCCTGAATCTCACCGTATTGCTGTCCAATCCGAGCAGCCAGGCCATTACCGTGTCCTACGCGACGGCCAATGGCACGGCCAGTGACGCCAGCGACTACGCGGCGGCCAGCGGCACCCTGAACTTCGCCGCCGGCGAGACCAGCAAGACCGTGGCGGTCACCGTCAACGGCGACTTGCTCAACGAGGCCAGCGAGACCTTCACCCTCAACCTGAGCAACCCGACCAACGCCAGTATCGGCGACGGGCAGGGCCAGGGCACCCTCACCAACGACGACGCGGCCCCGGCCCTCAGTGTCGGCGACGCGGCGGGCCCCGAGGGCAACAGCGGCACCAGCACCCTCAGTTTCACCGTGACCCTGTCGGCAGCCAGCGAGCAGACGGTGACCGTGTCCTATGCGACGGCCAACGGCACGGCGACGGCCGGCAGCGACTACGTGGCGGCCAGCGGGGCCCTGAGTTTTGCCCCCGGTGAAACCAGCAAGACGGTGGCGGTGACGATCAACGGGGATCTGACCAGCGAGCCCAACGAGACCTTCACTCTCAATCTGAGCAACCCCGCCAACGCCAGTATCGGCGACGGGCAGGGCCAGGGCACCCTCACCAACGACGACGCCCAGGCCTCGCTGAGTGTCAACGACGTGGCGGTGGCCGAGGGCAACAGCGGCACCCGCAGCCTGACCTTCACCCTCACCCTCTCGGCGGCCAGCAACCAGACGGTGACAGTGGCCTGGGCCACGGCCAACGGCACGGCGACGGCCGGCAGCGACTACAACGCCAATAACGGGACCCTCTCGTTCAGCGCCGGCCAGACCAGCAGGACGGTAGCGGTGACCGTGCGCGGGGACAATACCGTCGAGCCCAACGAGACCTTCTTCCTCAACCTGAGCAACGCCAACAACGCCACCATCGCCGACGGCCAGGGCATCGGCACCATCACCAACGACGACGGCGGGTCCAGCCTGACGATCAACGACGTGGCGGTGAGCGAGGGCAACAGCGGCACCCGCAGTCTGAGCTTCACCGTGTCGCTGTCCCCGGCCAGCGCCCAGGCGGTGACGGTGGTCTGGGCCACGGCCAACGGCACGGCGACGGCGGGCAGCGACTACGTGGCTGCCAACGGCACCCTGACCTTTGCCGCCGGCCAGACCAGCCGGACTATCGCCGTGACGGTCAACGGCGACCTGCTCAACGAGGGCGACGAAACCCTGGTCGTCAACCTGAGCAATGCCGGCAACGCCATCCTCGCCGACAACCAGGGGCAGGGCACGATCACCGACGACGACACCAACCCCACCATCTCGATCAGCGACGCGTCGGTCAGCGAGGGCAACAGCGGCACCAAGAGCATGACCTTCACCGTGCGCCTGGCGGCGGCGAGCGGTCGGGCCCTGACTGTGCCCTTCGCCACGGCCAATGGCACGGCGACGGCCGGCAGCGACTATGTCTCGGCCAGCAGCAACCTGGTGTTCACCCCCGGGGTGACCAGCAGGAGTGTGACCATCACCGTCAACGGCGACCTCGTCACCGAGGCCGATGAGACCTTCACCGTCAATCTGAGCAGCCCGACCAACGTCACCATCGCCGACGGGCAGGGCGTGGGCACCATCACCAACGATGACGTGGTGCCCAGCCTGGTGATCAACGACGTGGCGGTGGCCGAGGGCAACAGCGGCACCAAAAACCTGATCTTCACCGTGACCCAGTCGGTGGCCAGCGGCCAGACGGTGACGGTTTCTTATGCGACGGCCAACGGCACGGCGACCGCCGGCAGCGACTATGTGGCGGCCAGCGGCACCCTGAACTTTGCCCCCGGCGAGACCAGCAAGACCATCGCGGTGACCATCAACGGCGACGTGTTGAGTGAGGTCGACGAAACCTTCGCTCTGATCTTGAGCAACCCTGCCAACGCCACCCTGGCCGACGCGCAGGGACAGGGCACCCTCACCAACGACGATGCGCAACCCTCCCTGGCGATCGACGACGTGGCGGTGGCCGAGGGCAATAGCGGCACCAAGGCCCTGACCTTTACGGTGGCCCTCTCCAACCCGAGCACCCAGAACATCGCAGTGTCCTATGCGACGGCCAATGGCACGGCGACCGCCGGCAGCGACTATGTGGCGGCCAGTGGCACCCTGAGCTTCGCCCCCGGCGAGACCAGCAAGGCCATCGCCGTGACGGTGAACGGCGATGGCCTCAACGAGGTGAATGAAACCTTTACCCTGACCCTGAGCGCGCCGGTCAACGCCACCATCTCCGACGCGCTGGGCACGGGCACCCTCACCAACGACGACGCCCTGCCCTCGCTGGCCCTCGGTGACGGAGCTGTAAGCGAAGGCGACACCGGCACCAGGCTGCTGAGTTTTGCCGTCCGCCTGTCGGCCCCCAGTGGCCGCGAGATCAGCGTGGCGTACGCCACCGCCAACGGCACCGCCGCCGAGGGCAGCGATTATGTGGCGGCCAGCGGCACCCTGAACTTCGCCGTTGGCGACACGGTGCTGCCGGTGAATGTGACCATCAAGGGGGATCTGCTCAATGAAGCAGACGAGGTGTTCGCCCTCAACCTGAGCAACCCGGTCAACGCGGCGGTCACCGACGGCCAGGCAGCCGGCACCATCACCAATGAGGATCCTGTGCCCACGCTGGCGGTGGCTGATGCCTCGGTGGCCGAAGGCAACAGCGGCGCCGACTCGCTGGTCTTCACCGTGACCTTGTCGGCGGCCAGCGGCCGGGTGGTGAACGTCGCTTATACCACGACCAGCGGCACGGCAAGCGCGGACACCGACTACGTGGCCGTCAGTGGCATCCTGACCCTGGCGGAGGGCGAGACCAGCAAAACAGTGGCGGTGGTGGTCAAGGGCGATCTGGTCACCGAGCCGAGCGAAACCCTGGGGCTCACGCTGAGTGCGCCCATCAACGCTACCCTTGCCGATGCCCAGGGCACTGGCACCCTCACCAACGACGATCCGGTGCCCAGCCTGGCGGTCGCTGATATGGTGGTGGACGAGGGCGACAGCGGCACCAGCACCCTGTCCTTTGCCGTGACCCTCTCCAATCCCAGCAGCCAGGTGATTAGTGTCTCCTATGCCACCGCCAACGGCACGGCGACCGCCGGGAGTGATTACACCGCCACTACGGGCACGCTGAGTTTTGCGGCAGGGGAAACCAGCAAGATCGTCGAGGTGGTGGCTGGCGGCGACGTCTTCAACGAGGCCAGTGAGACCTTCACCCTGAATCTGAGCGCCCCGGCCAACGCCACGATCAGCGACGCCCAGGGCACTGGCACCCTCACCAACGACGACCCGGTGCCCAGCCTGGCGGTCGACGATGCGACCGTCACCGAAGGTAATACTGGCAGCACCACCCTGAGTTTCACCGTGACCCTGTCGGCGGCCAGCGGGCAGACGGTGAGTGTGGCTTATACCACGGCCAACGGCACGGCGGTGGCGGGCAGCGACTATACCGCGGCCAGCGGCACCCTGAGTTTTGCCCCTGGGGAGACCAGCAGGGCGGTGGCGGTCAGTGTCAACGGGGAGCTGGTGAACGAACCGGACGAAACCCTGACCCTCATCCTGAATGCGCCGACCAGCGCCACCCTCGACAACGGCCAGGCCACGGGCACGATCAGCAACGACGACCCGGTGCCCGGCATTGCCGTGAACAACGCCGCTGCGGCCGAAGGCAACAGTGAGAGCAGCACCCTGAGCTTCGCGGTGACCCTGTCGAATCCGGGTAGCCAGACCATCACCGTGCAGTACGCCACGGCGAACGGCTCGGCCACGGCGGGCAGCGACTACACCGCCGCCAGTGGTACCCTCAGTTTTGCCCCTGGTGAGACCAGCAAGACCGTGGCGGTGAGTGTCACCGGAGATGCGCTCAACGAGGCGAACGAGATCTTCACCCTCAATCTGAGCGCGCCGACCAATGCCACCATCGGCGATGCGCAGGGGGTGGGTACGATCACCAACGATGACCCGGTGCCCAGCCTGGCGGTCAATGACGTCACGATTGCCGAGGGCAACAGCGGCACTAGTGCCATGACCTTCACCGTGACCCTGTCGGCGGCCAGCGGGCAGACGGTGAGCGTGGCTTAGCCCACGGCCAACGGCACGGCGGCGGCGGGCAGCGACTACACCGCGGCCAGCGGCACCCTGAGTTTTGCCCCTGGCGACCTCACGAAGACCCTGGTGGTGACAGTTGC
>JADZBP010000292.1 GCA_020852055.1 Candidatus Latescibacterota bacterium
ACCCGCGCGAGTTTGCCGCCCTGCAGCAGCGAGGCCAGGATCAGTTCGGGCAGGTCCTCGGGCAGGGGGGCGATGGCGGCCAGGATCAGCGCCGGGGGCCCCCCCACAAAGAGGGTGAGGGGCAGGGCCTGGTTCCGCTCCTCGGCCACATGGTAATGGAACCCCCCTCCTTTCTGGATCTGCCAGTGCACGCCGGTGGTCTGGGCATCGTGGCGCTGGATGCGGTACATGCCCAGGTTGTGGTGGCCGGTGTCGGGGTGTTCGGTGTAGACCAAGGGTAGGGTGACGAAGAACCCCCCGTCCTCGGGCCAGGTCCGCAGCAGGGGCAGGCGGTCCAGGCGGGGGGGTGACTGCCGGACCTCGAGGATGGGTCCGGAGGAGACGGTTTTTAGGCCCACCTGCAGGGCCTGCCCTAGCAGGGAGCGGCGCTGCCACAACTTGCCGGCCGAAAGGGCCGGCAGGTCCTGGGCCAGGCCCACCAGTTCCTCGACGAAGCGCTCCGGGCGGGGGCCAAAGGCCATCTCCACCCGCCGCATGGTGCCGAAGAGATTGGTGACGCAGGGGAAATCGGCGCCTTCCACGCGGGTGAAGAGCAGGGCGGGGCCGGCGCTGGCCACCACCCGGCGGTGAATCTCGGCCAGTTCCAGGTCGGCAGACACCGGCACTTCGACCCGGACCAGCTCGCCTTCCCGCTGCAGCAGGGAGAGAAATTCGCGCAGGGATTTCACGGCGGCAAAGGTACTCTTTTGCCTGGCGGGCGTAAAGGAAGAGCAGGTGATTTACGGAGGGGCGCGGGGACCTTATATTAAGATGCTTATCGCCTCAATTCACCACAGAAAGGCTCAAGGCCATGGCCACGGGAAAAGATATCTTCGGCGCTCGCGCCACCCTGCCCACCAGCGCGGGCAACGGGATCATCTACCGCATCCAGAAACTCGAGGAAGCCGGCATCGCCCAGGTGAGCCGGCTGCCCTATTCCATCCGGGTCCTGCTCGAAGCGGCGCTGCGCCAGTGCGACGAATTCGAGATCACCCGCCAGGACGTGGAGCGTATCGCCCGCTGGAGCCCCGAGACGGCCGGCAAGGAAGAAATCCCCTTCAAGCCGGCCCGGGTGGTGATGCAGGATTTCACCGGGGTGCCGGCGGTGGTGGACCTGGCGGCCATGCGCGATGCCATGGTCGAGTTGGGCGGTGATCCCAAGAAGGTGAATCCCCAGGTGCCGGTGGATCTGGTCATCGACCATTCGGTGCAGGTGGACTACGCCGGCACCAGCCAGGCGCTGGAGCAGAACGCCGAGCGCGAGTTCAGCCGCAACCGCGAGCGCTACGAATTCCTGCGCTGGGGCCAGGAGTCCTTCGACAATTTCCAGGTGGTGCCCCCGGCCACCGGCATCGTGCACCAGGTCAACCTCGAATATCTGGCCTGTGTGGTCCAGTCCCAGCCCGGCGAGGGCGGCCAGGTCTTCTACCCCGACAGCCTGGTGGGCACCGACAGCCATACCACCATGATCAACGGCCTGGGGGTGGTGGGCTGGGGGGTGGGCGGCATCGAGGCCGAGGCGGTGATGCTGGGCCAACCCATATATATGTTGTTGCCCCAGGTGGTGGGGGTCCGGTTGGAGGGCACCCTGCCGGCCGGCACCACGGCCACCGATCTGGTGCTCACTCTCACCCAGATGCTGCGCCAGCACGGGGTGGTGGACAAGTTCGTCGAGTTCTACGGCCCCGGCCTGGGGCAGCTCAGCCTGGCCGACCGGGCCACCATCGCCAATATGGCCCCCGAATACGGGGCCACCATGGGATTCTTCCCGGTGGATGAGGAAACCCTGGCCTACCTGCAGCAGACCGGCCGCAAGCCGGCCGTGGTCGAGCGGGTGCGCGCCTATACCCAGGCCCAGGGCATGTTCTACACCCCCGGTGCCCCCGAACCGGTATTCAACGAGACCCTGCGCCTGGACATGGGCACGGTCGAGGCCTGTCTGGCCGGCCCCACCCGCCCCCAGGACCGGGTGCCGCTCAAGGCGATGAAGAGCACCTTTGAGGCAGCGCTGACCAAGACCTTCAAAAAAGAGGGCGAGAGCCGCCGGGTCGAGGTGGAGATCGAGGGCCGCAAGGCCCAGTTGGGCGACGGGGCGGTGCTGATCGCCGCCATCACCTCCTGTACCAATACCAGCAACCCGGCGGTGATGATCGCCGCGGGGCTACTGGCCCGCAACGCCGTCGAGCAGGGGCTGAGCGTACCGCCCTACGTCAAAACCAGCCTGGCGCCCGGCTCGCGGGTGGTGACCCGCTATCTGGAGGCGGCCGGCCTGAGCGCCTCCCTCGATGCACTGGGTTTCCAGACCGTGGGGTACGGCTGCACTACCTGCATCGGCAACTCCGGCCCCCTGCCCGAGGCACTCACCGCTGCCGTCGAAGAGCATAAGATGGTGGCCTGCAGTGTGTTGAGCGGCAATCGCAACTTCGAGGGCCGCGTGCATCCGCTGACCCGCGCCAACTTCCTGGCCTCGCCGCCCCTGGTGGTGGCCTATGCCCTGGCCGGCCGCGTGGACCTCGACTTCGACCATGAGCCCATCGGCATCGGCACAGGCGGGGCGCCGGTCTTCCTGCGCCAGATCTGGCCCACCCAGGAGCAGGTCCGCAACGAACTAAGTCGCTCGCTCAGCCCCAAGATGTTCGAGGAGGAATACGGCAACGTCTTCAAGGCCAACCAGGTCTGGAACCAGATCCGCGTGCCCCGGGGCGAGCGCTACGCCTGGGCCCCCCAGAGCACCTATATCCGCCGGCCCACCTTCTTCGAGGGGCTCAAGCGCGAGGTGGCTTCCATCCAGCCCATCCGCCAGGCGCGGGTGCTGGCCCGGCTGGGCAACAGTGTCACCACGGACCATATCTCCCCGGCCGGCAATATCTCTGCCAAGGGGCCAGCGGCCCGTTATCTGGAGAGCCACGGGGTCGAAAAGGCCGAGTGGAACAGCTACGGCTCGCGCCGCGGCAACCACGAGGTGATGGTGCGCGGCACCTTTGCCAATATCCGCATCCGCAACGAGCTGGTGCCCGGGGTCGAGGGCGGCTACACCCGCCATCTGCCCAGCGGCGAGCAGACCACCATCTACGAAGCCGCCGAGCAATACATCGCCGCCGGCACGCCGCTGATCATCCTGGCCGGCAAGGAATACGGCACTGGTTCCAGCCGCGACTGGGCCGCCAAGGGGCCTTTCCTGCAGGGGGTGAAGGCGGTGATCGCCGAAAGCTACGAGCGCATCCACCGCTCCAACCTGATCGGTATGGGCATCCTGCCCCTGCAGTTTGCCGAGGGGGAGAATCGCGATTCCCTGGGGTTGAGCGGCGAAGAGATCTTTGAGATCGAGGTGGATGACAGCCTGCGGCCGGGGCAGCAGGTCAAGGTGGTGGCCCGGGGCCCCTCGGGAGCCAAGCAGTTTTTCACCCGCTGCCGTATAGATACCCCGGTGGAAATTAACTACTATAAAAATGGAGGGATCCTCCATACCGTCCTGAGGCGCATGGCTTCCTGATATGGGGCGGGGGAATTGGTACATGGCGCTGGTCCTGGCCGCCGGGTGCGGCCTGGCCGGCTGTGAGGGAGTGCCTACCGAAGAGGCGGACCAGGCCCGGCGGGGCGTCGAGCAGGCCCGGCAGGCGGAGGCGGACAAATACGCGGCCGAGGAGTTCGCCCAGCTGGCCGACTCGCTGCGCGGCGGGTTGATCGAGCTGGACCGGCAACAGGCCCAGTTCGGATTCTGGAGGACCTACAAGGCGGCCCGCCACGCCCTCGAATGGACGGCGCGGCGGGCGGAAGAAGTCCGCCGGCACGCCGAGGAGAACAAGGAAAGCCTCGGGCAGGTGGCGGCTGATGCCCTGCAGATGGCCACCACCGACGTGGAGGCCACGGCTGCCTCGGTGGGCAAGGTGCCGCGCCGGATCGAGTACCTCGAGGAGATTCACGCCTTCAAGAGCGACCTCAAGGGATTACGTGCCGTGCTCCAGGAAATGGGGGCCGACTTGCGGGCAGAGCAGTTCGCCCAGGTGCAGGCCAAGGCCAAGACCGTGCAGGAACAGGCCGAGCGCCTGCGGCGGGAGGTGCGGGGGGTGATGGCTCAGGAGGGCTTGCTCGCTCCCAGAGCAGGGCGGCGGCGGTGAAGTGGCCAGGACCCTCGGTACAGGAGGGGTGAATCATCCAGTTTGAAGGGCTTGACTTTTTACTGGTAAGGATTAAATTTCTACCCTCGTAGGCAAATTCCGTGATGTGCCTCACATTAGGCGCACTTTCCAGCTCCAGGGGGTTATTTCCCTCGCTCAGGTTTTGCGGCTGACTTTGCAGGGCGTCCTTGGGGAAGGCTTAAAAGCGGTGGTTTCATATACCCATGAGCGTATCGATCCTCCAGAAGTCCCTCTGCACGGCGACCACTTTCTTTAATCAACCCTTTGAGTGGCTAGCTGCAAAGTTAGCTCTTTCTCAATCTTCCCATTGAAAGGAGAAACTATGCTCAAGAGAAAGACCTCCCTAGGGATCTTGGCCGTTCTGGCAGCTGTTTGGCTGGCCGGTTGCGAAAAGCCCCCGGTTCAGGAGCAGCAGGCAGCCCAGAATTCCGTCGAAGAGGCCCGCAAGGCCGAGGGTCCGAAGTATGCTGGCAAGGAATTCAATACCTTGCAGGACTCCTTGAAGGCCGCCAACACCGAAATCGAGACCCAGAACAACAAGTTCGCTCTGTTCCGCAACTACACCCAGGCCAAGGGCACCCTCGGCTGGGTGTCTACCACTGGTCCCAAGGTTGCCCAGAAAGCCCGCGACACCAAGGAGCAGCTGCGCAAGGAAGCTGAGGCCGCCCTGGCCGCAGCCCAGACTGCCGTCGATACCGCTGCCGCCAAGGTCGCCGCTGCCCCTCGCAGCAAGGACTCGAAGGAAGAGATCCAGATGCTGGAGAGCGAACTGGAAGTTATGCGCAACAACATCCAGAACGTGAAGAACGCCATCCAGGCTGAGAACTTCCCCGAAGCCACCTCCAACGCCAAGGCCATCACCGGCCAGGCCACCCAGACCCAGTCTGAGGTCCAGGCCATTCTGGACAAGGTCGCCGAGGCCAAGGCCAAGAGGAAGGGCGGCAAAAAGAAGTAAGCTTGATTCATTCTGCGCTAGTTCACAAGGCTCACGCCTTGTAGTGAAAGATACGGCACAGGTCCGCAAGGGCCTGTGCCGTATTATATTTGTTGAGGAACCGCTCTCTGGGACCGGAGTTTTAGAGAAGACGCCTCAATGTCCCCGGAGTTTCGCCGATGACTGAGTCTGACAAGAAAAGACCTCCCCTGGCCCCTGGCCTGCGCCTGGCCAAGGTCCTGGCGGGATTCATGCTCAAAACGGGCCTCACCCTGTGTGGCCTGGGGCTGGTGCCGGTCCTCTATTATTTTTGGCCGGCCGTAACGGTCAGTTGGGCCCAGGCGCGGGAAGATCGCCAGGCAGGCCAACTGGACAAGGCCCAGCTGGACAAGGAAACCAAGAAGCTGCGGGCCGATATCGCCCGGCTCCGGGAGGAAACGGCGGTGTTGCAGGAGGCCCTTGACCAGCGCCAGCCCAAGGCGCCCTACATCGTCGTGGACACCAATACCAACAGCTACCTGATGCGCCAGACCGACGAAGTGTTGCGGGAGGGGATCTGCTCCACCGGGAGCGGCAAGAAACTCGTCTGGCTGCACGGGGGCAAAACCTGGGTGTTCAACACCCCCAAAGGCAAACACCAGATCCGAGTCAAGAAAGACAATTTCCCGATATGGAAAAAACCGGACTGGGCCTTCGTCGAAGAGAATGAAAAGATCCCCAGCTACAACGACCCTAGGCGTTTCGAAGAAGGGGTGCTCGGACAGTACGCCCTTGATATCGGGGACTCGTACATGCTCCACGGCACGCTGTACAAGCGCACCCTGGGGGAGTATGTCAGCCATGGCTGTGTTCGCCTCGACGACCCGGACATCGAATACCTGTACAACAATTCGCAAAAAGGCACCGAGGTCTACATCTTTTAAGGCTGGTTGACCAATGGTGCGGGTGGTACTCTTCGGATTGCTTTTTGCGGCAGTGGTACTGGCAGGAGCGGCAGAGAATGTCGGCAAACCTGAAAAGGCAGATACCACCAGGGCCGGCAAGGTCGCCAAAGCCGCTAAAGTAGCAAAGCCAGATACCGCAGGCCCAACAGTCAAGACGGGCAAAGCGGCCAAAGCCGAAAAACCAGATACTGCAGCTCCCGCCGCCAAGGGCGCCAAGGCGCCGCCGGCCGCCTCCGACCCGCAGAGCACGTATGAAACCCTGCTGCGCGAGCACGAGCGACTGGAGCGGCAGAAGAAGATCCTCGAGTGGGAAGAGGGGCTGGCGGCGGCAAGTCTGGCCGACAGCGCTGCCTACCTGGTGATCGATCTGGAGCGCCAGGTGATCACCGCCAAGCTGGGCGGAGTGCCGATGCGCGATGCGCCGATCCTCTCGCGCTACGAGCGGCCCGGGCAGCAGCCGGTGGAAGGTATTTTCCTGGTGGCCGAGAAACAGACGGAGGCACCTCCCAGCCTGGCCGACAGCGCCAAGGTGGCGCTAGTGGGTGCGGATAGTGCCAAGGGCGACAGCGCCAAGATCGATACCTCGCTGGCGCGTATCGTGGGCACCCATCGCGGCCCCGCCCCCCGCCGTTACGACCCGCAGAAACGCTATTGT
This sequence comes from Candidatus Latescibacterota bacterium, assembly GCA_020852055.1. Lineage (GTDB taxonomy): Bacteria > Latescibacterota > UBA2968 > UBA8231 > UBA8231 > SICG01. The sequence goes on from JADZBP010000292.1 coordinate 6,712, forward strand.
ATCACCCTGCAGGGTGGGCCGGATCTCTGGCTGGCCCCCCCGCCTTCGGCCGAGACCCGGATGGACAGCCTGGAACTCCGCGTGCAGCTCTGGCTCCGCGATTTTCCCGCGGTAGTGCAGCACCGGCGGAGTATCCATCTGTTCCTGGCACCGGCCGACAACCACTGGATCTACGCCATGGCCGTGCTGGGAGCCCGGGTGCTGGTGATTCCCCCTTCCTGAGGACTGCCTTTCCCCCCTGAATATTCCCGAAGACCGGATCTTGGAATTTCTCAGAAGACATCTGTGGGCTGCCGTGGCCTTGACCTGGGGTCTGCTTTTTGCCGGCCTCCTGGTCTACGAAGTCCAGACCTCCAGGTTCCAGTCCCTGATCCTCTCCCGGATGACCAGGAAACTGACCTTCTGGATGGAGCCCGGACCTAGCGAGGCCATCCGTTTTCCCCAGCCAGGCCCCTACGACCAGCGCCTGGGGTATTCCCGCCTGCCCGACTTCATCGACCGGCTGACCACGACCAACAAGGACTACTCGATCCGCGCCCAGGCGCGCAATTCACCCGAACTGCTCAAGCTGGGGGAGCGGGGCATCTTCCCCATCTATCACGAAAAGACCAAAACCGGCCTGCGTATTCTGGATCGGGAGAACCAGCTGCTCTTTTCGGCGGCCTTCCCTGAGAAGGTCTACGGGCGTTTCGACGAGATTCCGCCGGTGGTGGTCAAGACCCTGCTCTTCATCGAGAACCGCGAGGCCCTCGACCCGCGCTACCCGTACCGCAACCCGGCGGTGGAGTGGGACCGGCTGACCAATGCGGTGATGCAGATGGCGGTCCGCGCGGTGAGCCACAGCCACAAGGCGCCGGGCGGCAGCACCCTGGCCACCCAGATCGAGAAGTTCCGGCATTCCCCTGGGGGGCTGACCTCCTCGGTGCGGGACAAGTTCAACCAGATGGCCTCGGCGTCGATGCGGGCCTACCTCGATGGGCCCCAGACCACCGAAGCGCGCTACCGCATCGCCCTCGACTATATCAACTCCATCCCGCTGGCCGCCGCGCCTGGGTACGGCGAGGTCACCGGGCTGGGCGATGGGCTGTGGGTGTGGTACGGGGCCGATTTCGATCAGGCCAACCGCCTGCTCCTCCAGCATCAGAGCAACACCCGCGACCCCAACCTGGCGGCCTGGGCCCTGGCCTACAAGCAGGTGCTGGGGCTCTTCCTGTCGCAGCGGCGGCCCTCCTTTTATCTGATCGAGGATCGCAGCGCCCTCGACGAGCTGGTGCGCACCTATCTGCCACTGCTGGTGAAGGCCGGGGTGCTGACGCCGGCTGAGCGGGACGCGGTGCAGCAGGCGCGCCTGGAGTTGCGCCGGGGCAGCCCGCCCCAGCCAGACGTGCCCTTTGTGGAGCGCAAAGCGGCCAGC
>JADZBP010000293.1 GCA_020852055.1 Candidatus Latescibacterota bacterium
GAGGGTGAGGATATCGGCGCCCTCGGAGATGGGGGGCGGTTGTCCGGTCTCGGTGGCCTCCTGCACATAGCCAAGCAGGCGGGTATCGCCGATGACCTGGGAAAGGGGTTTGCCCACGGCCGTCTCCGGGCTCAACTGGAGGAGGCGCAGCGCGGACCGGTTGATATTGGTCACCCTGGACTGGGGATCGACGACCAGCAGGCCATCCTCGATGCTGCGCAGGATGGCCTCGTTTTTCTGCTGCTCGGCGACCAGCTGGTCCACGTTGAGGCGATGGTAGGCCTGTAGCCTGCCGGCCATGGCGTTGAACTCGGCGGCCAACTGGTCCAGCTCGTCGTTGCCGGTGGCTGGCACCTGCACCTCGTACCGCCCCTCGCCGATGTGTTGGGCCGAGGCCACCAGTTGGCGCAGGGGGCGAACCAGCCGTCGGGAAAGGATGATACTGAAGACCAGGCCGGCGAGCAGGGCCAGGGCACCCAGACCCAGATTGGACCAGACGGCGCGGGTGGCGATCTGGTCGGCCCGCCTGCTCGCCCGGTACATCGCTTCCTCGTTGAGCTGCCGCAGCTGGGTTGCGGCCTGCGCCAGCGCCTCGAAGCCGGGCGCCAGGGATTGGCGATAGTGCGCTGCCGCTGCGTCCGGGTCCAGGCCGAGCAGTTGCGAGAAGGCCTGCTGGTACTCCGGATAGGTCTCCTCGATAGTGCGGACGATCTGGTCCTCGCCGGTGACGGTGAGGTTGTCGCGGGCGCGCCCCAGCCACTCGAGGAACTGGTCGCCGTGCACGCGGAACAGGGCCTCACCCTGAGCGCGCTCCCCCATCAGGACCAGCAGGCAGGCCTGCTCCTGCTCGTTGAGGGCGGCGGTCAGGTGATCGGCGGCGGCGATGCTGCGGTAGTTCTCGCGCAGAATGGCGTCGCTGGCCCGGCCCAATTCCCGCAGGTCGAGGATACTCGAGATGAATACCGCACTGGCCAGGGCCAAGGCGACGCCGTACCCGGCGAGGATCTTCTTTTGTAGGTTCATGGCGGCAATCCTTGAAAAAGGCAATGCACATCCTGTGCCAGTGGGGGCTGCCGAGCAGGGGGAGTCCGGAACAGGGTCAGAGGGATTGCAGGATGCAACAACAAGCCATCCCGTACCTTGCAGAATTCACGAAGGCGACGCTCAGATCCCGTACTGTTTGCGCCGCCGCCAGAGGGTGGCCTGGTCGATGCCCAGCACCGCGGCGGCTTCCTGCAGGGATCTGGTCGAGGCCAGCACCCGCCGGATATGCAATTCCTCGATCTTGGCCAGCGGACAGTGGTCGCCCAATTTCGGATCGGCCGGGGCGCCGTTCAGATGGTCGGGCAGGTCGAGCACGTCGATCTGGTCCTGGCGGCCCAGAATGGTGGCGCGTTCGATCACATTGCGCAGTTCCCGCACGTTGCCCGGCCAGGTATAGGCCCGCAGCGCGGCGAGGGCCGGCGGGGTGAAGCCGCGAAAGAGGCGGTGGTTGGCGCGGGCAAAAGAGGCCAGCATGCCTTCGGCCAGTTTCTCGATGTCCTCGGGGCGGGCGCGCAGGGGGGGGATGTTGATGGGGATGACGTTGAGGCGGTGGTAGAGATCCTCGCGGAAACGCCGTTCGGCCACCGCCAGCTCCAGATCCATGTTGGTGGCCACCAGGATGCGCACATCGGCCCGGCGGGTTCGGTGGTCGCCGACCCTTTCGTATTCGCGATCCTGGAGGAAACGCAGCAGCTTGGGCTGGATGGCCAGGGGCAGGTCGCCGATCTCGTCGAGGAAGAGGGTGCCGCCTTCGCAGGCGGCGATGCGTCCCGGCTGATCCTGCACTGCGCCGGTGAACGCCCCCTTGATGTGGCCGAAGAGTTCACTCTCGAGCAACTCGGGGGTGAGGGTAGGGCAGGATACGACCGCCAGGGGTTTGGCGGCGCGTCGGCTCCAGGTGTGGATGGCGCGGGCCAGCACACTCTTGCCGGTGCCGCTTTCGCCGCGCAGGAGCGCGATGGCCTCGGTGGGGGCGATCTGCCTGGCCAGTTCGAAGGCCCGTTGCATGAGTGGGTTGGCGCTGCCCAGGTCCAGGTCGGCGTCGAACTGGGCCACGGTGTGCTGCAGGGTCTCCACGTGTTGCTCGAGTTCGCGCAGGCGGGCCGCCTTGGCGGCGGCCAGGCGCACCTGGGGCGGGGTGAAGGGTTTGGGGATGTAGTCGGCGGCGCCCCGGCGCATGGCCTCCACCGCGGTATCGACCGAGGCGTAGGCGGTGATGACGATGATCTTGATCCACGGGGCCTCGGCCAGGAGTGCGGGGATCAGATCCAGGCCATTGGCCTCGCCCAGGCGCAGATCGACGAAGGCCAGGTCGAAGGCCCGCCGGGCGTTTTCGGCCAGGGCGTCCTCGTAGTTGCTGACGGCCGTCACCGCATAGCCCTCGGTTTCGAGGCAGATCGCGAGGGTCTTGCGGATGCTGGTCTCGTCGTCGGCGATGAGGATCTTCAGCGGGGGCGCTGCTCCGTCCATAGGGTCTTTCCTGGCTGCCGGGTGGGTTCCTCAATGCATAAAATACGCGTTTTTCTCTGCCCCGCGCCCCAGGCCAGACCTCCTGTCAGGCATAAACGAGCAGGTGGATCTCCTCGGGCAAGGTCTTGCATACCTGGCGGATGATATTGCCGCGGAGGAAGGTCAGCAGGGCGCTGCGGCGCGGCACCCCGAGGATCAGGTGGGAGGCGCCGAGGGTGGCGGCGACATCGACGATAGTTTTTGCCGGGGAATCGCTGACCGCATAACAGGGAGTAAGTGGGAGGTTGCCCAGAGTTCTTTTGGCGTAGCGGAAGATTTCACACGCCTCGGCATCGTCCTGCCATCGCCGACTTTGGTCACCTTCGGCCAACACCTGCTGTTCGCGCACAAAAAGCAGGTGCAGCGGCCTGCCACTTTCCCTGGCTTCATCGATGGCAAAATCGAGGGTGCGGCCCACGCCGCGCACGGCACACAGGAGTGGCTGGCAGGATGGCAGTTCCGGGGTGCCCGCGTGGGGGGCGGCGAGTCGGGCCGGTACCGGCGAAGGTTCGGCCGCCGCCGCGTCGGCAAGCTGGGTCCGCGCTTTCTTCTGCGCCCGCTCGCTGGCCAGGCCCCGTAGAATGAGGCCCACGGCGAGCACGGTGAAGGCAAACGCGCGGGCATCTGGTTTGTCGAAGAGCAGGGAGATCTCGATGGCGAGCATCACCAGAAAGGTACAGAACATCAGGGTCCGCTCCCTGCTGGTGAGGGGCAGCTTCTGGTCGGTCGAGGTCGCGCCCAGATTGGTCGCAATCGCGCCCACGACGCCAACGGCGTACAGGTTGGCCAGGCCGGCCATGTCCTTGACCAGGAGGACGAGGGATAGCGGCACGATCGTGGCCAAAACCATACCGAGGGTCGGCACGCCGAAGCCGTTCAGGCGCTGAAAGGACTGTGGCACCTCGCCGTCGCGCGACATCAGGAACTGGATCGCGATCAAATCGACGATGGCGGTATTGACGGCCGACAGCAAGAGCAGCCCAAAAACAACACTCACCGCCCAACCCGCAAGCTGGCCGGCCAGGGGACCCAGCGAGCCACCGATGAACACCTCCGCCAGGTAGCGCAGCAGGTAGTCGCGCACCCCTTCCCGCCCCGGTGCGTTGACGTCGCCGTTGCTGATCTGCAACCCGCCGAGGGCATGCATCGCCAGCCCGAACAGTGCGGTGAAGACGCAGACCTCCAGCATCACCGCTACGATGGCGGGGGTCGAAGTGCGGGAAACAGATGGTCGGGTGGCCTTGCTGTCCGGGTTGAGTTTCATCACCCCGGTGGCATTGGCGATGGCCTCCACACCAGAGAGCGCAAGTACGATCCCGACGAAACCGTTCCAGTTGTCGAGGAAGCCGCCGTGCAGGGGTTGAAGGGAAAACACGGCCTCGCCCAGATGGGGCACGCAGAAAACGCCCAGCACCACCACCACGACCACGGTCGGCAGGGAGATCAGCAACGCCAGGCCCCCGGTGTGTTTGGGCCCGAAGTAGTTGGCCGCCCCGATCACGGCGATGGCCGCCCCGGCAAACACCTCTGGATGGGCGACCCCCAGATACTGAAAGGCGGAGAGCGCGCTGATGGCTGCGGTCACGATGTAATCGGCGATGAGCAGAAAAGCGCCGACGATGGAGATGATCTCCGAACGGTGGCGTACGCTGGCGTACACCCCGCCCCCATCGGGATAGTGCCTGCAGATGACGATGTAATTGAGGCCCACCAGTGCGGTGAGCAGGCACATCGGCGCGATGAGCCAGAATGAGCTGTAGCCGCCGACGGCGAATGCCAGGCCGATGACGTACGCCTTGCTGGTGCCCCAGTCGCCATAGAGGATCGCTGCAGCACGCCCCGCATCGACATTGCGGGGCCGTTGGGTGCGAGTCGCTACCATCGTCTCATCCCAACCGGACCTCTGCCCGCAGACACCAGGGCAGGGTGCGGGAAAGGTTGATCTGTGCGGGTTGGTATGCCGGGTCAAAGGCCAGGGCCGCCCGGTAGTACCTGCGGGCATTCTTCCAGTCGCGGTTCAATTCGAGGACCGCCCCCTGCAGATTGAGGGTTTCGGGTCGGGAAGGGTCGAGGGCTAGGGCTTCCCTGACATGGGTGCCGGCGCGTTGGTACTCTTTGCGGGCAATGCAGGCTCTGGCGAGGCCCAATAACTCGGTGCACTGGTTGGTGGCAGTGTCCCTGGTGAGGGTGTGCATGTCAGACCTCCTTTCCGGCCACGAACGGAGCATTGGCTCGAGCATCGTGCTGAGCGGAAATGCAAAAGCGGGGCCAGGATGGGAGCGCAGTGGGAATGGCTTTTTTGACGGAGGTAGGGGATGGTGCGGCTTCGGGAGAGTGTGGCCGAGGCTGGTTTCCTGCAAGCTGCGGAAGCGGGGGGGATTGAAAAACGCAAGGGGCGGAGACCTGATCGGGCCTCCGCCCCTGGATGGGGTCTAGCAGCAGGGCGCGCTCAGACCGCGTACGCCACCGAGCCGTCGGCGCGCAGGGGGGTCTGGGCGCTGTTGAGCGACTTGAAGGGGGTCTGCGCGATCAGGGCGTCGTCGAGTTCCACCCCCAGGCCAGGGACCTGCGGGATGGGGATGTACCCGCCCTCGCGTTGATACGCCAGTTTATAGACCGCGTTGTGTGCGCCCTCGTCGCCCTTGGTGTATTCCTGGGTGACAAAATTGGGGATGCTGGCGTCGAGGTGCAGCGAGGCGCAGGTGGTCAGGGGGCCGAGGAAATTGTGGGAGACCACGGCGCAGTGGTACGACTCGGCGATGGCGGCGATCTTTTTGCAGTGGGAAAGGCCGCCGGCCAGGGCCACGTCGGGGCGCACGTACTGGGGGCCGCCCCGCTCGAGCAGTTCGCGGA
>JADZBP010000294.1 GCA_020852055.1 Candidatus Latescibacterota bacterium
CAGACCGCGCTGCCGGCGACGGGCGCAACAGCTTGTGAGACGGTGAGCAGGCCACCGGCGGGGATCAGCAGGAGGATCAGCAGGGAGCTGTAGTCCACCGGCACCGGCTCGGCGGTCCACCAGCAGATGGCGAAGACCGCCAGGCCCAGGGCGGGCGCCCCACCGAGCCAACCCGCGGCCAGGCCCACCAGTCCCAGGAGTGCCCCGGCCTGGCGGCGCGCCGAAAGGGCGGCCCAGGATGCCCTCACTGGGCCAGGCGGTCGGCCAACTGGCTGACGGCCAGGCCGAAATAGCTGGATCGGTTCCACTCCCGGAGCACGCGGAAGTTGCCGTAGACCAGGAAGGTGCGGCCCTGGTCCGGCTGCACCAGGGAGGCCTGTAGTTCACGGGCCGGCAGGTCGCCGCCGTCGGCGCGGCGCACCCCCAACTCCTGCCACGCAGCCAGGGGCTTCTGCACCTCAAGGCCCACCAATTCAGGGGCGAAACCGCGGGGCAGTTTGACCTCCCGGCCCCAGGTCTGGTCGACCGCCCAGCCCTTTTCGGCGAGAAAGTGGGCAATGGAGGCAAAGACGTCCGGCGCGGTGTGCCAGATGTCTCGGCGCTGGTCCTGGTTGTAGTCGACGGCTAGGCTCAGGTAGTTGGTGGGCATGAACTGGCACTGGCCCATGGCTCCTGCCCAGGAACCTACTAGCTGGTCGGCCGGAATGGCCTGCTGATCGAGGATGTGCAGCGCGGCGAGCAACTCGGTGCGGAACAGGTCGCGCCGGTGCGGGCGTTTGGCGCCGTGGGCGAGGGTGGCCAGGGAGGCAACAACGGGGGATTTGCCCATGTTGCGGCCAAAGTCGCTCTCGATGGCCCAGAGGGCGACGATGAACTGGGGCTGAACCCCGTACTGGGCGCCGATCTCCTCCAGCAGGCCCCGGTTGGCCGCCAGGCGTTTCCGCGCCGCCTTCACCCGGCTGGCCGGCACCACCTGCCGCAGGTAGGAGGCCAGAGTTATGGTGCGCTCGGGTTGGCTCTCCTCCAGGACCAGCAGTCTAGGGTTGGGGTGCAAGCCTGTCAGGGCCTGGTCGAGGGTCCGGGGCGATACCCCCTGGGTCTCGGCTTCCCGGCGCAGGCCGTCCAGCCAGGTCTCGAATCCGGGTTCCTCGGCGCCTGAGGCGCAGGGCAGAACGAGCAACAGGAAAAGCAGACAATACATGAGCGGGCCTGGTTGAGGGGAGGTGGAAGTTTGCGTAATTTGCCCCCTACTCGCAAGGGCTGGTGCCGTGTTGGAAAATGTACAACGACTCTCCCTGATCCGCCCGGTGAAATTGCACCTCGAACGGCCGCTGTCCGGGCCCTACGCCACGGTGGTGCGCCGCCCGGCGCCCGAACTGGAGGCGCTGGCTTCGGGTGCCTGCCTGGTGCTCCTGCGGGCCAGGCGTCTGAACCAGCCGGTCCCGCTCTGTGCCTCCGCCCTTTCCCCTTATTATGGCGGCGGCAAGGCCCGGTTGCAGGCGGCGGATTTCCGCGACGCCGGAGCGGCCGCGTCGATGCTGGCCACGGCGCCAGAGGGCCTGGTCCGGCTCCTGGCCGTTCCCGCCGGCCATGTCGAGTTGCCGAACCAGCCCTGGGTGAGTGAGTTGCTCGCCGAGGTGAGCCCCTGGCGGGCCGGGGCCGTGGAGCGCTGGCGCCGGCATCTGCGGCAGGACAACCTGTGGCTGAATGTGCTGCGTCTCCACACCAGCACCCCGCAGGCGCTCAAGCTGCCCAAGGCGGGTCTGCCCCAGGCCAAGGTGAAGCCCTTCCGCCTTTCCCAGGTGCGGGCGGTACTCCCGGAGGCGGAGTTCAGCCGGCGGGTGGACGATCTCCTGGTGGTGGTGGAGCGGCACAGCGCCGGCGGGCTGGCGCCACCCCGGCCTTCGGCTCCCGAGGTCCAGGTGGAGGAGTTCGCCCAAGGGTCAGGGTACACGCCGACCTTGTTGCGCGAATGGGAGGAACGCCTGCGGCGCAAGCGGCAGCTGATCCTCTGCGGCCCGCCCGGCACGGGCAAGACCTTTCTGGCCCGCTATCTGGCCGGCCGGATGGCGGGGGCCGCCGGGTTCTGGGACCTGGTGCAGTTCCATCCCGCCTTTGCCTACGAGGACTTCATCCAGGGACTGCGCCCGGTTATCGAAGGGGGCTTCGAACTGGTGCCCGGTCGTTTCCTCGACTTCTGCCGCCGGGCCACCTTGCACCATCCCCATCCTTGCGCCCTGGTCATCGACGAGATCAACCGCGCCGATCTGCCGCGGGTTCTGGGGGAGGTGATGTACCTGCTCGAGTACCGCGACCGGGCCATTGGCCTGGCCGGCGGGGGGGCCCCCTTCACCATCCCGGAAAATGTGTATCTGATCGGCACCATGAACAGCGCCGACCGTTCCATCGCCCTGGTCGATCAGGCGCTGCGCCGGCGCTTTGCCTTCATCCGCCTGCAACCCGACTACGGCCTCTTGCGCCGGCACCTCGAAGGCCACGGCCTGCCTGCCGAGGGGTTGATCGAGGTGCTGGAGCAGATCAACCAGCGCATCGGCGACCCCGACCGGGAACTGGGGTGTTCCTTTTTCCTGCAGGACGGCCCGGCGCTGCGTCAGGTGATGGGCCAGATCTGGCAGGGCGAGGTCGAGCCATACCTCGAGGAGGTCTTCTTCGACCAGCCCGAGTCCCTGGCTGTCAGCCGTTGGCAGTTCCTGGCCAAAGGCCCACTCTCGGCCTGGGCCTGAGCGTTGGTCTACCTCGAGGTCGGGGAGGACCAAGTCTGCCGGGTGGACGCCCACCTGTTGGGTGAGGCGGCTGCCCTGCGGCTGCACCAGCAGTACCACCACCTGCTCGAGGTGGTGTTTCCCAATCCCCTCCATCCCCGGCACTATCTGCTGCGTTCGCGCGGCTGGGCCGGCCAGTTGGACCTCGACGGACTCACCATCGAGCTTCGGCCAAAGATCCCGCTGGCCAATCTCTTCGCCATGGTCGAGCAGGCCTATGGGCTGGAGGGGTTGGCGTTCCTGCCCGGCACCGGCGCCACCAGCAGTCTGCCGCAGGTGTTTGCGGCGCTGGCCTCCCTGTTGGCCCGCCGTGTCGAGGCGCGCTTCCATCAGGGCCTGTACCGCGAATACCGCGAACAACAGGAAGAGGTGGCTTGGGTGCGGGGGCGGGTGCTTTTCCCCCCGGGGCGGCGGCCCTCCGCCCTGCGCTGCGCCTTCCAGGAGCACCGTGCCGACACCGCCGATAACCAGATCCTCGCCGGTACCCTCCAGCATCTTCGCTCCGTGGCCTTTGCCGATCCCCGGGTGCAGCGCCAGATCCAGCGGGCCCATCGCCTGCTGGCCGGTGGGGGCGTGCTGGTCCGGCGGGTGCGCCCCGAGGAATGTGTGGGGCGCTTCTACCACCGGCTCAACCGCGATTATGCCCTGCTGCACGGCCTCTGCCGTTTTTTCCTCGAGCACCGCGGCCCGGCCCTCGGTGCCGGCGACTACCCCATGGTGCCCTTTGCGGTGTATCTGCCGACCCTCTTCGAGCGTTTTGCCGCCCACTGGCTGGCCCGGCACCTGCCCGCTTCCTTACACCTCGACGCCCAGTACCGCGCCCCTCTGGAGGGCAGTGAAGGCTTGGCCTTCCGCATCGACCTGGTTCTGCGCGCCGGGCAGCGGGGGCCGGTGCTGGCGGTCATCGACACCAAGTACAAGGCTGCCAATGAGGTGACCAGCGAAGACCTGCAGCAGGTGGTGGCCTACGCGGTGCGCCTGGGCACGGCGCAGGCCTTCCTGGTATACCCCTCGACCCTCACCGCCCGGCGCCGGATCAGGGTGGGCGGGGTGCAGGTGGAGACCCTGTGCTTCGCCCTCGATGGTCACCTGGAGCGGGCGGGGGAGGGCGTATTGAGTGCGTTGAGCCGATTAAAATACGCATAACAATAAATATGTCAACTTATAGAACGAAAAAACCAGCGCACCACTGAAGCAACGCCTACAACCACGCCAGGCACAACCAGGGCAGGTAGGTGATCAAGGCCAGGCAGAGGAGCAGGAGCAGCACAAAGGGCAGGGAGGCCCGGGCCAGCGCGGTGATCGGCCGGTCGAAACGCAGGCTGGCGATAAAGAGGTTGAGGCCTACTGGCGGAGTGGAGTAACCGATTTCGAGGTTGGTGAGGAAGAGGATGCCCAGGTGTACGGGATGGATGCCAAAGGCCTCAGCCACGGGCAGGATCAGCGGCACCACCACCACGAGGGCCGAGAAGATATCGAGCATACAGCCAACCACCAGCAGGAAGGCGTTGAGCAGGAGCAGGAACACCAGGCGGCTGTGGACGTGGGCCTGGATGAAGGCCAACAGCCGCGAAGGCACCTCGGCGTCCACCAGGTAGTTCGTATAGGCCAGCGCGGCGGCCAGCACGACGAGTATCGCCCCGACCAGCACCAGGGTGTCGCGCACGATGGCCGGCAAGCGGCGCAGGGACACCTCGCGGTACACGACCACCTCGATCACCAGGACATAACCCACCGCCAGCGCGGCGGCCTCGCCGGGGGCGATGGTGCCGCTGTAGATGCCGGCGAAAAGCACCAGAGGCAGGATCAGTTCCAGCGTGCAGGCGCGGCACACCTCGGCGACCTCCCGCCAGGCGGGGCGGGCCCTCGGCACATGCTGCCGGCGGCCGACCACGAGGCAGTACCCGGCCAGCACCACAACCAGCAGCGCGCCGGGGAGCAGGCCGGCGCGGAAGAGCTGGTCGATAGGGGTCTGGGAGATGATGGCGTAGACGATCAGGGGCAGGCTGGGCGGGAAAAGCAGGCCCAAACTGCCGCAGGTGGTCAGCAGCCCGAGATTGAACCCTTCGGGGTAGCGCTGGTTTTGCAGGGCGGGGTACAACAGGCCGCCCAGGGCGACGATGGTCATACCCGAGGCGCCGGTCAGGGCCGTGAGCAGGGAACAGACCACCAGGGCCATGACGGCCAGGCCACCGGGCAACCATCCCAGCAGCACCTGCGAGAAACGCACCAGGCGGTGGGGCGCCTGGCTCTCGGCCAGCAGGAATCCGGTGAAGGCGAAAAGGGGGATGGCCGTCAGTGCCGGGGTGCCGGCCAGACGGTACATCTCGATGAAAACCACCTGGAGGTCGATGCCGCCCTGGTAGAACCCCAGCAGGGCGAGAGCGGCAATCAGCACGAAGAGGGGCACCCCGGCCAGGGCCAGGAACGCGCCGAGCAGGGCGCTCATACAGTGTTCCCCCCTGCTCCGGGCCTCGCCTCACCCAAGGCCCGGGCGGCAAAACGCAGGCACATCACCCCGAAGGTGAAGGGAAACACCAATTGCAGCTGCCAGGCCGGCACCGAAAAGACGCCTAGGGTGCCGGCCTGGGCCTCGCTCTGGACGAAACGCACCGCCACCCAGGTCAGGATGCCGCACACCAGGCACGAAACCGCGGCCGCAACCGCACGCAAGCCCGGGTGCCAGGGTGCGGGCGCCAGGCGCAGCGCCAGGTCGATATGGAGATGGCGGCGCTGGCGGGTGGCCACCAGGGCGCCGACCATCGCCATCCACAGCAGCAGCATCTGCACCAGGGGTTCAGCCCAGGACAGGGAGTAGGCAAAAAGATTGCGCAGAGCGATCTGCGCCAAGGATACCAGCACCATCGCCGCCATGAGCGCCACCAGCAGGCCGTCCTCGAAACGGTGCCAGCACTGCTGGCAGGCGGCCAACATCAGGGCCTGGCGGCAGGAGGCTGAGGGTATGCGGCCAGCAGTGCGTGTACCAGGTCGTACGCCTCCTGCGAAAAGGCCTTGCCCACCAGATCGGGCAGGGATTCCTGCACCAGTTGCCCAAACCCCTCGATCTCCCCAGTGGCCGGGGTGACGATGGTGATGCCCGCACCTTCGAGCACCTTCAGGGCTTCGCCGTTTTCCTTGCGGTTCTGGGCGCGCTGCTGGCGCAGGTGTTTCTCGGCGAGCTGGCGCAGGAGGTTTTGCTGGTCGGCGGGCAGGCTGGCGAAGGTGCGTTGGTCAACCAGCAGGGCGCCGGGGGTGTAGTTGATGGGCAGGGCGGTGAGGTAACGGACGCGGGTGAACCACTGCAGGGCGATCGCCGCCGAGGGCGAGGCGTAGACCACATCGATCAGGTTGGTCTGCAGGCCCATGAGTACGTCGGGGATGGAAAGGGGCACCGAGGTCATGCCCGCCCGCCCAAAAAGCACCCGGGTGATGGGCTCCCCCTCGAGGCGCCAGACCTTCAGGCCCCGCGCATCCGCCGCGCTGCGGATGGGCTGTTGCGAGAGGATGTGGATAAAACCAACGTCCAGCCACCCGAGGAGCACCAGTCCCTGTTGCTCGTAGGCGCGTTGGTAGAAGGGCAGGGCCTGCTCCAGCACCCAGTCGACTTCGTCGTAACTCCTGAAGGTGAAGGGGATCTCGAGGGCTCCAACGTCGGGGCAGGTCTGGCTGACCCCCAGGCCACCAAAGGCCACCGCATGCAGTTGGCCCACGCGCAACTTGCGCAGCATCACCTCCTCGTCGCCCTGCACGCCGCCGGGGTAGATCTTGAGCCCCAGGGCCTGGTCGCTGAGCTGCCGCAGATCGGCGTCGAAGGCGCGCAGGGCCTTGAGCCAGTTGTTGTTCTCGGGGGCCAGGGTCGCCAGTTTGATCAGCCTGGGTTCCGCTAGGGTCGGGCCCGGCACGAGCAAGGCCAGGCACCAGAGCAGCAGGGCCATCGGCTCAGAAAAACGCATCGGTCTCCTCGAGCAGGCGCCGCGCCAGCCGGCGGGCGGCCATATTCTGCAGGGTGAGGTCGGGGTCCGAATCAGCGGGCTGATCCAGGGCTTGTTGCAGCAGATCGGTGTAGAGCTGGCGGTCGAAGACCTGCCGGGCGTAATAGCGCGCTTTCTGCACCGGCACCATCAGCGCCTTTCCCTGCGTGAGGGCCAAGGCGCGGTCGAAGTGGTAGAGCGCCAGGTCGGGTCTGCCGCCCAAGGCGGCGGGGATGGCCGCGTGATAGACCCCGAGAAATACGTGGGGACTGGCATGGAGATAACCCTCATCCTGCGCCACCACCCATTCCATGAGCAGGATGACCTTGGGCAGTTCGGCCAGCGCCGCCATCGAATCGGCGTGGGTGCTGATCCACGCTCCCCAGCTGAGCGCGGTCCAGAAGACCGGCGCCAGGTCCTGCGGTTGGAGCACGGTGCGGATCCGCGAAAACTCGCCGAAGGGCGCGGCGAGCAAGGGGGCTAGGCGAGGGCGCTGGTGCAGCGCCAGGAGCCCGCAGTCCTTGGCGCGGCGAAAGAGTTGGCCGGCCCGCGCGGGGTCGTCGATCTCCACCAGCGTGGCGTACGAGGCATACCCCTGAGCCAGGCTTTCCAGCAGCCGGCGGTTGTGGGGGTCCCCCTGGCGCAACCCTTCGAGCAGCAGCAGGTATCCCGGCGCCGCCTGGGCCACCAGGTCGATGTCGTCCTGCTGGTCGATGGCAGCGACCATATCCCCCATCAAGGCGCCGGCTGCAGCGGCCTTCAGGCGGGCGGCACACTGCCAGGTGCCCAGGGGAAGAGACAGCAGCAGCACGATCAGCAGGGGGGCAGTGGGGCGGCAGCAGGCAGGGGTACGGGACATGGGCTCAAGTATGGCGTGGCGGTAGCTCCGCGTCAAGGAAACCCAGGGCCCAATCCACCCGGGCGTATCCCGGCGGGTTCCAGTTGCCGGGAGCGCCGCTATGGCATTGCTTTGGCAATGGAAAGGACCTAGAACGGGATGATCAGCATCGCGAACCGCCCTTATACCCTCATCGTAGCACTCGGCCTGGTGGCAGTGGTTTATGCCCGCTCCATCCCCAACGGGTTCTGCTTCGACGACCATGCTATCGTGGCGGAGAATCCCCAGGTGATCCAGGCCCGATGGGGCGAGATATTCACCTCCGATTACTGGAGTACCACTGGTGAACACACCGGCCTCTATCGACCGCTCACCCTTGCCAGTTTCGCCCTCAACTTCCTGTTGGCCGGGGAAGGAGCCTGGAGTTTCCACCTGGTGAACCTGGTTTTACACCTGGGGGCTACGGCCCTCTTTTATTGGGTCGTCGCCGCGTGCCTGTCGCCCGGGGCTGCGTTGCTGGCCGGCCTTTGTTTCGGCCTGCACCCCGCCCTCACCGAAGCCGTAGCCGGGGTGGTGGGCAGAGCCGAACTGCTGTCCTGCTGCCTGGGCCTGACGGGGGTGTGGACTTGGCGGGCCGCCAAGGTGCCGGCACAGTATCTGGGGGCCCTGGCGCTCCTTTCCTTGGCGCCGCTGGCCAAGGAAAGCGGTATCTGTTTCCCTCTGGGTGCGGCGGTGTGGGCGCTCTGCTTCCAGCCATCAAAACTAGCGGCGTGGATCGGTGCCCTGGCTGCGGCCGGCCTGAGCCTTGGTATCAAGCTATTGGTTTTGGGCCAGCTCCAACCAGGGGATATCGGGTTCCTCGACAACCCCCTGGCCTATGTCTCGGCGCCGGTGCGGATGCTCAACAGTCCGGGGCTGCTGGTCCACTACCTGAAGCTGTTGGTGTTCCCCTGGCCGCTCTCGGCCGATTACTCCTTCAACCAGTTGCCGGTGGCAGCCGCGCCCGACGCCGAGGTGCTGGGGGCACTCGGCCTGGTCTTGAGCCTGGGTTTCCTCCTCTGGCGGGCGCTTCGCCGCCAGCCCGACCTGGCCCTGTGGGTGCTGGTCGGCGGCAGCGCGCTGGTCCTGGTGGCGAACCTCTTGTTGGCCGGCGGCACCCTCTTTGCCGAGCGACTCCTTTACCTGCCGGCCCTGGCTTTCAGCCTCGGGGTAGGGTGGGCCGCCGAGCAACTCGACACCCGCAAGACCGCGGTGCTGATCGGGGGATGGGTACTGGTGGCCGCGCCATTGGTTTGGCAGCGCTGCGGGGATTGGCAGGACGACCTCCACCTATTCCGTCGGGCCGTCGAGGTAACGCCCGCCAGCGCCCGCAGCCACTACGGCCTGGGCAGGGCGCTCCAGGAAAGCGGGGACGCAGCGGGCGCTCTGGCGGTCTATACCACGGCGCTGGCCATCTTCCCCCGCTACGCCGAGGCACATTTTAATCGGGGGGCGGCTTTGCTCAGCCTGGACAGGCCGTCCGAGGCCCTGGCTGAGTACCGGCAGGCAGTGCAGATTCGGCCCGGGTTCACCAAAGCCCTATATGCAGTCGCGGTATTGACACGGGAACTTGAGGGGGACTCCGCGGCGATCCCCGCCTTCCTTGCTCTGCTGACCCAAGACCCAGGGCATGCTGCGGGTGTGGAGGGGTTCTGCGCGATACTTCTCCGCCAGGGGGAGCGTGCCAGGGCCGTTGAGGTGGTGGAACACGCCCTAGCTGCCAACCCGGGCAACGCCGAGTTGGCCCGAGTGCAACGCCTGCTCCCGGTCACTCGGGCGGTTGGCCCAGGCACTGCCACGGATCCGGGGCAGCACCGCACTCCCTGAAACGGGCAATGGCTCGTTGGGGGTTGCCTTCATTTGCCGCCCAGAGCTGCGCAAAGAGATCCAGGCCGCGGTGGTAACGGCGATAGGATAAGAGCCGGGCATTGTTGACTTCCCACTTGAGGAAACCGTCGTAATTGCTCACCGCGTATTCGCTGCGCCGGGTAAGGAACCGATCCTTGGCGCGCGCAAATACCCCTTGCCGTTGGGCGAGCACCTCGTCGCGCGGCAGGGCCTGGGCGTAGAGGCTGTCCAGGGAATCGGCCACCTCCTTGACGAAGGCGCTGAAACGGCGGGCGTCTTCCTGGCGCAGGTGGGCGTCCCGGACCTGGGTGGACTCGGCCCCGTATTTTTCCGCCAGGAAGAGCAGTGCTCCGGCTTGTCCCACGAAGGTCGCCGCACTTTCACTGTAGTCCGCCTGACCCGGCGGATAGATCGTCGCGTGGGTGAGTTCGTGCAGGACAAGTTCAGCCAGCCCGTCTTCCTCCTCCTCCAGCATCGTGCTGAGCACCGGATCGGCGAAGTAGCCCAGGGTGCTGTACGCCGAGACCGGACCCATGACCACATCAAAGCCTTCTGCCAGCAATCGGTCGCGCTCGCGGACCGCGCGTTCGCGGCTGAAAAAGCCCTTGTACGGCAGGTCGCCGACAATGGGGAAATGCCAGAGATAAGGAGCGAAACGTTCGGGGGGGGAGGCGCTCACGTTCCACGACACCGGTTCGCCGCCGGTATCGAAAAAACGGGTATAACTGTCACCTGTGTGCAGGCCCAGACGGTGGGCGGCAAAGTCGCGCAGTTGCGGGAAGAGTTGCAGACGCTCGGCAGTGGCGGCCGGGGTGGTGGTGGCCGCCAGGATCTCGCCTACCGGCCTTGAGTGCCAGGCAATACCTGCTTGGCCGCGCGCCAGGTGCAGGTAGTAGTCGGCGCCGCAGCCGCAAAGGCCCGCCAGCAGCCAACACCACAGGGCCCGACGCAAAAGATCTTAGCGCGAAGGGGGTGCCGGTGCCTGGGTCGCGGCCAGGGCCTCCTGGATGCGGCCGCGTTCGGCGCCCAATTGCCCGCCGAGTTGCTGGGCCTCGGCCAAGAGCGCCTCGCCGCGGTTGTAACGGCTCTCGAAATCTGTGCCCTTGTCTTTTTCGATCTTCCACCCCTCGAGGGTCTGGGTGTAGGCATCGAGGCGGAGCTGAACCACCTTTTTAACCTGCTGGTGGAAGGGCACCAACAAGGGCGGTGGCGTCAGCCGGTCGAGATCAGCCAGCACCTGGGCTAGTTTGGGCCGTCCCAGTTCCATCGCGGCGGCCAGGTTCGCGCCAGTGGCTTTACCCGAAGTCCCGACCTGTTGGTAAAGGTCCTGATGCAGGGTGTTGAGCTGCATCACCAGGGGATCGACCGCCTGCACATACGCGGCGACCTCCTGCGGGCTGCCGTAAGGGGTGGCTACCCTCACGGGTGCCTGGTCCTCGGGTTTCTTGCCGCAGCCGAACAATGCCAATGCCAGGACCAGCCAGGGAAAGCAGCGTTTCATCATAACCCTCGGGTGGGGCTAGGGTGGGAACCCAGGCGCGCCAGCGCGGCCGTGGCCACCGGTGAGTGGGGATCGATGAGCAGCACCTTTCGGTATTGCTCCGCAGCGGAATTCGGGTTCCCCTGCAACACATAAAGCTCGCCCAGGCCCAGATAGGCCTCGACAGCATTGATGTTCAGTTCGATACAACGATCGAAGGCACGCTGGGCATCGGGCAGACGCCGCTGGCGCAGATAGAGTTTCCCGGCCTTGACGTATCCTTCCGGGTATTCGGGGTTGGCGGCAATGGCCTTTTCGAAGCAGGCCAGGGCCTGACCGTCCTCGCCAGCGTCCTGCGCCAGGTCTCCCAGGCGGAGGAGGGCCAGTGGATGGGCGGAGATGATCTCCAGGGTGTGTTCGAACGCCGCCCGGGCCCGGGCGGGGTCGCGCTCCTGCATGGCGACCACACCGCGTTGGTAGGTGAGATCAGCGGCCCGGCGCAGATAGATATCGGCCGGCTGGAACTTTCCTTGACTGGCGTAGATCCGGCCCATTCGGGCGAGCAGATCGGCGTTGAGGGAGTCCTGGCCCAGAGCCAGGCGATAGGCCGTCTGGGCACCGGCGGTATCCCCTGCGGCCAAGAGCCGGTCCCCTTCACCAAGGTGGCTCGCAGGGGGCTGCGGTTCTGAACCACAGGCATACCATGCCAAGGTGCTGGCGACGATCAAAACACGGTGCATAGGTAAGTAGGAGGAAAGGCGGAGGAGAAGTTGGCGAGCCGGGTCAGGCAGAAGAGAGCCCGGCAGGCGGGGTGGTGGATCAGACCAGCTTTTCACCGTCGAAGAGGATCTTGCCGTTTTTGTCGAGTACCTTGCCGTCCGCAGTGAACTCGTACTTCATCGACTGACCAAGGGTGAGGTGCTTGCGAACCTCTTCGAGGTCTTTGTATTTCTCGATCAGTTTTTCAATCGGGCCCTCGAAGTTGGTCTGGGTCCACTTTGGGCGGTCTTTGTCGCGAGTTTTCCGCTCCTCGGCACTCATGATTGGCAGGCGCTCGGCGGCGGGGGTGAAACGGCCAGCCATGGCCTGTTGCCGCCGGTATTTCTCGTGGCGTTTCTCCGATTCGCTGAGGAGTTCGTCGGGCACGGCCTCCATACTGCCGGCCGTCTTGGGGTCGGGGCCGGGAGTGGGGACTGCCGCCTTTTCCTGGGCCTCCCGCTCCACCTGCTGCCGGCGCTCGTCATCGAGGTTCGGATCAAATCCTATCTTGCGCAAAACCGATCGGGCTACCCGGCTCATAAATGAGAAAAACCTCCCTCAATAACCTGCTTTTTGGAAATTTATAATATAAAGCGGCGGAAGAATTTGGCAAACGCTATTTACAATCATTATCTTAGGAAACAGTCCGCCCAAATCATATTAGGGTGCCATGACGCAAAAAGGGACACCGAAACCCAAAAGGGAACAGGCCGTTCGGGAGCAGTTGACCCGGGTGCAACAACTAATCGCTGCCCGTGGGCAGGATGCGGCCAGTTTGGTGCGGACATGGATGAGCAAAGAACAGGACAAGCGAAAACGTTAACGCGCCTGCAATCCGGACCAGACAGTCCCTAAAACGGAGTAGATCATGGGGGTTTTTTCTCGTTTCTTTTCGAATGATATCGGTATCGACCTCGGCACGGCCAACACCTTGGTCTATGTGAAAGGGGAGGGCATCGTGCTCAACCAACCCTCCATCGTCGCGAGGCATAAGATGACCAAAAAGGTCATTGCCGTGGGGGCCGAGGCCAAGGAGATGATGGGCAGGGAGAACTCCGAGATCGAGACCATCCGACCGCTCAAGGATGGGGTGATCGCCGATTTCGAGGTCACCGAGGAGATGATCCGCTATTTCATCCGCAAGGTTCAAAAGAATAAGCTTTTTGTGCGGCCCCGCATTGTCGTGGCGGTGCCTTCGGGCAGCACCGAGGTCGAGCGCCGGGCAGTGCGCAACTCGTGTGAACGGGTCGGCGCCCGCGAGGTGTATCTGATCAGCGAGCCGATGGCCGCGGCCCTGGGTATGGGGTTGCCCATCGAACAGGCGATCGGCTCCATGGTCATCGATATCGGCGGAGGCACCACCGAAATCGCGGTGATCGCGTTGTCGGGTATTGTCACCAACGAGTCGATACGGGTCGCTGGGGACGAGATGGACCGCGCGATCATCGAGTGGATGCGCAAGAAATACAACCTGCTCATCGGGCCCCGCAATGCCGAGCAACTCAAGTGTGTCATCGGTTCGGCGATGCCCCTGGAACCAGAGGAAGAGGCGCCGGTGCGGGGCCGCGACCTGGTCGCAGCCATCCCCAAGACCTTGATGGTCAATTCCCGCGAGATCCGCGAAGCGCTTGCCGATCCGGTTGAACAGATCGTTGCTGGCGTGCGGCGGGCCCTCGAGCGAACCCCGCCCGAACTGGCGGCCGATATCCTTGACCGCGGCATGGTGCTCAGCGGCGGGGGCGGCAAACTGCGGCGCCTGCGCGAGCGCCTGATCGAGGGCACCAGCCTCCCCACCTATGTCGACAGCGAGGATCCCTTGTCCGCCGTGGTGCGCGGCAACGCGCGGGTCCTCGAGGAATTCGAGCGGTACCAGAAGGTGCTCTACTAGGCGGGTGAGCGTGCCGGTCAACCGGAACTTCCTGGCCATCGGGCTTTCGCTGGTGGTGGCGATCAGTTTGATGGGGCTCACCCCGGCGCAGAAGGGCGAGGTCGCCGCCCGCATGCAGCTGGCGCTGGGGGCGGTCGGGCAGTGGGTTTTTTCCCCCATCACCCGCTACGCGTCCACGGCGGCAAAAAACCGTTTTGTGACCGCGCAGAACGTGGAACTCGCGCTCGAAAATATGCGTTTCCGCGAGGCCGCCTGGGAAAACCGCCGGCTGCGCGAGGCTCTCGACTTCAAGCGCGAGATGGTCAGCAGCCAGATCATCCCCGCCGAGGTCGTCAGCCGGGACCCAGACCAACTCTACGATGCGGTGGTGATCAACGTTGGCCGTGAGCACGGAGTCCGCCAAGGCATGCCGGTGGTGGTCCCCGAGGGGCTGGTGGGGCATGTGTTACAGGTCGAGGATCGCACCGCCGTCGTTGAACTGATCATGAGTTCGCGCATCAGCGCCATCGTTCAAGAGAAGCGGGTTCAGGGGGTGGTTACCTGGGGCCGTGGCAGCCTTTTCCGCCTGAATTATGTCGATGTAACCAGTGACATCGAAAAAGGGGACCGGGTGGTCTCATCGGGATTGGGCGGCAGGTTTCCCAAAGGCCTGGTTATCGGCGATGTCATCGAAGTGAGGGAGCAGAAGCGCGACCCCCTCTTCAAAGAGGTTTTCGTCGAATCGAATGTCAACTTCGGGAAACTCGAAGAGGTGTTCGTAATTTCCGCCACGAATTGAGGATACGCTCTTGACAAGGCCTTTCTCATGCCTTATTATCAAGGCTTATCATCTGCTCGGTCAGACCAGCGGGTGGTTACAATGGTAATGGGGAGGAAGACGCCTTGACCAAGGCTGATATTGTCAAGCAGATCGCTCAGGGCATAGGACTCACCAAAACCGATACCGCAGTGGTGGTCGACGGATTCATCGAGGCTGTGATCGAGGCCTTGAGAAGCGGCGAGCATATCGAGATACGGGGGTTTGGCACCTTCAAAACCGTCACTCGGGCCCCGAGGACGGGCCGCAATCCTCGCACGGGTTCGGAGGTGAAAATTTCCTCCCGACGCGCGCCGGTTTTCAAGCCGTCCAAAGAACTCAGGGCTCGTGTGGAAGACGACAACAATCCAATAGGAGCTAAAAAAGATGCCGTGTGGCAGGAAGAGAAAGCGGCATAAGATCAACACCCACAAGCGCAAAAAACGCTTGCGGAAGAACCGCCACAAGAAGAAGGTGGTCTGATTTTCGCTCCTGAACACTGAGGCTGGTGTTCGGGAGACGATGGGCTATTAGCTCAGCTGGATAGAGCGCTAGCCTCCGGAGCTAGAGGTCGCAGGTTCGAATCCTGCATAGCTCACCATATTCTACCTTGGGTCGGGGTGTGGCGCAGCCCGGAAGCGCACTTGCTTGGGGTGCAAGTGGTCGTCAGTTCAAATCTGACCACCCCGACCATTTTTTCTAAGGGCCACGAAGGTTTCTATTCGTGGCCTTTTTCTGCCGCAATCCTGGATTCGGGGTGTAGCGCAGCCCGGTTAGCGCACCTGCTTCGGGAGCAGGGGGTCGACAGTTCGAATCTGTCCACCCCGACCAGAAAAGAAGCTCCTGCAAGAGAACAACTTGCGGGAGCTTCTTCATTGTCCTATGAGGCCCCGGGCATTGGCGTCACGGTTTGGCTTTGAGCATGTCCTCCGAATACTTCCTCAACTCACTGGCCTTCTTCTTGGTGTCCTCGGCCTTCTTCTTCATATCCTCCGCCTTTGCCTTTAGGTCATCGGCGTGTTTCTGCTTGAGATCGGCCTGTTTCTTCAGTTCGGTGGCCTCTTTCTGAGCCGCGTCCGCCTCGACCTTCAACTCCTCCGCCGTTTTTTTGAGGTCCTCCGCCATCTTTTCCATGCCCTCGCCCTGCTGTTTGAGATCCCCGGCGACCTTGCCGTTCTTTTCGCCAAACCAGGGGAGGTAGTCGCAGGAGAGTGGCAGTGAGATTATCAGGACCAGCAAAAGAAGGTGAACAGGCGGCATGCGGAGGACCCCTTTCGGCAAAGTGCCTATCTTAGAAGATAGCGGTTCCGCGCCGGATTGGCGCGGATCAGGTGTACAACCCGCACCTGTTGGAGGGTTCACTGCCATGGCGCTTTTCATCGGTATCGTCGGACTGCCCAATGTCGGAAAGTCGACACTCTTCAACGCGCTTACCGGCGGCCATGCGGCCGCCTCCAACTACCCTTTCTGTACGGTCGACTCCAATGTCGGTATGGTGGCCGTGCCCGACCCGCGCCTGGATTTGTTGGCGGGTATACTCAGTCCGCAGAGCTGTACCGCTACCGCCATCGAGTTCGTCGACATCGCCGGGTTGGTGCGGGGCGCCAGCCAAGGGGAGGGTCTGGGCAACCGGTTCCTCAGCCATGTGCGGGAGGCCGACGCTCTGGTGCACGTGCTGCGGTGTTTCGCCGAGCCCTTGGTTTCTCACGTCGAGGGCCGCATCGATCCCGTCAGTGACCGGGAGGTCGTTGAGGCCGAGTTGATGCTCGCCGATCTGGAGACCGTCGGCAAGGCCCTCTCCCGCCTCGACAAGGTGGTGCGGACCGATCCGCACTCGGCGCAGCGCCAGGAGTTCGAGGTATTGCAGCGCCTCGGCCAGCTCCTGCAACGGGGTGACATCCTCTGGAAAAATGCCCTGGCACCGGAGGAGGTGGAGGTGGTGAAGGTGCACAATCTGCTCACCGCCAAACCTGTGCTGTATATCGGCAATATCGGGGAACAGGGCGAGGGGGAAGATCAATGGGAGAGGTTGGTTGCAGCAGTGGGGGCCGACCGCGCCCTTGCCCTTTCGGTCAGGCTCGAGGCCGAGTTGGCCCAACTCGATCCGGCCGAGCGGCGGGAGTTCCAGGCCGAGATGGGTTTGACCCAGACCGGCATAGAACAATTGATCGTGGCTGGCTATCGCCTGCTCGATTTGATCACCTTTTACACCATGGCCAACGGGAAACTGCAGGCATGGCAACTGCCGCGCGGTGCCTCGGCTCTCAAGGCGGCCGGCCGGATCCACAGCGACATGGAAAAGGGGTTCATCCGCGCCGAGGTCGCCGCTGCCGACGAGGTGATCGAGGCCCGCAGCTTGGCGCGTCTGCGCGACGAGGGAAGATTGCGCACCGAAGGGCGGGACTATGTGGTGCAGGACGGGGACGTGGTCCATTTCCTCTTTCGCTCCTGACCTGGTCGGTGGCCGGCAACACCTGAAGGGCGATCTCGGCAGGCGGGAGGCGCTCGCTTCCGCCTCGAAGCGGGGGTTGCGGCGATGCCATGCGGGCTGCTTGGCATACTTGACCGGGTTGGAACTCCACGGTTATCTTCTGATTTCCGTTTCCCTGAGCATCTCGTTGCAGCGCTTGTTATTCTCACATCCCCTTGGCCAACCATCACCCCACCTTTCCCTGGGCCCTCAGAGCCCTCAAGACCGCACTGGCATTGCTGTTGATGGCGGTGCTGGTGTGGTACGTGGACCCCATGCGCCTCTGGGCCAGCCTGAACGCACTGAAGGGGAAGGTCTTTTGGGCGTCCATAACACTGGGTGTGGTCGGTATTGCCGTGCAGTTGGCCAAATGGCAGCTCTTGCTGCGGCGCTTCCGCCCGGCTACGACCTGGGCGGAGGGGTTCCGCTCGTTACTGGCAGGTTTTGGTCTCGGCTTGCTCTCGCCAGGAAGGATGGGGGAGCTGGGCCGCGGGGTGGTACTCGGTGGCAAGCAGGCGACCTGGATCGGCCTGAGTGTCGTGGACCGGGCCAGTTCGGCGACGGTTACC
>JADZBP010000295.1 GCA_020852055.1 Candidatus Latescibacterota bacterium
CATATCCTCCTCGCCCGGCAGGTGAATGTGCCTCGTATCGTGGTTTTCCTCAACAAGGTCGATATGGTCGATGATCCCGAGTTGCTCGACCTGGTCGAACTCGAAACCCGCGAACTGCTGTCGAGCTACAATTTCCCCGGCGACGAGATCCCGGTTATCCGCGGCTCGGGTCTCAAGGGCCTCGAAGGGGATCCCAGCGAGATTGGCGTCCTGGCCATTGACAAACTGATGGACGCGGTCGATGAGTATGTCCCGATGCCGGTGCGTCCCGTTGAGTTGCCCTTCTTGATGCCCGTCGAAGATGTGTTCAGCATCACGGGTCGTGGCACCGTGGGCACTGGCCGTATCGAACGCGGCCGTATCAAGGTCGGCGAAGAAATTGAAGTGGTCGGCATCAAGGATACCCGCAAGACCGTGTGCACCGGGGTCGAGATGTTCCGCAAGGAACTCGATTCAGGCGAGGCCGGCGATAATGTCGGTCTGTTGCTGCGCGGCGTCGAGAAGGAAGATCTGCAGCGCGGTATGGTGCTCTGCAAGCCGGGCAGCATCACCCCGCACACCAAGTTCAAGGCCGAAGTCTACGTGTTGACCACCAAAGAAGGCGGTCGCGAGAAGCCGTTCTTCACCGGCTACCGCCCCCAGTTCTATTTCCGCACCACCGACGTTACCGGCAGCATCACCCTGCCCGAGGGCACGGAGATGGTCATGCCCGGTGACAATGTCTCCATTGCAGTTGAACTGATTCAGCCCATCGCCATCGAGCAGCAGTTGCGCTTCGCTATTCGCGAGGGCGGTCGGACCATCGGCTCGGGTATCGTCACCGAGATCATCGAGTAGTCGAGCGCGGAGGCCGCCAGTGGCAGTCGGTAGAATACGCATACGCCTTAAGGCATACGATCACGCGGCATTGGATCGTTCGGTGGACGAGATCGTGCAAACGGTTAAGCGGAGTGGAGCCAGGGTCGCCGGTCCGGTGCCCCTGCCCACAGACCGCACCGTCTACACGGTCCTTCGTTCTCCGCACGTCGATAAGAAGTCTCGGGAGCAGTTCGAGACCCGGGTCCACAAGCGGCTTATCGATATCTATGATTCCACTCCGCAGACGGTGGATTCGCTGATGAAGCTCGACTTGCCGGCCGGTATCGGGATCGATATCAAGGTCTGATCAGGAAAACTTAGAAAAGGACACGGTCGTGCAGGTCGATGTGCTGAGTTCAGTGGGCAAGGGTGAGGGGACGGTCGAGTTGCCGTCTCATCTCTTCGAAGCCAGAGTTTCCGAATACGCGCTGTACCGGGCGGTGGTTGGTTATGAAGCCAATCAGCGCCAGGGCACAGCGGCGGTGAAAACCCGCGCCGAGGTGAGCCGCACCAGTAAAAAACACCATCGGCAGAAGGGTACCGGTCAGGCGCGTATGGGATCGCGAAAGTCGCCGGTGGTTAAGGGTGGTGGCGTCGCATTTGGCCCCATCCCACGATCCTACCGGACGCGGATGCCCAAGAACCTCAAGGTGCGCGCCCTTTCCTCGGCGCTGACCCTGAAGGGGAAGGAGGGTCTGGTGAAAGTGGTGGCCGATTTCGAGTTGTCGGCCCCTAGCACCAAGTCCTTCAAGGCAGTCATCGATGCCTGCGGCCTGAGTGGCCAACGCTTGCTCTTCGTGACACCGGAAAGCAATCAGGTGCTCCTGAGGTCGGGGCGCAATATTCCGGGCGTCGAGATCCAGCAAGTCGGCACTCTATGCACCTACGATATCCTGAAAGCCGACGCGGTATTGTTTACCCGGCAGGCGATAGGCAAGCTCCAGCAGATCTTCGCCGGTCCCGATAAGGAGTAAGAGGCTCGTGAGCCAGGTTCATACCATCATCAAGCGACCCATCCTGACCGAAAAAGCGACAACGGCCCGCGAGGCGACCAACACCTATACATTTCGTGTTGTCTCCAATGCCACCAAGGTCCAGATCCGCCAGGCTGTCGAATCCATCTTCAGCGTGCATGTGAAATCGGTGCGCACGGTGAATGTGCCTTCCAGGCCCAAGCGTCAGGGGGCCTTCCAGGGCCGTCGGTCTGGATGGAAAAAGGCTTACGTTTCTTTGCGCGCCGGCGAGACCATCGCCCTGATCGAGAACATCTAGCCCGAGGCCATACAGAGCAATGCCCGTTAAGAGGTTTAATCCTACCACCCCGGTACTGCGCTACAAGACGGTTGCGTCCTTCTCCGAACTAAGTGGTGACGCGCCGGAGAAGTCGCTGATAGCCCCCCTGTCGAAGTCAGGTGGCCGCAACGCTCAGGGACGAATGACCATGCGTCGGCGTGGGGGTGGTCACAAGCGCCGTTACCGTATCATCGATTTCCGCCGCGATAAGGCAGGCGTGCCTGCCAGGGTCGCATCTGTTGAGTACGATCCGAATCGCTCGGCGTTTATTGCCCTGCTTTTCTACCGTGACGGCGACAAGCGTTATATCCTCGCGCCCAATGGCCTCAAGGTGGGCGACGTTGTCAGTGCGGGGCCGACTGCAGCGATCCAGGTCGGCAATGCCTTGCCGCTATCCCGCATTCCCATTGGCACCACGGTGCACAATGTCGAGTTGCAGCCGGGTCGGGGCGGCCAGCTGGCCCGTAGCGCTGGCGCCGAAGCCCAGGTTGCCGGACGCGATGAACAGCACGCCCAGCTCAAACTGCCCTCGGGGGAGATTCGCGAGGTGCCAGTGCAGTGTATGGCCACCATCGGTCAGGTGGGCAATGTCGATCACGGCAATGTGGTGGTGGGCAAGGCCGGCAGGTCCCGTTGGCTGGGCCGTCGCCCCAAGGTGCGCGGCGTGGCGATGAATCCCCACGACCATCCGCACGGCGGTGGCGAGGGCAAGACTTCCGGTGGTCGCCATCCGGTTACACCATGGGGCCAGCCGACCAAAGGCTACAAGACTCGCAAGCGCAAGAACAAGTCAAACGCCTTGATTCTGCGCCGGCGCAAGGCGAAATAGGGAGTATTCGATTCATGTCCAGATCGGTAAAAAAAGGTCCATTCATCGACGCCAGCCTGGCTCGCAAGGTCGAGGCGCTGAATCGCGGCGGCGATAAGCGCGTGGTCAAGACTTGGTCCCGGCGCTCTACGATCACCCCCGATTTTGTCGGCCATACCCTGGCTGTGCACAACGGCAATAAATTCATCCCGGTCTACATTACCGAAAATATGGTAGGCCACAAACTTGGGGAGTTTGCCCCGACGCGGACCTTTCGCGGCCACAGCGGCAAGCTGACCGAGCGCGCTAGCGCCGTCAAGCGATAGGCACAGCGGGGTTGATGATATGGAAACCAGGGCGATAATGAGGAATATCGGCGTGCCGGCCACCAAGGTGCGTCAGATCATCGATCGGATCCGTGGCAAAAGGGTTGGGGAGGCCATGACCATTCTGAACTTCTCCTCCCGCCATGTGGCGAAGATCATCGAGAAGACCTTGCGCTCGGCCATTGCCAATGCGACCAACAAGGACACCGAGAATCCGGTTGATCCCGAGGTGCTGGTGGTGAAGCGGATCTATGCCGATGAGGGGCGGGATCTCAAGCGCATCCGGCCGCGAGCACGCGGTTCGGCGGATCGGATCAAGAAACGCCAGAGCCACCTCACGGTGGTGGTCGGCGACTGAATCAGGGCTGGCGGATTCTCGGTTCAAAGAGCGCTTCCGTCCCCGTAGCTAACTCACTTTCAGGGAGATTTTTTTTGGGCCAAAAGACGCATCCCTACGGCTTCAGACTCGGCGTGATTAAAGGGTGGCGGTCGAACTGGTTTGCCGAGAAGGACTTCGCCGAACTGCTGAAGGAAGATCTGATGCTGCGCCGTTACATCAAGCAGCGTCTGCAGCGGGCCGGGGTGTCGCGCATCAATATTGAGCGCCATCCCAAACGGGTCACCATTGAGGTGTTCACCGCTCGCCCGGGCATCGCCATCGGCCGGCGCGGCGCTGAGGTAGATAAGCTGCGGGACGAGCTCAAGCAGATTACTAGTAAGGATGTGTCGCTCAACATCCAGGAGATCAAGAAGCCCGAGTTGGATGCCCAGCTGGTTGCCGATAATCTGGCCAAACAGCTGGAGCAGCGGGTTGCCTTCCGCCGTGCCATGAAAAAGGCGGTGGCCTCCTCGATGCGTATGGGTGCCGAAGGGATCCGTATCGTCTGCCACGGCCGTATCGGTGGCGCGGAAATGGCCCGCCGTGAGAAATCTGAACCCGCCGGTCGGGTGCCCCTGCATACATTGCGCGCCGATATCGATTACGCCACGTCGACCGCCTTCACGGTTTCTGGTACCGTTGGGGTGAAGGTGTGGATCTGCCACGGTGAGGTGGTGGACGCCGCCACTGCCGCGGTGCACGCTTCCTGAATCTTGCCGAGGAAATCTAGACCATGTTAATGCCCAAGAAGGTCAAGTGGAGGAAACAGTCCCGGGGCCGCATGCGCGGCCACACCAAAGGGGGAGACATGGTCTCCTTTGGCGAGTTCGGGCTCAAAGCAGTTGAGCCAGGTTGGGTCACCAATCGCCAGATCGAAGCGGCGCGTATCGCTATCAGCCGCGCCATGAGCCGGTCGGGAAAGATGTGGATTCGCCTCTTTCCCGACAAGCCGATCACGAAGAAGCCGGCCGAAACCCGCATGGGTAAAGGCAAAGGTATTCCCGAAGGCTGGGTGGCGGTGGTTAAGCCCGGCCGGGTGATGTTCGAACTTTCGGGGGTTCCCGAAGAGATGGCCCGCGAAGCCTTGCGGCTTGCCAGCCATAAATTGCCGATCAAAACCAAGTTTGTCGAGCGATTGGGAGGAACATGAAAGTCGCAGAGTTGCGCGAGATGAGCGCCGAGGATTTGCGGCGCAAGGCCGACGAGCTGCAGGAGGAGCGCTTCAACCTCCGTTTTCAGCAGACCTTGGGCCAGTTGACTAGTCCCATTCGCCTGCGCATGCTCCGGCGCGATATTGCGCGTGTCCACACGGTGCTGACTGAACGCGGCGCCAGCGTTTTAACGCCAAAGACTGAGGGCGACAAGGCTTAAGCTATGAGTGAGCATGTTACGGGTCGGCGCAGTGTCGAAGGCCGGGTTCTCAAGGCCAATAACGAAAAGACGCGCGTCGTTGCCATAGAGCAGTTGATCCCCCATCACCTCTACGGCCGCTTTCAGAAGCGGACAGTGAAGGTGGTGGCCCACGACGAGCAGAATTCCTCAAAAGTAGGCGATCTGGTGCGGCTGCAGGAGAGCCGGCCTTTGAGCCGGACCAAGCGGTGGCGTCTGATCGCTGTCTTGGAAAAGAGCAGCGAGTGAGAGAGAGCGACAGCCAGTCATGATCAGAGTATACACGGTAGTCACGATGGCCGACAATGCCGGTGCAAGGCGTGCGCGTTGCATCCGGGTTCTCGGCGGTTCCAAGCGGCGGTACGCAAAGGTTGGGGATCTGATCGTGGTGGCGGTGCACGATGTGCTGCCTAACGGCCCGCTGAAAGAGGGGCAGGTTTCCCGGGCGGTAGTGGTGCGTACCAAGAAGGAGTACCGGCGGCCGGACGGATCCTATATCCGCTTCGATGAGAACGCGGCGGTCCTGGTCGATAACAACAATGAGCCCAAGGGAACCCGTATCTTCGGGCCGGTGGCTCGCGAACTGCGGGACAAGCAGTTCATGCGCATCGTCTCCCTGGCTCCCGAAGTGGTCTGAGAGGTTGCAGATGAATATCCGCAAGGGCGATCTGGTCCAGGTGATCAGCGGCAACGATAAAGGGAAGCGCGGAAAAGTCCTGAGCGTTTCTCGGGAAAAGAACCGGGCGATCGTCGAAGGCATCCGCATGATGAAGCGCCACACGCGCCCCACCCAGCGCGATCCGCAGGGGGGTATCGTCGAGCGCGAAGCGACCATCCATATTTCGAATCTGATGGTTGTCTGCCCCAAGACGGACGCGCCGACCCGAGTCGGCAAAAAGCAGATTGAGAACGGCAAATTCGTGCGGACTTCGGTACGCAGCGGCGAAATGATTGATTCCAAGTGAGTTTGGGTGCATGTCCAGATTGAGTGAGCAGTACCAGAAAGACGTGGTCCCGGTTCTGCGCGAGCGTTTCGGGTACCAAAATCCCATGGAAGTACCGCGCCTCGAGAAGATCGTGGTCAATATGGGGGTGGGGGAGGCTGTCCAGGAGCCCAAGGTGATGGACGGCGCTTTGGCGGATCTGACCGCGATCACCGGGCAGAAACCGGCGTTGCGCCGTTCCAAGAAGGCGATCTCGAATTTCAAGTTGCGCGAGGCCATCGCCATTGGCTGTATGGTCACTCTTCGGCGCGACCGGATGTTCGAGTTCCTCGATCGCCTGGTGAACTTCGCCCTGCCTCAGGTGCGCGATTTTCGCGGCGTGCCGCCCAAAGGGTTCGACGGGCGCGGCAACTATAACATGGGCATCAAGGAGCAGATCATCTTCCCGGAAATCGACTACGACAAGGTCGATCACCTCCGGGGCATGAACATCACGTTCGTCACCACGGCAAAAACCGACGAAGAGGCCAGGGAGTTGCTGCGGCTCCTCGGGATGCCTTTCAGCAACTGATTGCGGAGAAACAGATGGCTAAAAAGTGCCTGATCATCAAAGCCTCGCGCGAACCCAAATTCAAGGTGCGCAAGTATACGCGCTGTCAGCGTTGCGGGCGGCCCCGCGGGGTATACCGGAAATTCGGCCTCTGCCGGATTTGTTTCCGCGACCTGGCGCTCCAGGGGGAGATCCCCGGTGTGACCAAGGCCAGCTGGTAAGGGCAGGGAGAACCGATATATGAGTATGACCGATCCTATCGCTGATATGCTGACCCGCATCCGCAATGCCTGCCATGCTCGTCACAAGAAGGTTGATGTGCCGGCGTCGAAGGTCAAGCGGGAACTCGCCAGGATCATGGCCGAGGAGCGTTTCATCGACAATTTTGCCTTTTTCGAAGACGGCAAGCAGGGGCAGTTGCGGCTCTATCTGCGTTATGACGAGCGCAGCCAGAGCCTAATCCGGGGATTGCAGCGCATCAGCAAACCTGGCCTGCGCCAATACACCGCCAAAGACAAGATCCCCAGAGTGCTTCGGGGCTTGGGTATCGCCATCATCTCCACCTCCCGCGGTCTGATGACGGATCGGGAGGCTCGGAGGGCCGGGATCGGCGGCGAGATCATCTGCAAAGTCTGGTAGTTAACCGGGAGAGTAACGCGTGTCTCGCATAGGATCGTTGCCGATAGAGCTCCCCAAGGGAGTTGAGCTAGCTGCCCAGGGGACAGAAGTGAAAGTAAAAGGACCCAAAGGGGAACTGCGGGTGCCTTTCAACATCAGCATGCTGGACCTGCAGGTTGAGGAGCAGCTGGTGCGTATTCAGCGAAAGCTGGACGACAAAGCAGCCCGGGCGATACACGGGCTGACGAGATCGCTCCTCGCCAACGCGGTAACCGGGGTCACCCAGCGCTTCTCGAAGCGGCTGGACGTATTTGGCGTCGGTTTCCGTGCCGAAGTGCAGGGCCGCAAGTTGACCCTCCATATCGGATATTCCCACCCCGTGGTCTACGAGGCGCCTGAAGGCATTGAGTTGATTACCGAAAATGCCATCCAGGGGGCTCAGGTCCGGATCGCGGTGCATGGCATCGACAAGCAGCAGGTCGGACAGACGGCGGCGGAAATTCGCGATAAGCGGAAGCCCGATCCCTACAAGGGCAAGGGGATACGCTACGAGAACGAGGTGATCCACTGGAAAGCGGGCAAGACCGCCTCCGCTTAAGCGCACGGATAGAGAAGGCAGAGAATGGCAGATAAGAATCGCCATAAGAAACAGGTAGTAGATCGGCGTCGCTACCGGATCCGCAAGAAAGTCAACGGCACCCAGGCTCGCCCACGGTTGGTGGTCCATCGCAGTCTGCGCAATATCGAAGCGCAGATCATCGATGATACTGTTGGGCATTCCCTTGTTGGGCTTTCCACCCTTTCGAAGGAACTGCGGGGTGAGTCCATCAACCGCACCGAGAAGGGCCGTATGCTGGGCAAGTTGCTGGCGGCCAAAGCGGTCGAGAAGGGCATCCACCAGGTGGTGTTTGACCGGGCTGGATCATTGTACCACGGCATCATCAAGGCGGTGGCCGAGGGCGCCCGTGAGGGCGGATTGAATTTCTAGAGGAGAAGATTTTAGGTGGCCAAGATCGATCTAGCCAGTCTGGAACTCAGCGAGGCGGTGGTCCAGAACAGTGTCCGGCGTGTGGCTCATGTGCGCAAGGGCGGACGACGCTTCAGTTTCACCGCCCTGGTTGTGGTGGGCGACCGCCGTGGCCACGTGGGTATTGGCACGGGCAAGGCGGGCGAGGTGGCCGAGGCCATCCGCAAGGGAACCGAGAATGCCAAGAAACATCTCGTCGAAGTGCCCCTTATGGGCGCTACGATCCCGCACGAGGTAATCGGCAAGTTCGGGGCTGCCGAGGTTTTGCTGAAGCCGGCTTCGCCTGGAACCGGGGTGATCGCCAGCGGTGGGATTCGCATCCTGCTCGAGCTGGCGGGTATCCATGATATTCTCACCAAATCATTGGGATCTAACAATTCCCAGAACAGTGTCAAGGCTGCCCTCCAGGGGATTCTCCAATTGCGTCATCCCGAGACGGTTGCCAGGATGCGCGGCGTGGAATTGTCGGCATTGCGAGGCTGAGGGAAAAGACAGATGAAACTAGCCATCAAACAGTGTCGTAGCGCCATCGGCAAGTCCAAAGACCAGCAGGAAACCATTCGCGCCCTGGGCATCCGGCGCCTGCATCAACCCGTGGTGCATCAGGACTCGCCGCAGATCCGCGGTATGATCCGCAAGGTGTCGCACCTGCTCTTGGTGCGCGAGATCGAAAACTGAGCCAGGAGGCGCAAGGACCGTCATGCGTTTAGGTCAAATCAAGCAGCCCCGTGGGGCGCACCGTGACCGGAAGCGGTTGGGGCAGGGCACAGGATCCGGGACTGGCAAGACTGCCGGGCGTGGCCACAAAGGCCAGCGGGCCCGTTCGGGTGGCGCCCGTGGACGCCGCACCGGGTTTGAAGGCGGCCAGATGCCCTTGCATCGCCGTATTCCCAAGATCGGGTTTACCAACCCCTTCCGTAAGACCTTTCAGGTAGTCAACCTGAGCGATATCGAGGAGCGGGGCCTGGAGGGAGTGGTGGGGCCGGAGGAATTGAAGAAGGCCGGCCTGATTCGGAAGGCTGATTTGCCGGTTAAGATCCTCGGGGAAGGCGAATTGAAGCGGGGCCTCACCCTGAAAGCCCACAAATTTTCCCAGTCGGCCCAGGACAAGATCGTTCAGGCCGGTGGCAAGGCTGAGGTGATCTGAGGTGCTGCAGAGCTTTCAGAACTGCTTCAAGATACCTGACCTGCGCCGCCGGATTTTCTATACCTGCGCGCTACTGGTAGTTTACCGCATCGGCGGTCAGATTACCATCCCGGGAATCAATCCCCAGGTCCTCCAGGAGTTTTTCGCCGGCTCCGGGTCGACGCTTTTTGGGCTCTACGATATGTTCGTGGGCGGCGCTTTTACCAGGGCAACAGTCTTTGCTCTGGGAATCATGCCCTACATCAGCGCCTCGATTATTCTGCAGTTGTTGGGCGCGGTGATCCCCTTCTTCCAGAAACTGCAGCGCGAAGGGGAAGAGGGGCGGCGCAAGATCATTCAATATACCCGTTACGGCACGGTCTTCCTGGCGATCGGCCAGTCTTTCGGTGTCAGCCTTTTCCTCGAGACCATCCGGGCACCGATGTCCGGGGCCAACGCGGTGAGCGACCCGGGATGGCCTTTCCGGCTGATGACCATGCTTACCATTACCACGGGCACGATCTTTATCATGGGGTTGGGCGAGCAGATAACTGAGCGCGGTATCGGCAATGGACAGTCACTGATCATCTTCATCGGTATCGTTGCTGATCTGCCCTACGCGATGAAGACCGAGTGGGCGAACTACCTGATCAATCGGGGCGCCGGCAAGAACCTCATCGAGGAGTTGGTTCTGGTGGCCGTGATGTTCCTGATGGTGGCGTTCGTGATTCTGCTAACCCAAGGTCAGCGAAAGATCCCGGTGCAATATGCCAAGCGGGTGGTCGGGCGCCGGGTATATGGCGGCCAGACGACCCACATCCCTTTGCGGATCAACGCCGCTGGGGTGATTCCGATTATCTTCGCCCAGTCGATCATGTTTATTCCGCAGACGGTGACAAACTTCTTCCCGGAAAGCAGCTTCATGCAGACGCTGGGCGGGTTCTTCTCTACCGACTCCTTCGTCTACTGGACGCTCTACGGATTGATGATCGTATTTTTTGCCTACTTTTACACCGCCATCGTCATGGATCCCAATCAAGTGGCGGATACCATGAAGAAGCACGGAGGGTTTATTCCTGGGGTGAGGCCGGGCAAGAAGACGGCGCAGTTCATCGACGGGATCATGACCCGGATCACCCTGCCGGGGTCCATCGCGTTGGCTTTGGTGGCGATCATCCCCTTCTTCATCGCTCAGGAATTCAATGTTTCGCGGGCTTTCGCCCAATTCTTTGGTGGCACCGGTTTGTTGATCGTCGTGGGTGTGGCGCTCGACACGCTGCAGCAGTTGGAGTCGCAGTTGCTCACCCGCCACTATGAAGGGTTCATGAAGAAGGGGCGGATCCAGGGCCGCCGCTCAGCTTAGGCGATCCGCCGCAAGGAGGTCAGTGTGAAGGTCAGAGCATCTATCGGCAAGCGCTGTTCGGAGTGCAAGGTCATCCGCCGGCACGGGATTCTGCGTGTGATCTGCAAGCGCAATCCGCGGCATAAACAACGTCAAGGTTAGGAGGAACCCAATGGCACGCATCGCCGGAGTGGATCTCCCCCGGGAGAAGCGCATCGCCGTCGGGCTCACCTATATCTTCGGCATAGGTCAGTCCACGGCGAGCAAGATCCTGGAGCAGGCAGGGGTCGATCCCCACATTCGTGTTCAGGCCCTTACTGATGAGCAAGTCGCCCAGTTGCGCGGCATCATCGAGAACCGGCTGAAGGTCGAGGGGGCCCTGCGCAGCGAGGTCAGCATGAACATCAAGCGGCTGATGGATATCGGCTGCTTCAGGGGGTGGCGGCACCGTCGGGGTTTGCCGGCGCGTGGGCAGCGTACCCGCACCAACGCGCGCACCCGGAAGGGTCCGCGCAAGGCCGTGGCTGGCAAGAAGAAAGCCCCGGCTAAGTAAGAAACCGCAATAACACTTCGCAAAAGGAAGAGCCCTTTGCCACCTGAGAGAACGCGCCGGCGGCGCAAGAAGGCCAAACAAGTAGAGTCGGTGGGCATTGCCCATATCTTGTCCACCTTCAACAATACCATCGTCACCCTGACCGACCGACAGGGCAACGTGATTTCGTGGGCTACCCCTGGCAAGATGAGCATCAAGGGCAGCCGTAAGTCGACCCCCTTTGCTGGCCAGCTGGCTGCCGAGAGGGCTGCCCAGGACGCTATCAGCATGGGCTTGCGGCGGGTCGAGGTCTGGGTTAAGGGTCCGGGCGTGGGCCGCGATTCTGCCATTCGGGCGTTACAGAACGCCGGTCTGGAAATCTCGGCGATCCGGGACGTCACCCCTATTCCCCATAATGGTTGCCGGCCCCCCAAGCGCCGCCGAGTCTGAGAAGGGACGAACAAGATGAGTAGATATGTGGGGCCTAACTGCCGCTTCTGCCGGCGCGAAGGGGCCAAATTGTTTCTGAAGGGCGAGCGCTGCAATCTGGAGAAGTGTGCCTTTGAGCGGCGCAGTTATGCGCCCGGGCAGCACGGCCAGGGCATGCGCCGCAAGCAGTCGGATTACAGTGTGCAGTTGCGCGCCAAGCAGAAATTGTCGCGGATCTATGGCTTGCGCGAAGGCCAGTTCCGGAAGTATTACCAGGAGGCCACCCGTGTTCCTGGCGTCAGCGGCGAGAATTTGCTGCGGTTGCTGGAGGGACGCCTCGACAATATCGTCTTCCGGCTCGGTATGGCACCCTCGCGGAAGGCGGCCCGCCAACTGGTCCGCCACAGCCACTTCATGGTCAACGGGCGCAGGGTCAATATCCCTTCGTTCCTGACCAAGCCGGGCGATGTCGTTCAGGTGGCGGAGCAGAGCAAGCAACTCGAAGTCATCCACGAGTCCATGCGGCGCTCCAGGGAATCGCTGCCCTGGCTGTCGGTGGACAAGGTCAATCTCCAGGGAACAGTGCTGGAAAAGCCGAGCCGGGACAATATCCCGACCGTGGCTGACGAGCAATTGGTAATCGAGTTCTACTCGCGGGTCTGATCCCGCGTCTGACCTCCATTTCGGAATTTCAGGGAGTCGCTATGAAGCTAGACGGCCTCCAGATGCCCAGGCTGGTCGAGATCGACAAGGACTCGTTGAGCGAGACCTACGGGAAATTCCTGGTGCAACCGCTCGAACGGGGTTTTGGTATGACCGTGGGGCACTCCCTTCGCCGGGTGTTGCTTTCGGCCATCCAGGGTGCCTCGATCAAGCGGGTAAATATCGAAGGCGTGCAGCACGAGTTCTCGGTAGTGAAGGGCATGCATGAGGATGTGCCCGAACTCATCCTCAACCTCAAGGAAGTGGCCCTGCGGTACCACGGGGAAGAAGACCGGATCCTGAGGGTCGATGCCAAGGGGCCCGGCGAGTTATTGGCCAAACAACTCGCGGTGGATCCTAGCGTGGAGGTGATGAATCCGGACCTGCACCTGGCCACCCTCGGAGCCAATGCCCATTTCAAGATGGAATTTACGGTGGGCAAAGGCCGTGGTTACGTCTTCTCAGAAGAAAACAAGACCCTCGATCAGCCTATCGGCACCATCCCCCTGGATGCCAACTTCTCGCCGGTGCTGAAAGTGAAGTACGAGGTTGAGAATGCTCGCGTCGGTCGTCGCACCGACTACGACAAGCTGA
Source organism: Candidatus Latescibacterota bacterium (assembly GCA_020852055.1). Taxonomy (GTDB): domain Bacteria; phylum Latescibacterota; class UBA2968; order UBA8231; family UBA8231; genus SICG01. Next base: position 12,918 of record JADZBP010000295.1, read on the forward strand.
CACTTGAGGTGTGGACCGACGGCTCACTGAAGCCTGAGGACGCCGTCGCCCAGGCCGCTCACATCCTCAATGCCCATCTCAATCTCTTTATCAACTTTGAGGATGAGCCGGCCCAGGTCGAAGAAAAGCGGGTCGATGAGGAGAGCAAACGGATCGCCAAGCAGCTGGCGATGCCGGTGGATGAGCTCGAGCTTTCGGTGCGTTCCGCCAACTGTCTGCGGGCCGCCGGCATCACTCACCTGCGCGATCTGGTGTCGCGTAGCGAGGCCGAGATGCTCAAGTTCCGCAATTTCGGTCGCAAGTCCCTCACGGAGCTGGGAGAAATCCTCCAGAAGCTCGATCTGCGCTGGGGTATGGACATCTCGATGTACGAGCATGTGGTCATCGAGGAAGAAGTCGCCGCACCCGCCAGCGAGGAATTCTGAATCACTTAGGATGCCTGAATAATGAGACACGGTAGAAAAGTCGCCAAGTTAGGGCGCACCTACGACCACCGCAAGGCGATGATGGCCAATATCGTGGCCTCGTTCTTTGCTCACGAAGCCATCGAGACCACCGAGGCCCGGGCCAAGGAGCTTCGCCGCGAAGCCGAACACGTGATCACTTTTGCCAAGCGCGGCGATCTGCACGCCCGGCGTCAGGTGTTGCGCCTCATTCCGGACAAGAAGGTGGTCGCCAAAATCTTCAGCGAGATCGCCCCGCGTTATACCAACCGCCAGGGCGGGTACACCCGCATCGTCAAGCTGGGGTACCGGCGCGGCGACGCCGCTTCTGTCTGCCTCATCGAGCTGGTCGACCGGCCCGCCAAGGAGGTGCGCACCCTTGCCAAGGGCGAAGGCGCGGAAAAGGAAGGCGCGGCGGAGGACAAGAGCTGAGCGTACAACCACAGGATTCGAGCGGGACGAGAGCGGGTTTCTCGTCCCGTTTTTTTTTTGCCAGAGGAGGCGTATGAAAAGGGGTGATCTGGTGGTGGCTGAGGTGGTGGCGATGTCGCCGCAGGGGGAGGGTCTCGCCCAGGTCGAGGGACGCACGCTCATCGTGCCGCGGGCCGTGCCCGGCGATCGGGTTGAAGCCCGGGTGAGGGGCAAGCAGAAGGGGCGCCTGCTGGCGATGCCCGAACAGTTCATAGAGCGCGCTGTGAACCGCCAAGAGGCCCCTTGCCAGCACTTTGGCCGCTGTGGCGGGTGCCGGTGGCAGGATCTGCCCTACGCCGACCAGTTGCGGTTCAAGGAGGGCCTGGTGGCCGGGGCGCTGGCGGAGCGCGATGTGAGGGTGGGCGCGTACTTACCGGCCCTCCCCAGCCCGAGCCCGTTTTTCTATCGCAACAAGATGGAGTTCTCGTTCTCGACCAGCCCCGAAGGCAGCCTGATGCTCGGCCTGCATGTGCGGGGCCGTTTCGACCGGGTGTTCGACGTGGAGGAGTGCCACCTGCAGTCGGCGCTGTCCAACCGAGTTGTTGGCGCGGTGCGGCGGCACGCAGCGGCGTTGGGCCTGCCGGCCTATGATCTGAAAACCCATCAGGGCCAACTGCGATTCCTCGTCGTCCGGCAAGCGGTGCAGACCGGGGAGACCTTGGTCGATCTGGTGGTCGCGCAGTACCCCAACCCGGAGGTTGATGCATTGATCGCCGCGGTGCTGGCAGAGGTTCCCGAGATCACCACCTTCGTGCTCACCCTGCACGGCGGCAAGGCGCAGGTGGCCACCGGACAGGCACAGTGGGTGGTCAAGGGCCGCGGCTGGATCGAGGAGGTCTGCGGCGGCCTGCGCTTCGTCATTTCGCCGCGCTCCTTTTTCCAGACCAACCCGCTGCAGGCCGAGAACCTCTACGCCGAAGCCTGCCGGTTGGGTGGCGACCTGGAGGGCATGGCGGTCTTGGACCTTTATTGCGGTACCGGCAGCCTCAGCCTGCATCTGGCGCGGTCGGCGCGCAGCGTGCTGGGGGTGGAGGTGGTGGCCGAGTCGGTTGAGGACGCTCGTAACAACGCGCAATGCAACGGCCTGGCCAATTGCGAGTTCGTCGCCGGCACCGCCGAAGAGGTCCTACCCGCGTTGCAGCGCGAGGGAAAGCGTTTCGACCGGGTCTTCGTAGATCCACCGCGGGCGGGATTACATCCCAAAGTCCTGGCAGCGCTGGGAGCCCTCCGGGCACCGCAGGTGGTGTACATCTCCTGCAATCCGCTGACGCTTGCCGATGATCTGGGAGGGCTGGAGACGCTGGGGTACCAGGTGGCCACGGTCCAGCCGGTGGACATGTTTCCCCAGACCCCTCACTGCGAGGTGTTGGCCGGTCTGGTTCTGGCAGAACCAGCAGCAGGATAGGGACGCAAAACCAACAATCCGGGGGGCGGCGGGAAGCGGTTCAGTTGGTAGGGGCGGGCGGGGTCTGAGGGCGAGGCCGGGAAGCGCGCTCGCGCTCGGCGGCTATGCTCTGGGTTTCGAGGTAGCCGTACAGCTGGCTCAGTTTGCTATGGACGTTCCGCAAGTGTTCGTTGTCCTTGATATTCTTGATGTAGCGCCAGGGCACGATATCGTCCTCTTTGAGCGGGATAGCCTGGGGTTCATAGGCCAACTGGAGGCCGTGCTGGAGCACCTGGTTCTTGGGGCTCACCTGGTTGAGAATGGTCCGCACTACCTGCACCAGGACGGAGACCTTGAAGGGCAGTTCGGGTCGGAACTGCTTCACGGCCTCGGGGAAGTGGAGCTTGGGGTAGAGGGTGATATGGAGGATGTGCTGGCGCATCTCCTCGAAGATCTCGGGCCATGGATCACGGGTATAGTCAGTGTTTTCGTCGATGACGGGGCATTTTTCCTGGAGCACGAAAGACAGGAATTCGGGACTGCTTTCGATGAGCAGGCCGCCGGTACTGTAATTGACCAGGGGCACCTCAAGGCCGCTCTCGGGGCGGATAAAACCCAGCGGCTTGACCACCTCGTTCTGGGTGCGCGCCTCGACGATCTCTAGGAGGAATTCGTAGAACTCGTCCTCATGGGAAAAGCGGCCGATGATTTTCTCGCCCTCGTGCAGGGAGTAGACGCTGTCCTGACCCTTTTTTCCGCCGGAGGTTCGCACCGGTTTCTTGAGGTATAACACATCACGCAGGGATTCCATTTCCAGCGCCAACACATTGACCTCGCCCAAGACCACTTCGATGTCGGGCTTGCGGATCATGCCGGTGCTGGGGGGGCGGACGATCTTGGAGAGACTGATATAACGCTCGTGCGGCTGTTTGTTCAGCATGAGCGCGCGGAATTCGGCAATGGCCTCGCGGGTGGAGAAGATCGGGCGCCCCGACTCCTGCTTGAGGAAGGCGGTGGTGGTCAGATCGTTGATGATCTGCACCGGCGCTCCCTGAGTAGGGAAGACATGGTTGGTCGTCCGCACAAAGGCGTCGAAGGTGACGTGGGAGGTCAGGGGCACCCGGGTGTCCCCGTAGTTTTTCACGGTATAGCGGAGGAATTGGCGTTTTTCCTGTTTCCGCACCGAGCCGACCGGAATCAGTTTGTAGGCGGCCTGGGCGTGAAAATCGAGGGTTTCGACAATTTCGGGCAGCAAACGGAAACGGCCCAGGATGCGGCAGTCGATGCGATGGGGGATACGCCGGTGGTAAAAGTGCAGGGAAACCGTCTTGGCGGAGAGGTTCTGATCGGTGGAGAGTTTGAGGTTTTCGGGGGTGGTGATGTAGAGATGGGGGCCTTCGGAGTAGAGCTTCTTGTCGCGCCGAAGAATAAAGGACTTCCCGAGATCCTCGACGCCCCCGTTGGCGGTGCCCTTGTGGCTATAGAACAGTGCCGATGGCGGGCTGTACTCGATCAGGCGTTCGATCTCGAGCTTGGGATCGAATCCTGGATCGTTGGATTTTCGCCTGCCAAAAAAAAAATCGAACATCCGGCAACTGCTCAGCGATAGGAGGCACTGGGGAACGGCGGTAATTAACTTATTTTATATATAAAAATCCCCTCGACCTGTCAAGGAAAAAACGGGGAACAAAAACACTAAGTGCCTATTTGTCATGCTTTTATACCGAAGGATGAGAAGCTGAGTGAGCGCTGATAACAAACCGACATCCAGGGTGCTGGTGGTGCTTCCTGAATCGGGGCCGACCAAAGATCTGGTAGCCTTCCTCGACCGCGAAGGGTTTGAGGTGATGTGGGCCCGGGAGGGGCAGACGGGTTACGAGATCATCGATACCGAGGCCCCTGACGCGCTGATCGCCGACCTGAGGGACAGCCGCATCGATGGCCTGCGCCTGCTGCAGGTGTCGAGGCAGCGCAATCCGGAGATCTGCGCCATCCTCGTCGGAGGGCCGGCGGAGATCGAGTTGGGCGTGGAGGCGATGCGCATGGGGGCGTACGACTTTCAGGTCCAACCGCTGAACCTGGCCAAGGTCCGGGCGGTGCTGGACCGGGGGGTTTCGCACCAACGGCTGGTCGGGGAGGTCACCAGCCTGCAGCGACGCCTGGAGGAGCGGTTCCGCCTGGGCGGCATCGAGAGGCGCTCCTCGCGCTGGCAACGCATCTACAGCCAGATCGAGCAGGTCGCCAAATCCAAGGCCAGCGTATTGATCACCGGGGAAACCGGCACCGGCAAGGGGGAAGTGGCCAAGGCCATCCACCAGCAGAGCCGCCGCCGCGAAAACGCCTTCGTCGAGATCAACTGCGGGGCCCTGCCGGAAGGCATCGTCGAGAGTGAACTCTTCGGGCACGAGAAGGGCGCCTTCACCGGGGCGGCCACGGCGCGTAAGGGGCGTTTCGAGATGGCTGACCAGGGCACCCTATTTCTGGATGAGGTGGGAGACCTGCCGCTGGCCACCCAGGTCAAACTGCTGCGGGCGATCCAGAATGGCGAGTTCGAGCGGGTGGGAGGGACCCAGACCCGCAAGGTCGATGTGCGGATTATTGCGGCCACCAACCGCAATCTCGAGGAGATGGTGGAGCGGGGAACCTACCGGGCGGACCTTTTTTACCGGCTCCAGGTGGTGGCCATCGAGGTGCCGCCCCTGCGCGAATGCCGCGACGATATCCCGGTGCTGGTCGATATGTTCATCCACCAGTTCGCCCGTGAAAACGCCGTGCAACTCACTGGCCTGGCTCCCGAAGCGCTGGACGTGCTGATGGCCTACGAGTGGCCGGGGAACGTGCGCGAGCTGAAGAACTGTATCGAGGGCATGGTGGTGATGGGCCCCCGCCAGGGCCTGCTGAAGGTGGGGGACATCCCCCGCCATATCAGGAAAAAGGCGCCGGAGATGTCGGGGCTGCTCTTCCGCCCGGGCATGAGCCTGGACGAGCTGGAACGGGCCGCCATCGAGGAGACCCTGAAGGCGGTGAACCACGACCGGCGCCAGGCTGCCCGCCTGCTGGGGATCGGGTTGAGCACGCTCTACCGCAAGGAGAAGCAGTACGGGATGCGAACCGGCGATGGCGGCCCGCCGCGCTAGCGCCGCCGGCTATAGAACTCCTTGATCAACTCGTTGAGGGTTTCCTGCGGGCGGAGCAGCACCCCGGGCCCGACAGTGAACTCGCGCTGCTCGATGAGCCGCAGGCCGTGGCCGTAGTCGGCCAGCAACTCGCGGCACAGGTCCTCGGGGGAGAGCCCTCTGGCCAGCGCCAAGCGGCGCAACTCCTCGAGCGCCTCGGGCGGGAAATGCAGCTGGATGCCGTGGGATTCGGCGAAGTTCTGCGAGAAGTGCCGCAGCGAGTGGTGGAAGAGCAGCTCCTGCAGGCTGCCGGCGGGGTCCTCGACCACGGCGGCGGTGACGGTCAGGCTGGAGATGTCGACGGAGGGCAGTTTGCGCTCGAAATGCAGCAGCACCTTCTCGATGACACTAACTAGGGCCCGGGCGCCGGTGCGCTCGTCGGCTGCCCGCCGGGCCAGCAACTGCAGGGCTTCGTCGCTGAATTGCAGGTCGATGCCATAGGCGCGGAAATCGCGCTTCTTGGCGAGAATCACGCTGCTCTTGGGATTGCGCAGGATCTGCAATAACTCGGACCAGCCCAGTTCGTCGAGCACGGCGACTACCGGCAGGCGGCCGATGAACTCGGACTCGAACCCGTACTCGATGAGATCTTCGGCCCGCACCTGGGCGGCCAGTTGTTCGGCGGCGGCCGGGCTGGCTGCCTGCCCGGGTGAATGGAATCCCATCTGGCCGCGGTTGAGACGGCGGCCGATGATTTCGTCCAGGCCGGCGAAGGCGCCGCTGACAACGAAGAGGATGTGGCGGGTGTTGACCTTGCGCCGTTCGGCCTTGCCGGTGCGCTGCATCTGCATCACCGACTCCATCTGCGAGGCGATGTCGTGGGGCGAACGCAGATCGACCTCGGTTTCCTCCATCAGCTTGAGCAGGTTGCGCTGGACCCCGGAGCGGGAGACGTCGGGGCCGAAGCTGTTGCGGGAGGCGGCGATCTTGTCGATTTCGTCGATATAGATGATGCCGTACTGAGCCCGGCCGATCTCGCCGCCAGCCTCGCGCACCAGCTCGCGCACCAGATCCTCGACATCCCCCCCCACATAGCCGGTTTCGCTGAATTTGGTGGCATCGGCCTTGACGAAGGGCACCCCCAGGCGGCGGGCGATCAGCTTGATCAAATAGGTCTTGCCCACGCCGGTGGGGCCGATCATCAGCACGTTGTTCTTGATATTGCCGACCAGTTCCTCCTCGTCGTCGGCGGGCAGGCGGAGCCGGTTGAAGTGGGTGCAGAACTTGGTGGCGAGGATGGCCTTGGCTTCCGGCTGCCCGATCACGTACTGATCTAGGTAGGAGATCAGTTCCTCGGGCTTCAAGTCGAATTCGAGCCCTTCCCGCAGCGAGCCGGGCGTGCCGGTCACCGTCGGCCCGGCGGTCTGGGATTCGGGCGGCGCTTCGGCGCCAGCTTCATATTGGCGGGCGAGGAACTGGCGCAGTTTCTCGGGGTCCAGCCCCATCTTTTCGGCGCGAATATCCATGGAATAGAACACTGGGGGAGGGTGGCAGCGGTATAGTGGTGATGCGTCGCTAATATACTTGGCCCCTGCCTGGCGGACAAGCGTGATTGACACCGGGCGGGGTGAGATCTAGATTCTCTCATCCACATGCCATCCACAGTCGTCCTCCTCTGTTGGTGGGGAGCCGCCATGCCTCTGCGCCGCTCAACCCTCTGCCTGGCCTTTTTATGCCTGCTGCTCGCCCTGTGCCCCGGGGCGGGTTGGTCGGAGCAGGTCCCCTTCTCCCCGGCGGCCGACAAACTCTTCACCAGGGGGGTCAAGGCGTACACCAAGGGCCAGTACAGCAAGGCCCGCGATACCTTCGTGGACCTGGTGAAGCAACCGCTCAACCAGCGTTCCAGCGCCGCCCAGCTCATGCTCGGACGGGCCCTGTTTCACCTCGGCGAGTACGAACGGGGGTTGCAGGTGGCCCAACGTCTCGAAACAAAATACCCGGACAGCCCGCTGATCGCCGATGCCTGCCTGGTAGGCGGGGACTGCTGTTATGCGCTCCAGCGTTACGCCGAGGCGGCCCTGCTCTACGGACGCGCGCTTGCCCATGCCAAGGCCTCGTTGCCGCTCAAGGGGCAGGCCGCCGAGCGCCTGGCCGCCCTTTCGGCCAATGGCACCATCGCGGGCCCGGCGCTCGAACGCCTGGAGAAGACGGTGGGAGCGGGTCTGTTGCGGGATGGCCTGGCCTATGGTACGGTGCGCTGGTACCAGCGGCTGGGTTGGGAGGGCCCGAGCCGTGCGGCACAGAACGCCTATCGCCGCCAGCACGCCGGCGGGGTGTTCATGCCTTTGGTGGCAGAGGGTAAAGCGGGGCTGCCCAGGCCCGAGGCGCTTGTGGCTGAGGTGATCACCCCCAACGTGGTGCCGCCGCGCTCGTCGGGAGGGGTGCCGCGCCTGGGCCTGCTGCTGCCGCTGTCGGGACCCAACACCGCGCTGGGTCGCGAGCTGCTCGAAGGGGTCAGCCTTGCCAACCGCGAGCAGGACAACCCCTTCGAATTGGTGCCGGTCGATACCGGGTTCGAGTACGGCAACCTGCCCGTCACCGAGGGCCAGGACAGCGAGCTGGTGCGCACCGGGCGGGCCATGCAATCCCTGATTGCGGACGACAAGGTGCTGGCGGTGATCGGGCCGGTCTTCAGCGGCCCGGCGGTGCTGGCAGCAGTGAGCGCCGAGGCCGCCGGCCTGCCCCTGGTGGTGCCCCTGGCCCAACAGAGCGGCCTGGATTCGCTGGGCAACTACACCTTTCAGTTGCGCCCGACCCCGGAGGCGCAGGCGCAGGCGCTGGGTGAGTACGCAACCCTGGCCTTGGGTTTGAAGACCCTGGTGGTGCTGGCCCCCCTGACCGACTACGGTTGGACCTTCGAGCGCGAGTTCACCCAGGCGGCCCAGGCCAAAGGCGGTCGGGTGGTGTACCGGGACTGGTACCTGCCGGACCAGCAGCGGGATTTCCGGCGGCATTTCGCCGAGATTCGCCGCGTGGGCCTGGCGCTCAAACCGCCGGTACCCGACAGCCTGGCGGCCGACTCGCTGGACACCCCCGGCACTGCCGGAGAGGAAGTGGTCGACACCATCGACGGCATGGTGGTGGTGGTCGAGAGTTTCGAGGATGCCAAAACCATCGCCCCCCAGCTGCACTTCCACCAGGTGAAGACCCAGATCCTGGGCAATGACATCTGGTACGACCCCGAGTCGCTGGCGGAACTCTCCGCCGATGAGCGCCAGGATTTCCTGGGGTGTATGTTCGTCTCGAGCCGCGAGGAGGACACGCCGGCCGCCCGGCAGTTTTCCGAGGCCTTCCGCCGCCAGGCCGGTCGGCCGGGGAGTTACGCGGTCTACGGCTACGATGCCGCCCGCCTGGTGATTGCGGGGTGGCAGGGCGGGAAGCGCGAACGCGGCGCTCTGCGGGATTGGCTGGCCACAGTGCAGGGTTTCGCCGGCGCCTCGGGCAAGATCAGCTTCGGCCCCCGGCGCCAGACCAACACCGAGTTGGCGATGCTGAAAATCAGCCGGCGCGGGCAGATCGTGCCAGCCAGCCAGCCTGAGGAACCGGAAGAGCCGCCGCCGCTGCCTCCGGAAACCCCGGAGCCGGGCGCCGAGGAGGCCCCCGCCGACGCCGACCAGAACGGGCAGTAGGGGGTGCTTGCGCGACGGGGCCGGGCGGCGTATATTGACCGTTTTCATTGATCTCACGAAACCATCAGCTTTGCTGATTGACTCATTGCGCTATGCGGGTAGGTGAGTGATGGTTTTTAGGTGATGCCTGTACGTGTCTCCTCAGAGAACATTCTCTCTGGCTATTGG
>JADZBP010000296.1 GCA_020852055.1 Candidatus Latescibacterota bacterium
ACACACGCCGGGTCGTCGCTCATCTTCACCTCGGCACTGGGAGGGGCCCCGCTCAACTGCGCCTTCACGACCCCCTTGATCGAACCGGCAGTGGCGGCCTGGCTGGCCAGCAACAACGCGGCGAAAAGATAGGTGACCTTCATGTATTTCCTCCTGGGTGGAATGGTGCCGGCCAGCCCTAAGGGGCAGGCACGTCACACTAGATCAACGGTTGGGTGGTAAAAATTAGCAAACCCCGTACCAAAGACCGGGGATGGGTCCTCGACCCGCGTTACCCCTGAACTGGAAAGGAGATAGAAAGGGAAAGTCTTACCCGTTATCGCCAGCAATAGGGACATCATGGTCCCATATCCCTGGCTCAGGCGGGACGCACTGGGTACAGCGCCGCTCCAGCACCCACTGCCCTTCACTCAGATGGCGCCCTCGGCAAAAGGCACCACCGGGCGGACGATCACCAGAATGGCGCTGTGGGGCACCACCATATATTTCTGGTTGTCGAATTTGATCTCGACGGCGTCCCGTTTGAGAAACACCGCCGTGTCGCCCCGGTGAGCCTGGAGCGGGATGTAACGCGGTCGTTCCCCCTTCTCCTCATTCCAGGGCACATCCTCGTCCTCGGCTTTGGGCGGCAGGGGAATCCCCGGACCAACCTCCTCGACCTTGCCGCTCTGCACATTCTCTTTCTCGATCGCCGTGGGCGGCAGGTACAGTCCCACCTCGGTGCGTTCCTCCACCTCGTCGATCCGAATCAACACCCGGTCGCCCACCACGATGAGTTCCTTGTCACCTCTGAGCATGATTCCTCCTCGTTGATATACCCCCGCGATCAGAGCACGCCGGCGCCGCTCTGCTGCAACATCTTGGCGACCAACGCGGTCCATCCAGTCTGGTGGCTGGCCCCCAGACCGCGACCGTGGTCGCCGTGGAAATACTCGTGGAACAACACCAGATCGCGCCAGTGCGGATCCAGGTCCAACACCGCCTGGGCCCCGTTGGCCGGGCGGCGGCCCTCGCCGTCCCGGAGGAAGAGCCGGCACAGCCGGCGCGATAACTCGGCGGCCACCTCCCACAGCGAGAGCATCTGCCCCGAGCCCGTGGGGCATTCGACCTTGTAGTTGTCGCCGTAGAAATAGTGGAACTTCTGCAGGGACTCGATGATCAGGTAATTGACCGGGAACCAGATCGGGCCGCGCCAGTTCGAGTTGCCGCCGAACATACCGCTGCGCGACTCGGCCGGCTCGTAGTCGACCCGGTACTGGTTGCCGCCCAAATCGAGCTGGTAAGGGTGATCGCGGTGGTGCTGCGACAGGGCGCGAATCCCGTAGGGCGAGAGGAACTCGGCCTCGTCGAGCATAGGCCGCAGCACCCGCCGCAGCCGTTCGCGACCGACGATGGCCAGCAGGCGGCGCTGGGGCACGCCCGGCCGCTGGCGGCTGCTGAGGTGGTTCTGCAGGTGGGGCCGGTTCTCGATGAACCATTCCATACGCCGTTTGAAGCCGGGCAGGGCATCCACCTGCTCAGGTTCCAGGGTCTCGACCGCAAAGAGGGTGATCAGGCCAACCATCGACCGCACCTTGAGCAACTGGCTATGGCCGTCGGGCAGGCAGAGCGCGTCGTAGAAGAAACCGTCCTCTTCGTCCCACAGTTGCAGTTGCTGGTCCCCCAGGTGATTGATCGCGTGGGAGATGTAGACGAAATGCTCGAAGAATTTCGACGCGATATCGGAGTACCCCTTGTTCTCGCGGGCCAGTTCCATGGCGATGGCCAACATGTTGAGGCAGAACATACCCATCCAGCTGGTGCCGTCCGACTGCTGAATCCGGCCGCCGCTGGGCAGCGGCGCCGAACGGTCGAAAACCCCGATGTTGTCGAGGCCGAGGAAACCGCCCTCAAAGATGTTGTTCCCCGAAGCGTCCTTGCGGTTCACCCACCAGGTGAAATTGAGCAATAGCTTGTGGAAGGCGCGTTCGAGGAACTCGCGGTCCTCGGTGCCCCGCAACCTCTTCTCGATGCGGAACACCCGGAGCACCGCCCAGGCATGGACCGGCGGGTTCACGTCCTCGAAAGCCCACTCGTACGCCGGAATCTGCCCGTTGGGGTGCATGTACCACTCGCGCAGAAAGAGCAGCAACTGCTCCTTGGCGAAGTCCACATCCACCAGCGCCAGCGGGATGGTGTGGAAGGCCAGATCCCAGGAGGCGTACCAGGGATATTCCCACTTGTCGGGCATCGAGACGATGTCCTCGTTGTACAGGTGGGTCCAATTGCGGTTGCGCAGGTTCTGCCGCTGGAGCGGCGCGCCCTTTTCGTCTTCGTTGAGCCAGCGGCTGACGTCGTAATGGTAGAACTGCTTGGACCAGAGCAACCCGGCAATGGCCTGGCGCTGCACGTTGCGCGCATCGTCAGACAGCCCCTCGCCGGCCACCCAGGCGTAGAACTCGTCAGCCTCGCGGCGGCGTTGCGTAAAGATGCGAGCGGCATCGGCGCCCAGCGGGTTGGCTGCCGGCACGTAGTCGAGCAGGCGCAGGGTCACCGACCATTCCGCCCCGGCGGGGATCTCATGGTGGAAATCGGCCGCGACCTTGGTGCCCACCTGCCCCTGATTCACCGCTCCGGATTCGCCGTGCAACAGGTAGCGTTCGATGCCGTCCTTGACGTAGGGGGCGGGGTTGGGCTGGCCATAGAGGCGCTGGCGGTTGGTTTCGTTTTCCGTAAAGAGCAGGGGCGCTCCCTCGGGCAGGAAAAGCCAGCGGGTGCCCAGGCCCGGGTGCTGCGCCTCCACCGCCAGGCAGCCGTCCATGGCGATGGTCTCCTCGAGCCCCGGCCGCTCCGCCGCCCCGCCCCTGGCCCAGGTGTTGCGGTACCACAGCGTCGGCAGCAGGTGCAGCAGAGCCGGGGCGGGCCCGCGGTTGCAGGCAGTGATGCGGATCAGCAGGTCATCGGTCCCGGCCTTGGCGTACTCGACAAAGACATCG
>JADZBP010000297.1 GCA_020852055.1 Candidatus Latescibacterota bacterium
GGAACTGGTTACGGGCAGTGATGCAGAGTTGGGCGAGACTCACCGCGAGGCCCTTGGAAACTAGCTGACGGGATTTAGGCCAGATGTCTTGCCAGAATGGTCGAATACGATTGGCCCAGTAGTCTTCCCCTTGCTCACCGGCGCCTTCCAGCGCCCGAACGAGCGCCTGCGCTGCTTCGTGCAAACCCTCCTTCGGCAATGCCTCAAGGGCGGCCCGGAAGTCCTGCGCCGTATAAGTGTCGACCGGTTCCAGCGCCGCGTAGGTCAGAAATGCGGCAAACTGCCGGGCGTATTCACCCAGATCGTTGTAGTGGTGAACTGTGCCCAGGAACTGGGCCTTGAACGAGACTAATAACGGTTGGTACAGGCGCGGGGACCATAGAAAACCCTCCCAGGCCGCGCGTGCCTCGGCGGCATCCATTGCCCAGTCGAAAAGTGGCAACAGATGGGCTTCCGTCCATAGCCGATCCACGCGGAAAAAGGCTATAAGGTGCGATGCCAGCAGTACTCGGCCGTGACGGAAGTGTGCCACACTGGTATCGCATAGGTGGGTGAAGATGGGTTCTAAATCGGTCGATATCCTGTCGTTGTCGTTGGGCTCCCGACCAAACCAAAGATTCAGTAGCGCCTGCGTGATGTGACCAACAGGATGGTTGATAGCCCGGAAAACAGGTTGGTCGGTATCCACCTCATCCTGGCACGGCAATGCCAAGACGCGTCGGCACAGGTTCAAGAAGATATCTTCATGGCAGTTCAGAGACTTTGCAGCGGCCTCCAGCCACCAACTAGTGTTGTGCGCGGTACCCTTCAGCACTTCGCCCGGCATGGTTTCGACTAGCGGCGCGAGAAATCGCCATGATCGTTGCACCCTCCCCTCCTCGCTCCAGGCTTGCAGGGCCTCTCCCCAACGTCTGGAAGGCCAAATCCCTTCCCTGGTGAGGTCGCACAGCGCGAAGGCGCAATGGAAGAACCGCGTGCGGCAGGTCTCGGGCCAGGTATCCTCATGAAAGGGGCGTTGGGAAGGTGGAGGCCGCTTTAACCACTCGACAAGTTCACGTCGTTTGCGCGGTGCGTGGTCGATGTGACGCTTGCTCTCGTAATCCGGGTCCCCGGTACCACTCATCCAGTGGGAAAACTCATCGCTCTCGTTGCTCTCAAGGTACAATTCTGGGTGTGCCGCCGACAATGCATCTAGCCGTTCAGTAGCGGCTGAGCCAAGGTCCCCGCCAGATGACTTCAGCTTTGCGAGATGAAGCCAAACCGATCGATCCACCAATTCCTGCCAACGCTCAGGCGCGATATCATCCCGGTACATCGCTCGCGGCGGGCCGGCGAGGATAATCGCTTCCAGTCGGCCCCGCGTCTGCGGTCCGAGATTAGTTCCTTGCAGCACTAGCAGACGTAGGGTTTCGCGCTTCGTATCGAGGGACCACAACCAACACCCGTCTTTAGCTACAAGCCAATCCACCCATTGATCCGGCGCGATGCTGCCATCGTGGCTGGCCGCAAACAATGCCAGGCGTTTGAAAGTGGGATACGGCATGGCAAACCATGACTGTGCGACCTGAGTAGCCCGGGTGGGGTCGTTCTCGCGAACGGCCAGCCATGCATTGCGAACCAATTCGATTAGTGCGACCCAATCACGGAAACCCCGGTTTTGCCAGTGTGGATGGATGGAAGGAAGATCCCAATATGAGCGATCACTGTGATCCTCAGCCTCACCCAGTTCGCGCAACAGATCCAACGCATCGCGCAGCAGTCGCTGAAAGTCATCAAATAGTGCAGGCAAAGCACTATGCCACCAGTCAGCATGCACCAGGTCATTGAGGGATGCGTGTACGTCGTCGGCAGCCAGTACCAGTTCCCAATCGACAAGTTGTCTCAGGCGTTCGGGGGCCTTTGTCTCAGTGCTGGTGTCATCCCAGTGAAAAGGCTTCTTGAGCGCGACCTTGGGGGCCAGCATCTCACGCAATTCAAATCGGAACGTCGCGGTCAGGCCGTCGCGTATGAGCCGTTCCTTCCACTGATAGAACCCGAGGTGGTGCCGTGGCGATTTCACTCGGTTGGCCAGCAACAAACGCCACAGCGTGCGAAGGGAAGGCCGGGGAATCGCTTGGGGCGCCTGGGCCAGAATGTGCGCTAATTCGTCCGCCTTGCCTTCCCGTTCCAAACGGGCGAGTGTGTTTAGCTTATCCTCAATCAACCGCGCCAACACATTGTGCAAGTGGCCGCCACGTTCGGCCAGCCACAAAATCAGTGTCGGGTTGTCGAGGTGCCGCACCAGCCAACAGGCGAGGTGGAACATTACGTTGTCCCATTGGCTATCTATGGTACCCCCCGACACCAACATCATCCACGGAGCGCAGGTATAGGGGGTGGGTCTATCGATAAGGCTGAACCGGAGTTTGTCATCTAGTCCGGCCCTATGCGAAACACCAAAGCGCGCCAGATCGCCTTGCCGGTAACGCTCTGCCGTAAAGGCTTCCAGCCAATCCAACGGCGGCACGAGATCAAGGTTCGCAAATCGCTTCGCGGGTAGCCCGGACTCATGGGATAGCGCCCACAGCATACGGCTTACAAAGTCGTCCTGTCGGGTGCTTGTGGACGGTCGTGCCATCGCGTATTCCACCACGATGCGTTCCCTGCCGAGAATGCCGTCGCGGTAGGTGTCGGCCCAGACTTTCAAGGTGTGGTGCAGGGCCGAATGGTCGTAGGTACCGGTAGGCACTTCATAGAGGATGGGCGTCACACCCTTGGCTTCCCACTCGACGGTCTTGTTGCTCTCCTGTCCTGGTGTGCAGTCGCCCAAGGCATACGCCTGGGGCATAACCTCGCCCAGCATTCGGTCGGCGGCCAGCGCGTCCATCATGTAGCGGAGCACTGGATCATTGATACTGTAGCCCACGAAGCAGACCACATAGCTGCGGAACAGCTCGCTGACAAAACGTGCCGCCCAGCGTTCGGTGAGGTAGGCCAGGCCAAAGTCGCCGCTGGTCAGCACTAGTCGGTTCAGCGCACTATCATCCTGGTACTCCGGCAGCAGACCGTGTAGATATACCAGTCCGTTCCAGCGGCTGTTTTTCGGGATCGGCAACAATGGTGCCGGGTAGGCCGGCACGGCCGGTTTAGTGCGGGCTGTCAGGTGCACAAAGATGCGGTCGAAATTGGTAGTTACCAGCCGAAGTGCCCCGTCGCGACTGCGTGCCAGCTGCAACAGAGCGGCGTGGGTGTCGGTAGCCCCCTTGCGACGCAGCTTCGGCTGCAGCGCCTTGGCCAATGCGTTGCGGACCGCCCGTCGCTGACCGGGCAAGCGCCGTTCCAGCAGGTCCAGCGTGGCGTCGAACTGGTTGCGCTCGTAGGCTTCCTGTTCGACTTCGTTGCGCGTGGTGCCGACAAGACGGTAGATCTTGTTCACCAGACCTTTGAACCCCGGAAGCCCGGCCGGATAGGAAATGCCCGCACCGCAAAAGAACACCACACGGCCTTCCTCGTGCGCTTGCAACAGCGCATCGGGAATGTCGGGACCACTAGCTACGAGTTGCATCTTCCATATCTAACTCAGAGATTCGGAAAAGTGAAGGCAGGGTACGAGAGCGGGTGCCCACCTGCGGGATCGGTACGAGGTGGTTCGAGGACCATTTTGGCCTGCCCGTCATCAGCCAGGCTGGTGCTACACTGGTTTGGCGTCATTGACCAACAAGCGAGCAACTCTCCCGAACATCATGCCCTGGTTCCCGCCAGGGACTCCATTGCCATCGCCACATGCCAAGCGGTCCCGATAGGAAGCGCGGCCTCATCGACTCTGAACTTCGGATGGTGAACGCCATGCCTCGTTTCCCAAGCAGGATCACTCACGCCGAGGAAGGCAAAGCAACCGGGTATGCGCTGTTGGTAGAAGGCAAAATCCTCGCCGCCGAGAATAGGTTCCATGGCGCACACGTTTTGAGAGCCAATCAGACTTTCGGTCGCCCGCCGCACCAATGACCAACACGCCTCGTCGTTGATCGTCGGCGGGTACTCACGCATCGGGCAGAGCAGGCTCGCATGGCATCGATTCGCCGCCGCAACACTGATGGCGATTTCCTCGATGCGTTGCTTGACGAATACCAGGCCCGCTTCCGAGAGGCTCCGAAACGTGCCAGTGAGCTGAACCTCTTCAGGGATGACATTCCTTGCTTGACCGCCATGTACCGATCCGACCGATACGACGGTTGGGGAGAACGGATTTGTTTCACGCGACACAATAGTCTGCAACTCGATGATAATCTTGGCGGCACACATGATCGGGTCGATCGTGAGGTGGGGTAGGGCGCCGTGGCCACCTTTTCCCTTCACAGTGATCTCGAACGCACCCGTAGCGGCCAAGATCGCCCCCGCGTTGCCGGCGACCGTTCCCGTCGTCATTGCCGGCCAGACGTGGAGGCCAAAGATCCGCTCCACCTTTGGTCCTTCCAATGCACCTTCCTGACACATGCGATCGGCCCCGGCACCGCCCTCTTCCGCCGGTTGGAATATGAGCTTGATGGTACCATGAAGTTCCGACTCGTAAGCCTTGAGCAACCGGGCCGCTCCCAACAGCATAGCCGTATGACAGTCGTGCCCGCACGCATGCATCCTACCAGCGACTTCACTGCGAAAAGGCACATCTGCCTCCTCGTGGATCGGTAGCGCGTCCATGTCTGCTCGCAACGCGACGCAGGCCCCCTTTCCATCTCCGAGAGTCGCCACGATTCCAGTCTCAGCCAACGGATAGCGATAAGGAATGCCCAGCTCATCGAGCGTAGCGCGAATGAACAGGCTGGTTTTTATTTCTTTGTACATCAACTCCGGATGGCGGTGGATTTGTCGTCGAAGGCTCACAATCCACTCTGCAATTGACTTCGCTTCTTCGAGCACCTTCATGGCGCAAACCTCCATCTATACGCGCAATATATTCTGAGGGCATGACCAGCCTGGCAGCTTATCTGTCCGAACCTCTCGCCCAGCGAGCCGGACCAATCTGCACGGTGGGTGACGGGTTAACCTTATGTCGCAGAGCCTAGAATAGAACTGCCGGCGATCCACGGACAATCCATTTCACCCCCAAGATACTTTCTCCTCTAGTCCCTATCAAGCACAACCTCCTCTCTGCCTCGCTCCTCCCAATACCCCGCCGTCACCCCTACTATGTACAGCAGATTCGTTAACCCGCTGCCCAGCACCTCGACCCATCGCCCGGCCCTGTGCAGCAGGACTTCGATCACCAGCACCCCCAGGAACACCATAGGCACCAGCACTCCTACCAAGCGTCAGCCGACACTGCCAAACACCTGCCGGTTTCGGGTCCAGGCG
This sequence comes from Candidatus Latescibacterota bacterium, assembly GCA_020852055.1. Lineage (GTDB taxonomy): Bacteria > Latescibacterota > UBA2968 > UBA8231 > UBA8231 > SICG01. The sequence goes on from JADZBP010000297.1 coordinate 5,332, forward strand.
GTGCGCAAGTTCCTATCCTCTATCACCAAGACCTGGAGGTAGGAATTCATCAACATCACGTTGTAAAAAACCACCAGGTCCCCCAACAGGGTCAGGGCCACATTCCTTGGTCTCTGCCCATGGATATGTTGAAACGTTGGAACCAGCCAGCCGGGATGCTCAGGATCAGACCCAGAGTCAGGAACACCATCCTGTAGCGTCGATAAACCGCCATCAGCCGGCCCCAGCAGAGCAGCGCTGCCCGATACGCCTCGATCTACCCGCACGGACTGGCGCTGGAGGATCCGGGCGCTGGCGTAGGCCAGCACCCCGTTGACCAGGGGGAAAAGGAGCAGGGCGAAGAGGGGTAGGAAGTGCCGGCCCACGAGGCGGAGGATCTGCCAGAGCAGGCTGAGGGTGTTGCCGGGTTGGGTGAGGGTGGTCATGGGTCGCTCCAGCGGGGTTGGCGGGGGTTGCGGGTCTGCATCAGGCCCAGCTTGAGCAGGCGGCTGCGCAGGGTGGTGGGTTTGATGCCGAGGAGGCGGGCGGCGCCTCTGGGGCCGTGGATCACGCCTTTGGTGTGCGCCAGGACCTGGGCCAGGTACCGGCGCTCGTGTTCGACCAGGGGCAGAATGGTGAGGGGCTCTGCAGATCGGGCTGGCGCGACTACCGACACCGGCACCGCCAACCCCAAGTGCTCGGGCCGGATCTCCCCTCCCCTTGCCAGCACCGCGGCACGTTGGAGCAGGTGTTCCAGTTCGCGCACATTGCCTGGCCAGTTATGGGCCTGGAGCGCCTGGAGGCCAGCGGGACCGAGGCGCGGAGGCAGCTGCGGGTGCAGATCCTTCATCTGCCCAAGGAAGTGATCGGCCAGATGGGGTATGTCCTCCGGGCGTTTCCGGAGCGGCGGGATCTCTATGGGAAAGACCTTGAGCCGGTAATACAGATCCTCCCTGAAGGAGCCTTGCGGTACCGCCTTGGCCAGATCGCGGTGGGTGGCGGCAACCACCCGCACGTCCACGGGAATGGTCTGGCTTCCCCCGACCCGCTCAATTTGGCGATCCTGCAGCAGGCGTAACAGCCGGGTCTGCGACTCCAGGGGCAACTCTCCGATCTCATCGAGAAACAGGGTACCGCCCTGGGCCTGCTCGATGCGGCCTCTCCTGGGGGTACTGGCCCCGGTGAAGGCGCCCTTCTCGTGGCCGAAGAGCTCGCTTTCCAGCAGGGTCTGGGGCAGGCTGCCGCAGTCCAGGTGTACAAAGGGCTGATGTCGGCGCCGGCTCCACTGGTGTAGGGTGCGGGCGGCGACCCCTTTGCCGGTGCCGGTCTCGCCCAGGAGAAGTACCGTCAAGGGAGTGGTTGCCACTTCCTGGAGTTGCTGCAGGACGCGCTGCATGGCTGGACTCTGGCTGATGAAGGATGCTGCTATTGTTACTAACATGGACATAGCGCCCCTCACTCCTTGTAGATCCAATTTTCAGGGTGTATACTGCATGTATCGGAGGTGACCATGCCACAGTATATCGCTCTGATTCGTAAAGACCCTGATTCGGATTACGGGGTCGAACTTCCTGATTTCCCGGGTTGCTTTTCGGCCGGTGCGACCCTGGATGAGGTCAAGGACATGGCCTAGGAGGTTCTGCAGGGACACGCTCAAATGCTGTTGGAGGAAGGCCAGGCGTTGCCGGTTCCATCGTCGCTGGAGACCCTCCTCAAAGATCGCCGCCACCGCAATACTGTGGCGCTGATGGTGGAGGTCAAGACCTCTCTCCCGAGGGCAGTACGCGTCAACATCACCCTCGACGAGACCTTGCTCGAAGCCATCGATGTGCGGTCCCGCGCTCTGGGCAAGACCCGCTCGGCTTTTTCGGCAGAGGCTGCGCGCCATAGCCTGGGCGTCAAAACGGGGCGGTCCCAGCGCACCGGTGTCCGTTCCACTCGCAAGCAGCGCTGAGCGCATCGGCCTCACTCTGCCCGCTGTCGCCTCGCACCGCGCGATTCCCCTCCCAACCGCCGGCCCACCTGGTGCTGGTAGATCCGCCGCACGATACGGGCTTTGGTCTGCCGGGGCAGGCCGACAAACTGGATGTGCAGGGCCCGGCCTCGAGTCCGGCTGCCGGCCACTACCCGGCCTTTCACGCCTGCCAAAGGGAAGGGACCCTGGTGCTGGGGATCGACCATCACCGGGGTGCCGGCGGGTACCTCCTCTGGCACCTGTACTCGTAAACCGCCCCCACCGATGGTGGCGACCTGGCCGGCCACGGGTTGCCGGTTGCCGCGACGCCCAGGGATCAGTAGGGTCAAGGGAAAGGCGGTATCCCAGCGCAGGTACTCCCGCACCTGAAGGCGCTGGAGTTGCCCGGTGTGCTCCAGGCTGAGGGTGTGGGCGGTGCGCTCCAGGAGTTGGGTGGTGAAGTGATACTGGTGGTGCGGGTCTGGCTGGAAACAGGCGCGCAGACTGGTCCCTGCCGGCCAGGCAGGGCCAGTGCCTACCAGCGGGGTGAGGACCAGGGCCGGCTCGCTGGCGGCGATTACCAGACATTGGACCGACCGACTCGTATCCTCGTTTGCCGACCACAGACTCAGGGTCTGGCCCTGCGCCAACTGGCGGGTGCTGCGCAGCGGCTGGCCGGACGGCAGGTGGTCGAAGCCCAGCAGGACCCGGATGCGCGCCAGTTCGGCCAGGACGGCGCCCTTTCCCCCGCTGCGGGCATACTCCCCCACGCACAGCTCAAAGGCCGAGGTGGAGCGCAGCAGCAGGGAGGGGTTGCGCTGTTGTTGTCTGGCCAGTTTCCACAGCAGCCGGCGTTGGGCTGACCTGAGGCCTTTGCCCTCTGCCCGGCGCTGGAACTGCCTCCACCGCTGGTGGCGCCGACGAATAGCCGGCGCCGCGCCCAGGATGGCCGGCAGCAGGAGCAGGAGGATCAAAACGTCATTCATGCGGTCCTCCTTCCCGGTGCCCGTGCAGGGACTGCCATTCCAGCTGCAACACATCGGCTAGCCGGTAGCGGATTGGAACTATGCGCAGTTAGCATGGTCTTCTTGCCCAGCTTGTAGGCCGGCAGGAACAGCCCCCGGGGATGCATGCCGCGGTGGAGGAGCTGGAGCTGCTTGCGGGTGATGGTCAGCCGCTCCATGACCTGCTCGGGGGCCAGGAGCCGTTCGCCATTGAGGATCTTCTCGCTTTCCTGGGCGGCGTATTCCTTCAAGGTTGGTGGTTTCATGGTCTCCTTTCCTGCTTGGTTTGTTTATGCATCCTGCGTATATTTCTACGTATTATGCGTAAATACTCCCCCATAGATGCGCTGCTGCCCAAGGTCCGTCAGGGTATCCTGGCGGCCACGGTGCTGCACCCGGAGCGCTGGTGGTACCTGAGCGACCTGGCCCGCCACCTCCACACCACGCCTTCCAGCCTGCAGCGCGAGTTGAGGGCCCTGGTGGATGCCGGTATACTCCGGCGACGGCAGGAGGGCCGGCAGGTCTACTATGGCCCGGACCCGGACTGTCCCATCCTGCCCGAATTGCAGGGCCTGATGGCCAAGACGGCCGGCCTGGGGGACGTGTTGCGCCAGGCCCTGGCCCCGCTGGCCGACCGGATCACCTGCGCCTTTGTGTACGGCTCCCTGGCGCGGGGGGAGGCCCGCTCGGGCAGCGATGTGGACCTGATGGTCATCGGCAAGTTGGGTCTGGCTGACCTTGCCCCTCGACTCGCCTCGGCTGAGCAGCAATTGGGCCGGCCCGTCAACCCCACCCTCTACACCCGCGCGGAATGGGCTCGCAAGGTGAAGAGCCATCATCCCTTTGTGCAGGAAGTGCTGGCCGGTGCCAAGCTCTTCCTGATCGGCACGGCAGATGGACTGGCAGAGCTTACTGGCCACTGACCGCCTCCAGGCGCATACGCCTTCTGCGCAGGAAATGGCCCAACTGCGGGCGGTGATCGACCGCGATCTGAAGGACGCTGTCCTCCCCGGTCTGTCCGAGGATCGGCGTTTTGCCACGGCCTACAATGCGGTGCTGCAATTGGCCAAGATGGTGATTGCCTGTGCCGGCTATCGGGTGACCGCACGGCAGGGACATCATCAGGCCAGCTTCCAAGCTCTTTCCCTGGCTATGGGGGCGGGAGTGGCTGACTTGGTGACCTACTTCGATACCTGCCGGCGCAAACGCAACCTGGTGGACTATGACCGGGCCGACCAGGTGAGCGAAACCGAGGCGCAGGAGCTTTGCAAGAAAGCCCAGGAGTTCCGCACGCTGGTTGAGGTGTGGATCGCGCAGCACCATCCGCAACTGATCCGCTGAGCAGCAACCCTCTTCCCTCTCCGGCATTTCCTCTCCCTGCACCTAGTTGGTGGATGGCCCGGGCCGGCCAGCCATGGCCGGCCTTCACCGGCTCCCCGTGGCGGCCACGCTCCCCACGCGCCGCCCGCCGGTGTGGCCCGGACCCCATGGTACTTCAGCTGACGACGGCGGGGCGCTGATCCCGCCCTTCCAAAGCCACCTCCCGACATAACCCCAGAATCCGCGACACCAGTGCCGGGTCGAGGTGGGCGATGAAGTCGGCGTGGCTGAGGTTGGTGGTGATCACCACGCGCTTGTCTTCGTTCCACAGCGCGTCGATGAGGGTGTAAAACTGCTCGGCCACCCACTCGCTCAGCTTCTGTTTGCCCAGATCGTCGATCACCAGCAGGTAGTTATAGCGCAGGTCGAGGACGCTCAGGCGCTCCTCTTCAGGCTGGCTGAAGCTCTGGCGGATCTCCTCCAAGCCCCGGGGGGCGTTCCAGAAGTGGACCCCGCAGCAACCGCGGGTCTGCTGGACCACCTGGCGCAGGATGGCCACGGCCAGGGAGGTTTTGCCAGTCCCAGGCGGGCCGATGAGCAACAGACCCCGTTTCCCCTGGCAGCGGCCGGTGAGGGCATACTCGCGACACTGGGCATAGGCTGAGGGTTGGCACCTGGGGTCGAGGGTCTCGAAGGTGGTTTCGGCATAGCGGGTGGGAATCTCCGCTTCCCGCAGACAGCGCTGGGTCCGGGTGCGGATCTGTTGGGGATGGATCGGACGGGGCATGCGCAGTCCTTTGGGCAGGGAGTAGATCTGATGCGGATTGAGTCTCATGGTCGGCTCCTTGGGTGTTGGTGATGCAGGTCGATGAGGTTGGGGAATCGGTTTCCTTGCACTGGCCGGGGTCCGGGTTGCCGGGGGCTGGCGCGGGCCGGCTGAGTCTGGTTCCGACAGGCGCGGGCGAAGTAGACCCAGGCCTTGGCCGGCTGCTTGAGCTGGGACAGGTTTCGGCCCTCCTGCAGGAAACGGCGGACCAGGGCCAGCGGGGCGCCTGGGGTGGTCTGGCGTTCCAGATTGGCCACCTGAGCCGCAGTAGGAGAGGGACAGCCCCTGGCCAGTTGTTGCCAGCAGGTCAGGAATTCCCCCTCTCCTGCAGATCCGGCTAGCAACATAGGATCCTCTTCAGGAGGAGGAGGAAGGGAGGGTACTTCTTCGCTAGAAGAAGTACTGATACTGGGTGTTCGTACGCGCGCGTTAGGGGCGGGCCGATCTGCGCAGGATCGTGCGCGGATGGGGGCCGGATGCGCGCAGGATCCTGCGCCTTGCGTCAAATCGTGCGCAGGTGCTGCCCCCTGATCTGCGTCAGATCGTGCGCCTTGCGCCAAATCGTGCGCAGATTCGCTCACCTGCTCCGGGTGTGATGGGTCCCAGGTTGGCCCCGTTGAGGCAGCCGGGGTAGCCAGGGTAGGGGGTGTTCCTGTCGCTGCCCGGAGGTGATAGTAGACCTGCCGGCCCTGGCACTGACGGTCCACCAGCCGGTGCTGGATCAGTTCTCCCAGGGCCAGTTGAGCCTTGCGCCGGCAGTGGCCGCAGGCCCGGGCCAGCTCTCGGGCGCCGCAGCCGGGCTGCTGGCTCAGGACCACCAGCAGCACCTTGGCGCGGTCGCTCAGCTTGGGGTCAGCCAGGAGGGCAGTCAGGGCTTGGCGGTCCACGATGGGATCTCTCGTGAAGGCCGGGAGGCAGGGGGATTGCGGTTGGGCAGCCAGAGCGGTCCCTGACAGCCACCGTGGCGCAAAGGCGGCGTCAGGAAGGGCTGGAGCTGGATGGGAGCAACTGCCTTGGGTGGTGCCTGGCGGGGCGCCGGGGTGCAGAGCCGGGCCGCGCTCCAGCCCAGCAGGAATGCGGCCGGGGGGACCGCGACACGCAACAGCCATGGTCTCATCTCTCTTTCCCTCCGTGCAGAGGTTGGGGGTTGGTCAGTTGCACCTGGATCAGGGTGCCGGGTTTGAGGCGGGGGCCGGCCTGGGGAAAACGCACCTGCACCGCGCAGCGCCCGCTCTGCGGATCGCTCAGCGGGCTGATCCGCTCGATGCGCCCTTTGAGGTGCTGGCCTGTGGCCGGCACCTGAGCCGTGACCGGTTGGTGCAGACGCAGCGCCGATAACTGATCCAGGGGCAGGAAGAGTTTGGCCTGGAGATCGATGGGGTCGATGATCTGCAGCAGTACCTGGCGCACGGTGGTCAGCTCCCCTACCTGCACGGCGCACTGAGCGACGAGGCCGCGCTGCGGGGCGAGGATGTGGGTGCGCTGCAGCTCCAACTGTGCCCGTTGCCAGCGCAGTTGGGCGGCCTGGGCTTGGTACTGGGCGTCCTCCAGTTCCTGGGCGGAGAGCAGGGCGTGCTGATTGAGTTGCTGGACCCGGTCGAGGAAGCGCTGGCTGCGCTCGTAGGCGATTCGGTATTCGGCTTCGGCCAGGCAAAGGTCGGTGTCGTCGAGGCAGAGCAGGGTGTCGCCCGTATTGACCAGAGCGCCTTCCTGCACGGCCACCCGTACTACCTGACCGGCGATCAAGGCGCAGACTTGCACTGCGTGGGCCGGCTCCAGGGCCACGGTCCATTCCTGGTCCTCCTGGGACCAGGCTGTGGCACAGACCAGGGCGATCAGCAAGCGGAGCCCGTTCATGGGGCCGGCTCCTGGGGGATACGGCGCAGCGTTAGGACCCCGGTGAAGGGCACGGTGCTGTCCTGGAGGGCGGCTAACTCGCGCGCCTTGGCCTGGAGCTGGGCCTGGGCCTGGCGCAGCCTGAGGTAGTGCACGGGCGGGCGCTGGAGCTGCAGGGTTTCCAGGTCGAGGGCGAGATCCTGGATCTGGGTATGCAACTGGCCCAGGTGCTCGGGGTCCACGCGGCGCACCGGGTGCAGGTGGACCAAGAGTGCGCGCGGGGCAAAGGACAGGGATAGCTCCTGTCCCTGGGAGTGGACCGGCTCGTGCTGGGTGGTGGGCAGGGTGCCGCCCAAGGTGAAGGGCACGGCGCTCTCCAGCCGGCCCGAGACCAGCGCGTCGGCGGGGAGCTGCGCCACTAGGTGTTGGTAGTCCTGCGACTGCACACTCAGGGTGTCCACTTGCAGCGGCTGACCCGTGACCTGGATGCGGGCATGTTCGGGCAGGAGGTCCCCCTGCTCCCCGTACTCCAGTACCTGTCCCTGCCAGAGGAGGAGGAAGCGGCTCGGGGTCGCTTCCAGCACTGGGGCGCGCCCTTCGATGGGCTGGCGGGACTGGCGCCACTGTCCCTTGAAGTCGAGGAAGGTCTGGGTGGTGGCGTTGCGGTATTCCCGGTACGCCATGCCCTGGGTGCCGGCCAAATCGCGCAGGGCTTTCCACACCCCGCCGTCCCGGGAGAGGGGGAAGACCAGGATCAGCAGGAGCAGGAGCACGGCAAAGAGCAGGACCTCGCCGGTGGAGCCGGAGTGGAGGCGGAAACGGTCGCTGCGCGGCAGCACGTACCGGGCCCGGTGCGGGTAGAAGAGGGGCACCCCGGTCTTGGTGGCGCAGTCGGCCAACAGGTGCGCAGTGTAGCCGAGGAGCAGGCCGGCGTAGCTGGTCTTGCTGAGGAGGCACAGGGGCAGCAGGACCAGACCCACCCCGGTCAGGGCGAGGAGGGAGTGGGTGAGGGTGCGATGGCCCCAGCGCCGCTCGATGGGCAGGGAGACGAAGGGCAGCAGCCGGCCCAGCAGGCTCTTGGGTGAATCGAGATCTGGCAGGAGACTGCCCACGACCACCCCGCCCAGGGCTGGCCAGTCATGGGGCAGGGAGCGGGCGGCCAGGGAAAAGGCGCAGGTGGCGCACA
>JADZBP010000298.1 GCA_020852055.1 Candidatus Latescibacterota bacterium
CAACCCCCTGGTCAACCGGGACCTGCAGGAGCGGGGCATCCGCTTCCTCTTCGACGCCCAGGGGAAGCGCCAGATCGGGGAAGAGCAATTGGGCCGGGAAGACGTGGTGCTGATCCCCGCCTTCGGCACCACCCTCGAGATCGAATCCTCCCTGCAGCGCAGCGGCATCGACACCGGGGCAACCCATTTCCGCGAACACTACGACACCACCTGCCCCTTCGTCTCCAAGGTCTGGGATCGCGGCGAGCAGCTGGGGCGCGAGGGCTACACCATCATCATCCACGGCAAGTTCGGCCACGAGGAGACCCAGGCCACCCACTCCCACACCCGCCAGCACACCCGCACCCTGGTGGTGCGCGACCGCGACGAGGCCCAGGATCTGGCCGCCTTCATCCTGGGGGAGCTGGAGCTGGAGACCTTCACGGCGCGCTTCGCCGAAAAGTGGTCGGCCGGTTTCGACCCGCGCCGCGACCTGGAGCGGGTGGCGGTGGTCAACCAGACCACCATGCTGGCCGAGGAAACCCAGGAGGTGGCCGGCATCCTGCGCGAAGCCATGCGCCGGCGCTACGGAGCCCAAGGGCTGGAGCACCATTTCGCCGACACCAACGACACCCTCTGTTACGCCACCAACTGGAACCAGAACGCCACCAAGGCCCTGCTGGCGGCCCGCCCCGACCTGGCAGTGATCGTCGGGGGGTACAACAGCTCGAACACCTCTCACCTGGTCGAGATCTGCTCCCAGCAGATGCCCAGCTTCCTGATCGAGAACAGCGGGGAGCTGCTCTCCGCCCAGCGGCTGGCCCACTTCGATATCCACCACAAGGAGCGGGTCTTCAGCGAGGGCTGGCTGCCCGGCCAGTTGCCGGCGCGCATCGCCGTGACCTCGGGGGCCTCCTGCCCGGACGTGCTCATGAACCAGGTGGTGGAGAAGCTGGCCTCGTTCTACGGCCTGGGTCCGGAACAGATCGAGGCGGGCCTGGGCCAACTGAGTCTGGTGGATGAACCGGGCGCCACGGCGCTCACTGCCGAGGAAAAGCCATGAGAGTCTGCACCGTGATCGGGCACGTGGTGACCACCGCCAAACACCCCATCCTCGAGGGCAGGAAACTGCTGGTGGTCTCGGGGCTCGAAGGCAAGAACGATCCCACCGTGCCCATGCAACTGGCCATCGACGGGGTGGGGGCGGGGATCGGCAGTCAGGTGGTGGTCAGCGAATCCGGCATTGCCGGCGGGCAGGTGACCGGGGTCAAGGCCCCGGCGGTGCGCAGCGTGGTGGTGGGTATCATCGACTGAGGGAGTGGCCCGGGCGGGCCACTCCCCGATACCGTCAGCCGCTTACTTGGGCGCCACTACCGGATTGACCAGTTTGCCGATCTTCTCCACCTCGATCACCACCTCGTCCCCCGGCTGCAGCCACACGGGCGGTTTGCGGGCGAAACCCACACCCTGGGGGGTGCCGGTGAGGATCACCGTGCCCGGGATCAGGGTGGTGTCCTGGCTGAGGAAGCTGATGAGCTGGGCCACTGAGAAGATCATGTCACCGGTGGTGTGGTCCTGCATTACCTTGCCGTTGAGCACGGTCTTGAGCTTGAGGGCCTGCGGGTCGGGGATCTCGTCGGCGGTGACCAGGGCCGGCCCCAGGGGGCAGAAGGTGTCGAAGCCCTTGCCGCGCACGAACTGGCCGCCGCCCCGCTTGGTCTGCCAGGTGCGCGCCGACACGTCGTTGGCCGCGGTGTAGCCCAGCACGTATTCGAGGGCCTTGGCCTCGGACACGTCGCGGCAGGTCCTGCCGATGACCACCGCCAGCTCACACTCGTAATCCACCTCGTGATCGACCTGGCAGGCCGGCAGGCGGATGGGGTCGCCGGGGTTGTTGAGGGCGGTGTTGGGTTTCATGAAGAGCATCGGGTATTCGGGGATCTTGGCTCCTGACTCGGCGGCATGCTCGCGGTAGTTCAGGCCGATACACAGGATATTGGGAGGGGTCACCGGCGCCAGCAGTTTCTTGACCTGGGCGGTCTGCCCGCTGCGCTCGAGTTTGCCGAACAAATCGCCCTGCAGCACCGCCGCCTGGCTCGGGGTGGTTTCCTCGCCCAGGCGGGTCTGGCCCTGCTCGTCGATAAAGCGGATGATACGCATCTTCGTTCTCCTCAGTGTCGGGGTCAGAACAGCCTCAAAGCGCAGGCGAAAATAGGGTGCAGCGCCAAGGGATGTCAAGGCGGGAGGGCAACTTGACTTTGCCTGTACCCCCGCCTATTTTCTCAGGTCAAAAACAGGGTGGCATGGGCGACGCACTGGGCATGATCGAAACCCGCGGGCTGGTGGCTCTGATCGAGGCGATGGATGCCATGGTCAAAGCCGCCGACGTGGTGGTGGTGGGCTGGCAGCAGATTGGCGGGGGGCTGGTCACGGCTCTGATCCGCGGCGATGTCGCTTCGGTGCGGGCCGCCACCGAGGCCGGTGAAGCCGCGGCCAGGCGGGTGGGCGAAGTGGTTGCCGTGCATGTCATTCCCCGGCCCCATCCCAGTCTCGAAAGTGTTCTCCCCATAAATAGGAAGTAGCGCTAAAAACGAGGTGAGCAGGGTGGCAGACAACGTCAGCGAAGAGCAGATCCGCCGCATCGTCCAGGAAGTGGTCAGCCGGGTGGTGGCTGCCAGTCCCGCCAGGTTCGGCGAGGGCGGCAGCGGCAAGGGCGGTGTCTTCCCGACCGTCGATGAGGCGGTGGCCGCCGCGACCAGCGCCCAGAAGGCCCTGGTGGCCGGCACCCTCGAAGAGCGCCGCAAGATCATCGAGGCCATCCGTCAGGTGACCCGCGCCAAGGCAGAGGAGTCCTCCCGCCTGACCGTGGAGGAGACCCTCATGGGGCGAGTGGACCACAAGATCCGCAAGCACCACGCCGCCGCCGACCTCACCCCCGGCGTCGAGGACCTGGCCGCTACCTCGTGGACCGGCGACCACGGCCTGACGGTGGTGGAGATGGCCCCCTACGGGATCATCGGGGCGGTGACCCCCTCCACCCACCCGGTCCCGACGATGGTGAACAACAGCATCAGCATCATCGCCGCCGGCAATGCCGTGGTCTTCAATGTACATCCGGCCGGCAAGAAGGTCTCGGCCTGGGCGGTGCGCCACCTCAACGAGGCGATCACCCGCGTCGGCGGCCCGGCCAACCTGATCACCATGGTCGAGGAACCCACCCTCGAGAGCGCCCAGCAGCTCTTCACCCATCCCGGCGTCCGGGTGCTGCTGGTCACCGGGGGCCCCGGAGTCGCCAAAGCCGCCATGGCCAGCCCCAAGAAGGCCATCGTCGCCGGCCCGGGCAATCCGCCGGTGGTGGTCGACGAAACCGCCGACATCGACCGGGCGGCCCGCGACATCATCGCCGGTGGCTCCTTCGATAACAACCTGCTCTGCATCGGCGAGAAGCAGGTCTTCGTCGTCGAGTCCGTCGCCGACGAACTCAAGGCCCGGCTGGTGCGCCACAGCGGCTACGAACTGGCCCCGGCCCAGATCGAGGAGCTGGCCAAACACGCCTTCGTCAAGAGCCCCAAGGGCGAGCTGATCGTCAATCGCGAGCTGGTGGGTCGCAACGCCGCGGTCCTCGCCGAGCGGGTGGGTATCCACCTCGACGAGCAGATCCTGATGCTCATCGGCGAGACCGACGCCAGCCACGTCTTCGTACACGAAGAACAGATGATGCCCTTCCTGCCCATCATCCGGGTGCCCAACGTGGACCAGGCCATCCGCCTGGCCATCGAGTCCGAGCATGGGTACCGGCACACGGCCATCATCCACTCGCGCAACATCGAAAACATGCACAACATGGCCAAGGCGGCGGACACCACCGTCTTCGTCAAGAACGGCCCCTCCTTCTCGGGCCTGGGCATCGGCGGCGAGGGCTTTTCCACCTTCTCCATCGCCAGCCCCACCGGCGAGGGCCTGACCTCGGCCCGCACCTTCACCCGCCAGCGCCGCTGCAGCCTGGTCGACTACTTCCGCATTATCTGATGGTACTGTCGCGGGTCAAGGGCCATGTGGTCGCCACCGCCAAGCTCGAGAATCTGGTTGGCAAGAAACTGCTGCTGGTGGAGATCATCACCGTGCGCGAGCAGGGCCTGGAACCCACCGGCCGCCACATGGTCTGCATCGACGCGGTGGGCGCCGGCGAAGGCGAGTTGGTGCTGGTGGTGATGGGCAGTTCGGCGCGTTTCGCCCCGCAGATGGCCGACGTGCCCACCGACGCGGTGATCGTCGGCATCATCGACAATATGCAGGCCTATGGCCGCGACCTGGCGGTGCGCTGAGATGAAACTGTCGCGGGTGATCGGCACCGTGGTCCTCTCCAAGGCCATCCCCGCGTACACCGGCAAACCCCTGCACCTCATCGAGGACCTCGACGAGCAGTTGCAGCCCATCGGGGAGACCGAGGTGAGCGCCACCTGGCAGGCCATGGCCGAGGGCGACCTGGTGGTGGTGGAGGTGGCCCGCGAAGCTGTCAATGCCTTTGATCCGCCCCTGGCCGTGGACGCCGTGATCCTGGCCCGGGCCGAACATGTGCACATCGAAAGGGAGGCGCGATGAGCGCCCAACTGGACCCGAAACAGATCGAGATCCTGGTGCGCCAGGCCCTGCAGGCCCAACTGGGCGCGGCCCCGGCGCCGGTTCCGGCCGCCCCGCGCCTGGTGGTCAACATCTCCGCCCGGCACATCCACCTCAACGCCGAGGCCCTCGAGATCCTCTTCGGCAAAGGCGCCCAGCTCAAGGTGCTCAAACCCCTGTACCAGGAGGGGGCGTACGCCGCCGAACAGGCGGTCACGGTCTTCGGCCCGCGCCAGCAGATGATCGCCCATGTGCGGGTACTGGGTCCCCTGCGCGACTACTCGCAGGTGGAGCTGGCCTTCACCGACGCCCGCTTTCTGGGCATCGACGCGCCGGTGCGCCTCAGCGGCGACCACCGCGACACCCCCGGCTGCTACCTGGTGGGACCGGCCGGTGGCCTGACGCTGAAATCCGGGGTGATCCGCGCCGCCCGCCACGTGCACATGAGCCCGCCCGAGGCCCAGTACTACGGGGTCAAGGCCGGCGATCTGATGAGATTGGTGGTCGAGAGCGAACAGGGTGGGTCGCTGGAGGGTCTGATTTGCAGGATCAGCAACAAGGAAAAACTGGAGGTGCACCTGGACACGGACGAGGGCAACGCCGTGGACCTGGTCCGCGCCCGCAAGGTGTATCTGGAAAAATAGCGCAACCCTTCAACGAGAGGTCGAATATGGCAGAAGCATTAGGAATGGTAGAGACGGTGGGGCTGGCCGGCCTGATCGAGGCTGGTGACGCCATGAGCAAGGCGGCCAACGTGGTCCTGCTGGGCTGGGACAAGGTTGGCTCCGGCCTGGTCACCATCTTCTGCCAGGGCGATGTGGCGGCGGTCAAGGCGGCGGTGGATGCCGGCGCCCAGGCAGCGGCCAAGGTGGGCAAGGTGCACAGCGTACACGTGATCCCCCGGCCGCATGGCGAACTGGGCAGCATCCTGCCGGCCCGCGCTGCTCGCGACGGGGCTCCCAAGGGGGTGCGCGCCCTGGGTATGATCGAGACCCGCGGCGCCACCGGCGTGATCGAGGCCAGCGACGCGATGAGCAAGGCGGCCAGTGTCGCGGTGGTGAGGTTCTGCGAGATCGGCGGGGGGTACATCACCGTGCTGGTCACCGGCGACGTGGGTTCGGTGAGCGCCGCAGTGAGCGCCGGTGCCGAAGCCGCCGAGCGGGTGGGCGAGCTGGTTTCGCGCCACCTCATCCCGCGTCCCAGTGACGAAACCGTCGAACTGTTCCTGAGCTGAGGAGACTGACAACTGATGAAAGCACTGGGTATTATCGAAACCAAAGGTCTGGTCTGTGTCGTCGAAGCCCTCGATGCCATGCTCAAGACCGCTGACGTGAGTTTTGCCGGCCAGAAGCGGGTGGGCTCGGGCCTGGTCGCGGTGATGGTCGAAGGCGACGTGGCCGCGGTCAAGGCGGCCGTGGACGCCGGCGCCCAGGCCGCCCAGCGAGTGGGTGAGCTGCGCAGCGTACACGTCATTCCCCGCCCCGTCGAGGCCCTGCGGGAAAAACTGAACTAAGCCGGCACCATGGCCACACCCTGTTTCATCGACGCCCCGGTCATCACCGAGGCCCTGTTGCGCCAGCACCACCAGGGGCAGGAGGAGCTGCGCCTGCTCCCTGGGGCGGTGATCACCCCCACGGGCTGGGACTATCTGCGCCAGCACCGCGTCAAGGTGAGCCGGGGGGAAGCGCCGCCACCTGCCCCGGCCCCCGCGGCCCCGGCGTCCGGCCACGGCCTCATCCCCGAAATGATCCCCTCCAGCCTGGTGCAGGAGGGCCGCTACGACCATCCGGACCGTTCCTGTGGCTGCCAGACCGAGGAGTTCGGCTCGGGGTTCGTCGAGCCGGCTTCCTGCGGCGAGTGCTCGGTCCACCACGCCGAAGGCGGCTGTGGCGAGGCCTGCCAGGGCTGTAACCGCCACCAGCATTCCGCCGAACTCCAGCAGATCGTCCTGCCCGGGGTGAGCGAGGACCTGGTGCGCCAGATCGTCGTCCAGGTGCTGGCCAACCTGGGACAGGCTTAAGCGGAGGCGTAAGATGGCCATCGGCATGATCGAGGTCGAGGGGGTGGCGGGCATCATCGCCGCTGCGGATGCCGCCTGCAAGAGCGCCGAGGTGGAGCTGTTGGGTTGGGACTCGATCGGCGGGTTTACCACCGTCTTCTTCAGCGGCTCGATCAGCGCGGTGGCCGCCGCCCTGCGCAGCGGCGAGGAAGCCGCCCGCCAGGTATCCAAGAAGGTTGTCGGCGCTTCGCTCAACCAGCCCGAACCAGCCTGCCTCCAGTATGTCACCGTCCCGGTCAACAAGAACATCGCCGCCCTCTCGGGCGCCCTCGGCCTGCTCGAAACCCAGGGCTACGGCCTGCAGGTGCTCGCCGCCGACCGCATGGTCAAAGCCGCCCAGGTCGAGGTTGCCAACGTGCTCACCGTGGCCAATCGCGTGGTCTGCTCCCTGATCGTGGGGGAGGTGGGCGCGGTCAAGGAAGCCCTGGCCGTGGGCCGCGAGCTGGCTTCCTCCTCCTCCCGCTTCCTTGGTTCCGCCTTCATCGCCCAGCCGGTGCCGCAGATCCTGCAGGCATTCGGCCGCCCTTAGGATTGCCGCCATGAGTGCTCCCGCCCTGGGCATACTGGAAACACGTGGCATGGCCGCCCTGGTGGCCGCCGCCGACGTGATGGTCAAGGCCGCCCAGGTCGAGGTCTGCGGCCGGCACGGGGTGGGCTCCGCCTGGGTCACGGTGCTGGTCGAAGGAGAGGTGGCCGCTGTCGAGGCCGCCCTGCGCGCCGGCGAGGAAGAAGCCGCCAGATACGGCGAGGTGATCGGCGCCGATGTGATCGCCCGGCCCGAAGGCCTCGAAAAGATGCCGCACCGCAGCGGTTCCCCGGACCGGCCAGCGGGCAACCAGGCCCTGGGCCTGCTGGAGACCCGCGGCCTCACGCCCCTGATTGCCGGGGCCGACACCATGGCCAAAGCCGCCGCCGTCAGCATCGAAGGCTGGTCCTCCATCGGCGGGGCGCTGGTGCACGTGGTGGTGCGCGGCGACGTGGCCGCAGTGCAGACCGCCCTCGAGGCCGGCCGGGTGGCCGCCGCCCAGTCCGGCGACGTCATCGCCAGCCTGCTCATTCCGCAGCCGGCAGCCGGCCTGGGCCGGATGCTGCCCCCGCTGCCCTCCGGCGAAGCCCGCTCCTGCGGCGCCCTGGGGGTGGTGGAGACCACCGGGTACGTGAGCCTGGTGGCCGCCGGCGACGCCCTGGTCAAAGCCGGCGAGGTGGAGGTGAGCCGCATCAATATCGGCACCGGCGGGCGGGTGGCCCTGCTTTTCAAGGGCAATATCGACGACGTGCAGGCCGCGGTGGACGCCGGTGGCGCTGCCGCCCGGCAGGTGGGCGAACTCAACGCCGCCCGCCTGATCTCGCGTCCCGCCCCCGAACTCATGGCCTGCTTCGCCGCCCCCGGCCCCCGCAAGGAGCGCGCTGGCGCCGGCCCGGCCCTGGGCCTGATCGAGACCCGCAGTAGTATCGCCCTGGCCATGGCCATGGACCAGATGCTCAAGGCGGCGAATGTCGAATACGAAGGCAGTTACAAGGTGGGCTATTTCCTGACCGCCAGCGCCATCCGCGGCGATGTCGCCGCGGTGCGGGCAGCCCTCGACGCCGGCGCGGTCGAAGCGGCCAAACACGGCGAGCTGGTGGCCGTCCACCTGATTCCCCATCCCTACACCCAACTGACCGAGCGCCTGGCTCACTGAAGAGGATAGCAGATGGTCCGCCTAGACGATCCCGTGATCACCGCCCAGGTGCTGGAAGCCCGGCTGGGCAACGACAAGCATCTCGACCTGTGCCCCCATTCCAAACTCACGCCGTCGGCCCTCGACTATCTGCGCGCCCACGGGGTGAGTGTGGAGCGCCGGGTCGCCTCCGAGTCGGCGCTCTGCGCCGTGCCGGCCGCCCCGGCCTCGCCGCTGCCCCCGCGCAAACCCTCCGCCACCGGCAAACGCGAGTTCAAGGGCATCCTCTGTCCCAACATCGTCATCCTCGATGAGAAGGATCAGATCAACTACAAGGAGATGGAGCGCTACATCGAGTGGCTGATCCAGGCCGGCATCCACGGGCTCTATCCCAACGGCAGCACCGGCGAGTTCGTGCGCCTCTCCTGGCAGGAGCGCCAGGACGTGGTCAAACTCATCTGCCAGGTGAACAAGGGCCGGGTGCCCATCCTGGCCGGGGCCAGCGAGGCCAACCTGCGCGACGTGTTGCAGATGGCCGAGTTCTACGCCTCCATCGGCGTGGACGCCATCTCCCTGGTGCCGCCCTATTACTACAAGATGTCGAACACCAGCCTCTTCGAGTACTTCGCCGAGATCGCCCGGCAGTCGCCCCTCGACATTCTGCTCTACAACATCCCGCAGTTCACCCAGGAAATTCCCCTGGAGATGATGGAGAAGTTGCTGCCCTTTGAGCGCATCATGGGCACCAAAGACTCCAGCCGCGACCTGCCCCGCCTGATCAACACCATGCACCGGCTGCGGGCGCAGCGCCCCGACTACGTGGTGCTGGTGGGCTGCGAGGAGATCCTCTTCCCCTCGGTGATGATGGGGGCCAGCGGCGGCACCATCGCCACCTCCGGCATCATCCCCGAGGTGATCACCGAGATCTACCGCAAGGCCCTGGCTCACGACATCGAAAAGGGCCGCGAACTCCAGTACCGCATCCTCGACCTCATCAATCTCATGCTGCTGGGGGTCAACTTCCCCGAAGGTTTCAAGACCGGGGTGGCGGTGCGCGGCTTCGATGTGGGCCCGCCCCGGCAGGTGATGAGCGGCGAGGAGCAGCAGTACCTGCTCAAACTCGAAGCCCAGATCAGTTGTGTGCTGGGCGACATGGGTTATTCGATCAAGGCGCCCCGCGCCTGCCCGGTGACCCACCTGCCGCCCATTATCGGTCGCTGAAGCATGGCCGCCCCCCAGGTGCTGGTCGCCGGCGCCGGGGTGGTCGGCCTGGCGGCAGCCTATTACCTCAGCGGGCGCGGCTTCGCCGTCCACCTGCTCGACCCCGGCCCCTTTCCCTCTCTCGCCAGCACTGCCTCCCTGGGCGTCCTCACCCATTTCAACGGGGGGGACGATCCTTTGTCCCGCCTCTACTGCCAGGGCCATGCCCTGCACGCCGAGCTGGCAATACGTCTGCGCGACCAGACCGGCATCGACGTGGGCTGGCGCCCCCTGGGCGGGCTGGACCTGGCCGGTGATGAGGCCGAAATCGCCGAACTTCGCGAGTCGCTGGCCTTCAATCTGGAACGCGGCTGCCCGGCCGAATGGGTGGAGGGCGCGCCCTTGCGCCAGCTCGAACCGGGCCTGTCCGACCGGATGCTCGCCGGGGTCTATTTCCCCACCGATCAGCGTGTCGATCCCGCCGCCCTCTGCCGCGCCTTCCTGCAGGCGGCCCAGCAGCAGGGCGCCCGCCTCAGCGCGGGGGAGCGGGTCGAAGCCTTCGGGCAGGAAGGGGAGGGCGTATGGGTGCGCACCCGCAGCGCCCAATACCATGCCGATTTCCTGGTGCTGGCCACCGGCGCCTGGACCGGCGAGCTGGGGGAAACCCAGGGTCTGAGCCTGCCGGTGCGCCCGGTGCGCGGCCAGCACTGCCGCTTTTCCGGCCCGCCGGTACACCATCTTCTGCGCCACCAGGGCGCCCACCTGCTCCCTGCCGGCGGGGAATTGATCGCCGGGGCCACGGTGGAGGAGACCGGCTTCGAGCTGCAGAC
Organism: Candidatus Latescibacterota bacterium; assembly: GCA_020852055.1. Classification (GTDB taxonomy): domain Bacteria; phylum Latescibacterota; class UBA2968; order UBA8231; family UBA8231; genus SICG01. The sequence continues at coordinate 10,350 of JADZBP010000298.1, forward strand.
CACCGCCGCAGCCGCCGAGCGCTTCACCCGGCTCTGCGAACAGGTGCTGGCCCAGCCCGTCCGCCTCCTGGCCCAGTACGCCGGGTTGCGGCCCAAACCCAAGGGCGGCCGTCCCCACCTGGGCCGACTGCAGGCTCAAGCGCGGGTGCTGGTGGTCGCCGGCCACTACAAAAGTGGCATCCTGCTGGGGCCGCTCACCGGGCAGTTGCTGGCCGACTGGATCGAGACCGGCGGTCCCCCTCCCGAAATGCAGCGTTTTGCCCCTGAGCGCTGAGCCCATCTTTCCAGTTGCCAATTCCACCGGGTTGGTTACATCTTAGCAAAGCCCAAAAACCCACAATATCCCTTCTGCCGCCGAGGATTGACCCATGCCCCTGAGTGCACCGCAACTGCTCGAAGCCCTCAATTCGGTTGTTTCCGTGCCCATCATCCCCTTCAAGGGCGAGGAAATCGATTACGAGGGCCACGCCAAAAACATCCGCTACCTGATGCGCAACAATTACCTCGAAGGTGGGCGGCCCCGGGTCATCGCCATCGCCGGCACCAGCCTGGTTCACCACATCAGCCATCAGGATCAGGTCCGCCTCATCGACTTCACCGGCCAGGAGATGGGGCAGGAGGGGGTGCTGATCGCCGGCATTGTGCCCAATCCCATCGGCGATGCCGGCCGGCTGGTCGAGGCCATGGCCCGCCTGGCCCGGCCGCCCGACGCGTACCTGGTCATGCCCCTGAGCGGAGTGATCAATCCGGAGGGCATCCATCGCTACTATCTGGAATTCGGCCGGCGGTACGGGGAGGGCAGCGGGGCGCGTTTCTTCTACTATCTGCGGCAGAAGGCCGAGCGCGAGGCGGTGGTGCGCCTGCTCAACGATTCACCCCATTTCCTGGGGGTGAAGGTGGGGACCAGCGAGGAGGATGTGCCGCCCATCGTCGCGGGGGTGAAACCCGAAAACGGCATGGTGATCTGGGGTATCGGCGATCGCTCCACCCGCGCCGCCCAGGCCGGCACCACCGGCCATACCTCGGGCGTAAACGTAGTCTTCGTGCGGGCCTCGGACGAGATCAACAATGCCCAGCGGCGGGGTGATTACCAGCGCTCGCTGCAGCTGGAGGAGGAACTGGCGGCCCTGGAGGAGATCCGTTTTCGCGAGGGCCGCATCTACAACTACTCGGCCGTGGTCGAAGCCATGCACCTGGGCGGTTTCGCGGATGTGGCCGGCGGCACCGGCGGCCCCTTCAACCCGCGGGTCCCGGCCCCCATCGCCGCCCAGATCCAGTCGGCCATCAGCGGCCTCAACGCCTACCACTGAGGTTCCGGCATGAGCGAGTCCAGACACCGACGGCGGCACAGCCGCAAACGGCGTCCGCCCAACTACCGGATCTACGCCATCATCACCCTGGCCTGCGGCCTGCTGGCGCTGCTGGTGCAGCTGGCCCTCGACGCCACCACCAAGGTCAAGGACCTGGCCGACCAGACCGCCGACTCCATGGTGCGCGACGTGGTCAAGGACCAGATCAAGAACGAGATCAAGGGTGGGCGTTAGCGGAGGGTCAGGGGAGATAGCAGCATACCTCCCCCGATCCTCCGCTAACCCTCGCGGCTTCCCAACCGCTCCAGATAGGCCTGCCATTCGACCGGCAGCAGGTCCCGTTTCTGGTTGTTGCACGCCTTGCAGCAGGGCACTACATTGGATTTACTGGTGACCCCGCCCCTGACCAAGGGCACGATGTGGTCCATGGTCAGCTCGCGCGGGGGGAAGCGGCTGCCGCAGTAATAACACTGGCCGGCGCCGCAGCGGTTCTTCCACCACTGACTCTGGCGCAGCTCCCGGGCCTTGCGTTTCTCGCGGGCCAGGTGTTCATCCGAGGCCGGGAGGAAATAGCTCTCGTCCAGCGCCATGGGTTTCCTCCTCACTGGGCCGTGCTGATGTCTGTCACTGTTCTCATGCCGCTCTTTCCCCTCGACGTGGTGGTCTTTCCGGGCCAGGCCCTCTCGCTGCATATCTTCGAGGATCGCTACCAGGCCATGATCGCCGACTGTCGCGCCGGGGACCTGCCCTTCGGGATCTGCCTGGTGGCCGGCGGCGAGGTGCGCCCGGTGGGTTGCGCCCTGGTTATCAAGGAGATCCTGCGCGAGTACCCCGACGGCCGCCTGGACCTGGTGGCCCTCGGCCGTCGCCGCTTCCGGGTGGACGATACCCACAAGGACCGGCCCTACCTGACCGGCACGGCCGTTTACCTCGACGATGAGCAGGAGTTGGTGGACCACCGCCTGGCAGGGGCAGCCGAGGAGCGCTTTCTCCAGCTGCTGGCCCTGCTGGGCGCCGAGACCGGACTGCCCCAGGCCTGGTCGTCCTTCCACCTGGCCCAGCGCCTCGACTTCAGCCTCGAAGAACGGCAGGCGCTGCTGGAAACGACCAGCGAGAACGCGCGCCTGCGTTTCCTGGTGCAGCGCCTGGACCTGGTGCTGCCCGCTCTGGAGCAGCGCCACGACCTGAGCCGGCGCGCCCCCAACAACGGTCACCTGAGGAACTAGAGCACCTCGACGAAGATGTGGCTGGCCACCTCCAGGCCCAGCGACTGCTTCCGCCGCCCCCCGTCGATGCGCAGCACCAGCGGTCCCTGGAATGGGGCCTTCTCCCGCACCTCCACCCGGACCCCCAGCTTCAGCCCGATCTCCTCCATATACCGCAGCATCTCCGGATAACGATCGCTCACCCGGCGGACCACGGCCTGCTGGCCAGCCTGCACCTCGGCCAGCGACTGGTAGCGCGGATTGTCGATATCGCCCTGCTTGCTGGGGATGGGTTCGCCGTGCGCCCCGACCCGCGGAAAACCCAGGGCCTGGTCGATGCGGTCCTCGAACTCCTCGGAGATGGCGTGTTCGAGGCGGTCGGCCTCGTCGTGCACCTCGTCCCAGGCATAACCCAGGGTCTCGGCCAGGTACAGCTCCAGCAGGCGGTGATGGCGGATGATCTCCAGGGCGATCTTCTCGCCGGCTGCCGTCAACTCGACCCCCTGGTAGGGAGTGTGTTCGAGCAGGCGCAGTTCGGCCAGCTTCTTCACCATGTTGGTCACCGAAGCCGGCGCCACCTGCAGGCGTTCGGCGATCAGGGAGGTGGTGACCGGGCCCTCTTCGCCCTGCCCGAGTTTGTAGATGGCTTTCAGGTAGTCCTGTACTGCCTCGCTCAACATTGGATTTGGCATCGGGGGCGGCGGCGGGTCGGTGAGGGGTGCGGGACAGGGGCAAATATCAGGGACCAACAAAATTCGAGCAATGCCTTGACAAAAATTTAGCCTTCACTAAAATATACACAGATAAGAGGCTAAAAATCCATGGAGGCGGCGAGGGGGACCTCGGCCGTTTCGGGAAGCACGGGGCATGGCAAGCAAAACGGAACAAACAGAACAGGAAGAACCCCGCCGCGCCGACGGCTGGCGGCGGGCCAACGAGAACGCCAGCCTGGCGGAGGTGCACCAGAGTGTGGCGGTGCCCAGCGGCATCGGTTTCTGGAAGAAGATGCTGGCCTTTGCCGGCCCCGGGTACCTGGTGGCAGTGGGGTACATGGACCCGGGCAACTGGGCCACCGACCTGGCCGGCGGTTCGGCCTTCGGCTACACCCTGCTCTCGGTCATCCTCATCTCCAACATGATGGCGATCTTGTTACAGTCGCTGTGCGCCAAACTGGGCATCGTCGCCGGCCGCGACCTGGCCCAGGCCTGCCGCGACCACTACTCGGCGCCGGTATCCTTTATGTTGTGGGTGTTATGCGAGATCGCCATCTGCGCCTGCGACCTGGCCGAGGTGATCGGCTCGGCGGTGGCGCTCAACCTGCTTTTCGGCCTGCCGCTGATCTGGGGGGTGTGCCTGACGGCCCTGGATGTGCTGGTGGTCCTCTACCTGCAAAACAAGGGTTTCCGCTACATCGAGGCGCTGGTGATCGCGCTGATCGGGCTGATCGGCACCTGCTTCGGCCTGGAGATCCTCTTCTCCCGGCCCGAACTCAGCGCGGTGCTGGCCGGCTTCGTGCCCAAGCTCGAGGTGGTGCAGAACCCCGAGATGCTCTACGTGGCCATCGGCATCCTCGGCGCCACGGTGATGCCGCACAATCTCTACCTGCATTCCTCCATCGTCCAGACCCGCGCCTTCGAGCGCAGCCCGGCCGGCAAACGCGAGGCGATCAAATTCGCCACCATCGACTCGACCGTGGCGCTGATGTTCGCCCTCTTCATCAACGCCGCCATCCTCATTGTCTCGGCTGCCACCTTCTATACACGTGGCCAGCACGAGGTGGCCGAAATCCCCGACGCTTACCAACTGCTCTCGCCCATGCTCGGGGTGCCGGTGGCCAGCACCCTCTTCGCCCTGGCGTTGCTGGCCTCGGGGCAAAACTCCACCCTCACCGGCACCCTGGCCGGCCAGATCGTGATGGAGGGGTTCCTCAATATCCGCATCAAACCCTGGCTGCGGCGGCTGATCACCCGCGGCATCGCCATTGTGCCGGCGGTGATCGTCACCGCCCTCTACGGCGAGAGCGGCACCGCCAAACTGCTGGTCCTCAGCCAGGTGGTGCTCAGCCTGCAGTTGTCCTTTGCGGTCATCCCGCTGATCGTCTTCACCGGCGACCGGCGCAAGATGGGCGAGTTCGCCAACCCCGTCTGGATCAAGGTGCTGGCCTGGGCCACGGCGAGCATCATCGTCACCCTCAACCTGAAATACCTCGCCGATTACTTCGGGCTGACCGCGCTCTTTTCCTGAGCGCCTGGCTGAAAGGGAGTGGAGATGTACCACAAGATCCTCGTGCCGCTCGAGAACACCGCCGCCGACCAGACCATCCTCGACCACATCCGGCCCCTGGCCCGGCTGACGGGCGCCACCCTGCTGCTGGTGCACGTGGCCGACGGCTGGGTGGCCCGGCACTACGACAGCCTCAACCTGCACGAAGGGGAGGAGATCAGCCAGGACCGGAGATACCTGGCCAAACGCGAGCGCGAGCTGCGGGAGGAGGGGTTCGTGGTTGAGCACTTCCTGGCCATGGGGGAGCCGGCCGATGAGATCGTGCGCCTGGCCGAGGAGCACCAGGTGGACCTGATCGCCATGTCCACCCACGGCCACCGCTTCCTCAGCGACCTGATCTACGGCAGCACCGCCAGCAAGGTCCGCCACCTGGTGGAGGTGCCGGTGCTGCTGCTCAAGGTACCAGCGGCCTAGGCTTCGCTCTTTTCGATCACTTCCTTGACCCAGGTGTGAGCCGCTACCGTGGCGGGCAGGCCCAGGGTCCCGGCGGCCAGGGCCACCACCTGCTCCAGTTCGGCCGGGGTGATGCCCAGGCCCAGGGCCTTGCGCACCCCGGAGTGCACCGCGCCTTCGCGCAGGGCGCCGATGGCGATGCCCAGCTTAATCAGGCGGCAGGTCCGTTCGTCGAGGGGGCCGGCGGCGCCGGCTTCGTTGATCAGGTCCCAGGCGGCGCCGAGTTGGGGGAAGCGGGTGACGAAATCGCGGTAGGCGCGGGGGGGCTGGTTGGCAGTTTTCATAGGTTCTCCTTTTGGTGGGGCTAAACTACGGCGGTCCGCAGCCTCCGGCAACGGTATTCCATTGCGGGCCGTGGGGCAGCGTCCTATTTTTGGTGCGCGCCTGAACCCAGGGCGGGCCAAAAAACACCAAGGAGAGCGCCGATGTCCCCGGTTATGCTGACCCCGCAACAACTCGAGTTCTTCCATACCTTCGGGTACCTCGGATTCCCCGGACTGCTGGCCGACCGGGTCGGGCAGATCATCGAGGAGTTCGAGGCGGTCTGGGCCAGCCGGGGCGGCGGCCACTACGGCAAGCCCCACGATGGCACCGCCCGTTCCTGTATCGTGCCCTTCATCGACCAGCGCGAGTACCTGTGCTCGTTGCTCGATGATCCGCGTATCCTGGGCATCGCCGCCAGCCTGCTGGGCGCCGACTTCAACTATATGGGCAGCGACGGCAATTACTATGCCGGCGACACCCAGTGGCATTCGGACGGCTGGCACCCTCAGCTCCGCCATCTCAAGATTGCCTTCTACCTCGATCCGCTCACCCGCGACACCGGCGCCCTGCGGGTCATCCCTGGCAGCCACCTGATCGGCGATCAGTACGCCAACCGGCTGCAGCAGGACATCCGCAAGAGCGAGGAGTTGTGGGGCCTGCAGGGACGACAGATCCCGGCCGTGGCCCTGGAGATCAACCCCGGCGATATCGTCTGCTTCAACCACAACACCAAACACGCGGCCTTCGGCGGCAGCCCGCGCCGGCGCATGTTCACCATCAACCTGGCCCAGCGTTTCCCCGAGGAAAAGCTGCAGGACCTGCGCGACTACCTCAAGGGGTTCGCCCGTTTCTGGGTGGAACGCCCGTACAGCGAGGTGATGATCAATACCGCCGGACCGGAGCGGCAGCGCCACCTCGAGCAGGTGATGGCCAACGACAGCCACATCGCCGAACTCTCGCGCCAGGCCCGGCAGACCATGCCCGAGCCCTCGCGCGGCTGAGGCCATGCAAACCTTCCTGCCACAACCCCGCCATGGCCTGCACTTCACCACCCCGGTCGAGGTCTGGGACGAGGCCCTGCCCCTGGGCAACGGTCTGCTGGGGGCGCTGGTATGGGGCGCCGGCCAGCCCCTGAAGATCTCGCTCGACCGCACCGACCTGTGGGATCTGCGCCCGGTGCCCGAATTCAACAGCCCCGAGTACACCTACACCCAGATGCGCGCCTGGCACGCCGAAGGCAAAACCGAGGACCTGTTGCGGGTGTACGAACACCCCTACAACCGCCCGGCCCCCACCAAGATCCCGGCCGGCCGCATCGAGCTGCAGTTCCCCGCTTCGCCCCGCTTCTCCGCCACGGCACTCACGCTGTTGGATGCCCGCGCTAAGGTCGAGTTTGCCGGCCGGGTGCAGGCCGAGGTTTTCGTACACGCTACCCGGCCAGTGGGCATGGTCCGGGTGCAGGGGGCTGCTCCTGTCCTGCACCTGCGGGTGCCGCCCTTTGCCGGCCAGGTCAGCGAGGAAGCCAAAGGCGGCATCGGGGCCGGCGACCTGGCGCAGTTGGGGTACCCACCTGCCGAAACACACCAGGGCGAGCGATTCCAGGGTTTTGTCCAACAGGGGGCGGAGGGTTTCAGCTTTGCGGTGCACCTGGGCTGGCGCGCCGCGGGGGACATCTGGGTGGGGGCGTGGTCCGTCGCCTCCAGCTTCGACCAGGGCGCCCCGCGTATCCTCGCCCGCCAGCAGGTGGACCAGGCGTTGGCCGAGGGGTTTGACTCGTTGCTGGCCGAGCACGGGCAGTGGTGGCAGGAATACTGGCAACAGGCGTCGCTGCAGGTGCCCGACGAGGTGCTGCAGCGCCAGTGGTTCCTCGACCAGTACAAGTTCGGCGCGGCCAGCCGGCGCGGCGCCCCGCCCATCACCCTGCAGGGGCCCTGGACCGCCGACGACGGCAAGCTGCCGCCCTGGAAGGGGGACTATCACCACGACCTGAACACCCAGTTGAGTTACTGGCCCTGCTACAGCGGCAACCATCTGGAGGAGGGGCTCAATTACCTGGACTGGCTCTGGCAGACCCGGCCCGCCTGTTTCGACTGGACCCGGCGCTTCTTCGGCCTGCCCGGTCTCAACGTGCCGATGACCGCCGACCTGGGCAACAACCAGATCGGCGGCTGGCGGCAGTACACCCATTCGGCCACCACCGCCGCCTGGCTGGCCCACCACTTTTATCTGCACTGGAAGTACAGCGGGGATGGTGAATTCCTGCGCGCGCGGGCCTATCCGTACCTGCGGGACGCGGCGGTGTTCGTCGAAGCCATCACTGCCGAACGCGATGCTCAGGGGCTGCGGAGCCTGCCCCTGAGCGCCTCCCCCGAGATCAACGATAACCGCCCCGAGGCCTGGTTCGAGCAGCTCACCAACTACGACCTGGCCCTGTGCCGCTGGCTGCTGGGCGCCACCTCCGAGTTGGCCGGGGCCGTGGGGCGCGAGGCTGAAGCGGCGCACTGGAAAGCGGTGCAGGCCGAATTCCCCGAGCTGGCGGTCGGGGACGCCGGGCAGTTGCTGGTGGTGCCGGGGATGGCGCTGCCGGCTTCCCATCGGCACTTCTCCCACCTGATGGCGGTCTATCCGTTGGGGCTCATCGACCCGGAGGACGGCGGGGAAGCCCGGCGCACCATCGCCGCCTCGCTGGCCGAGTTGGAGCGCCTGGGCAGCGACTGGTGGACCGGATACAGCTTCTCGTGGCTGGCCTGCCTGGCCGCCCGCGCCCGCGACGGGGAGATGGCCGCCCGCGCCCTGCGCCTCTTTGCCACCGCCTTCTGCCTGCGCAACAGCTTCCACTGCAACGGGGACCAGAGCGGCCAGGGCCATTCGCGTTTCACCTACCGCCCCTTCACCCTCGAAGGCAATTTCGCCGCGGCTGCCGGCCTGCAGGAGATGCTGCTGCAGAGCCACCGCGGCAGGATACGGATCTTCCCGGCCATCCCCTCCTCCTGGCAGGAGGTGTGCTTCACCGACCTGCGGGCCGAGGGCGCTTTCCTGGTTTCGGCGCAGCGGACAGGCGGCAAGGTTGTTCAGGTGGAGATTGTTGCCGAACAGGACGGCGCGTGTGTGCTGGTCTCGCCCTTCAGCAACCGCGAACTGACCATCAGCATGCAGGCCGGCGAGCGGCGCTGTCTCAACGCCGACCCCACCTGAACCAAACGAGGACAGGATAGATGATCGACGCGGCGCGCCAGCAGCAGTTGCTCACCCAGGGGTTCTGCCACTTCCCGCAGGTGCTCGACGAGCAGATCCTCGGCGACCTGGTCCGGGTCACCGACGCCCTGCTCGATGCGGAACCGGCCGAGCGCCACCAGAAGTACCGCTACCAGGGCAGCAATATCAATGTGGCGTACCAGGACCCGGTATTCGCCCGGCTCTTTGCCTGGCCCAGAACCCTGGAAGCCCTGGCCTCCCTGGGCTACGAGGACCCGAAGTGGTGGAGCGGCTATCTGCTGAGCAAACCGCCTTTGGGGCCGCCCCTGTACTGGCACCAGGACTGGTGGGCCTGGGACCACGAGCGCAGCGCCGACCCGCATCTCTTGCAGGCCTTCCTGATGTACTATCTCACCGACACCACCCCGGAGAATGGTTGCCTGCGCATCATCCCCGGTTCCCATACCCGCCGGGTGGATCTGCACGAGAAACTGCCGCCGGCGCACAGCGAGGAAACCTACGAGGCACCCTTGGATTCCCCCATCTTTTCGCACCACGCCCAGGAGATCGACGTGCCGGTCAAGGCCGGCGACCTGGTGGTGGGGGATGCCCGCCTGCTGCACGCTGCCCACGCCAACCAGACCAGCCAACGGCGCTCGCTGCTGACCCTGTGGTACTATCCCGACTACGAGAATCTGCCGGAGACAATCCGGGCCTTCATCGCCCGCAAGAAACCGCTCACCCCGCCGGACTGGTGGGAGGGCGAGGCTGGCAGGGCCGTGGAGCCGCTGGTCCCCCGATATACCGGTAACATGGAGCCGGTCCAGTGGAACCGCGTGCCGGGAGAGCACCTGAAATACTGAGCCGGCCCCGCAGTCATCTGAGTAGGCCTGGGCACAGCCCTGTCTCCAGGCCGTAACATCCTCCGCCCTGCAGCGGACACCCGTCTCCTGTGGTGCCGCCCCAGATCACCCGCATCCTCCCTGGCACGATGTTTGTTTCCCGGTGGGGGTCCCTTGTTCGCACAGGAGCGCCCCCATGGACCCCCAGCGCCGCACCTCCTTGCTGCCACGCCTCAAACCGACCCCGCCTTTCAGGATCCTGGTTCGCGCCGGGACGCCGGACCACTGGCGGGTGTACCTGCGCGACGATCCAGCCGACATCCCTCGGCTGGAGCAGGCCATCCCATCCTGCTCATGGCAGCAGCTAGCGCAGTGCTGGCAAGTGCCGGCGGGCATGGAAACCCTGCAGGCGTTGGTTGGGGCCTTCGGGGCATCCTGCGTGAAGGTGGATACCTCTCTCGAGGCGATCAAGGTGCTCTTCCGGCGCAACACGGCCCTCGAGCGTTTTGCCCGGGAACTGCAACTGCGCCGGTACAGCCCCAGGACCGCCAAGGTGTACCAGGGTGTCGTGCGCCGCTTCCTCGGTGCGTTCAAGAAGGACTACACCCAGCTGACCACCGACGAGGTGCGCGGCTACGTGCTGGCACTGATCGAAAGGGGGGAAGTCTCTGCTTCGTTTCAGAACCAGACCATCAGCGCCATCAAGCTCTTCTTCGAATGGGTGGTGAAAAGTCCGCAACTGTTAGATGACCTGCCGCGCCCGCGCCGGGGCCGCCGCCTGCCGGCGGTGATGAGCCGGCAGGCGACCGAACGAGTCCTGAATGCAGCGGGCAACCTCAAACACCAGGCGTTGCTGGTGCTGATGTATTCGGCCGGGCTGCGGGTGGGGG
>JADZBP010000299.1 GCA_020852055.1 Candidatus Latescibacterota bacterium
GTGAACGCCCACGATCCCGATGCGGGGCAGGCGGTCGAGATATACCCCTCGGCCTTGCCGCCGGGTGCCACCTTTTCGGGGAACACCTTCTCGTGGGCGCCCAGTTTTTTCCAGGTCGGCACCTACACGGTGGCCTTCGCGGCCGTGGACAACGGCACCCCGGCCCTGATCAGCGAGACGCAGGAGATCACCATCACGGTCAACAATGTGAACCAGACGCCTATCGCCGCGCCTGACCTCCTGGTCGCCGAGGAGGACCACGTTGCCCAACCCCTGGACCCCAAGGCCAACGACGCCGATCCGGACGGGGACGCACTGGCGGTGACCGCGGTGAGCCAGGGTAGCAACGGGGCCGTGACGCTCAACACAGACGGCACGGTGACCTACACCCCGAACCCGGATTTCAATGGTGCCGACAGTTTCACTTACACCCTCAGCGACGGCAAAGACGGCCTGGCCACCGGCACCGTGGTGGTGACCGTGACCTCCGTCAACGATCCCCCCAGCTTTGCCAAGGGCGCTGACCAGACCGTAAACGAAGATGCCGGTCCGCAGGGTGTGGCCGGCTGGGCCACACGGCTCAGCGCCGGACCGGCCAACGAGGGCGGCCAGGTGCTGCACTTCGCCGTCGCCAACGACAATCCGGGGTTGTTTGTGGGGTTGCCAGCGGTTTCGCCGGACGGCACCCTGAGCTACGCCACCGCTCCCGATGCCAACGGCGTGGCCACTCTCACTGTGCGCGTGCGCGATAGCGGCGGCACGACCGGGGGCGGGGTGGACTCCTCGGCAGCCCAGACCTTCGTCCTCACCGTGACCCCGGTCAATGACCCACCGGTGCTGGCGGTGATCGCGGACCAAGCCCTCGATGAGGGGCAGACGCTGACGTTCGAGGTCAGCGCCACCGACAGCGACAGCCCGGTGAGTCTGTCGCTGGCCGACGTGCCGGAGGGGGCTACACTTACGGACAACCACAACGGCACCGCCGATTTCACCTGGACCCCGGGTTATACCCAGGCCGGGGACCATACCCTCACCTTCACCGCCAGTGACGGCAGTCTGAGCGACAGCAAGGCGGTTACCCTCACGGTCAACAATGTCACCCGCACCCTCACTGCCACTGCCGGGTTTGGCGGCACGGTCAATCCCGCCGGCGTCAGGGTAGTGGACTACGGCAGCGACCAGACCTTCACCTTCACCCATGCCACCGGCTACCACCTCGACGACGTGTTGGTGGACGGGATTCCGGTGGGGACAGTGGCGACCTATACCTTCGCCGACATCTCCGCCGACCACACCATCGAGGCCCGTTTTGCCCTCGACACCTTCACCCTCACGGCGACGGCGGGGGCCAATGGCGGCATCGCGCCGGCCAACCAGACCGTGGTCACCTATGGCGGAAATCTCAGCTACAGCATCACTCCAGCAGCCGGTTACAGCATTGCCGACGTGCTGGTGGACGGGGTGTCGGTGGGGGCGGTTTCCAGCTATAACTTCAACAACATCACCGCCGACCACACCATCGCCGCCAGCTTCGCCGATGTAACTCCCCCAGTGGTCACCGCCCAGTTGACCGGGGTGTGGGGCATCAGCAGGGGGGAGGAGGAGGAGGACGGTGGCCCGATGTACCGGGTGCAGGTCAGCGCCACCGACGGGGCCGATCCGCAGCCGGCGATCACCGCCTATATCACCCAGCCGCTCAGCCCGCCGGCAGCGGCGACGGTCAGCTACAAGAAGGAGAAAAAGGTCCGGATCAAGATCAAGAAGGAGAGCCGGAAGCTTCAGGTGCAGCTCGAAGGTCCCAACGGCAGCGAGGAGACGCTGCGCAGGTTGTGGGCCGATGCCTATGACCTGGGCGGTTTCAAGGTGGTCGATAACCAGGTGGTGCGCCTGACCACCAAGGAAGGGGATTCCGCGGAGTCGGAGTACCGCTTCGACAAGCAGGGGAACCTGACTTCGGCCAAAGCCCCCAACCTCAAGCTGGTAGCCTCGGCCAAGGATGCCTCGGGCAACCCGTCGGCCAAGGCGGAGGCCAGCCCGCCGCGCTTCCGCCTGTCCAAGTCGGCCGCCGAGGCGCTGGCCCAGGGCATGGAGGTCGTCAGCGGACACTTCCGCCTGAGCGCCAACTATCCCAACCCCTTCAACCCCAGCACCACCCTGCGCTACGACCTGGACAACCTGCAGGAGGTGCGCCTGACCATCTACAACGCGATGGGCCAGCAGGTGCGGGTGCTGGTGGACCAGGCCCAGGGACCGGGCAGTTACGAGGTGCAGTGGGATGGCCGCGACGGCAGCGGGCAGTTGGTGGCCAGTGGTTTCTACCTGTATCGGCTCCAGGCTGGCGACCAGGTGGCGGTGCAGAAGATGCTCTTTGCCAAATGACACACCAAACTCCCGTCGTTCACCAGGGAGGATCTTAGGTCAAGTCCGGAGGTTTCTTACAAACCGGCAACCCGAGTGGGCGGTTCACGGGTTCAGTAGCCCTCAGTCGTGGCCGGGGGCACAGCAGGCGCCACGGTCTTCGTAACAAAGGGCCGGCCATCCATAGGGAAGGCCGGCCCTTTGTCGTGCGGGTCTAGCGGGGCTTGCGCCCCAAGTAAAACAGGAAAAATGCGGCTGTCCTTTTCGGCAAGCAGGGGGTCACTAGTTCGAATCTAGTATCGCCCACCATCAGGAAGGCCCTCGCAGCCAATGAGTTGCGGGGGCCTTTTTGTTTTTGTTCGTCGGGCGGAATGGGGCTCTACAAAAAGACCTCGTGCCTCAGCCCAATCGGTTGTGGGTTGCCGGCCTGACCTGCGTGGCGACCTGGCGGGGTTTCATCTACCAGCCGACCGAGGGCGTCGAGGCGCCATACTCGTACGGGCCGATGTCGTTGCCAGGGCCCATCGGCCGCTGGTTCCCGTCCAGGTCCGCAGCCGGCGCACCGAGGGTGGTGCCCGCGTCGATGCACGGACTGCCGGGGACCAGGTGGTAGTCTCCGGTGCCGTCTGCCTGGTAGTCGACCAACCCCGGATCGGCGTTCACCGTCCCTTGGGCGCGGCTGCCGCCCGTGGTGGAGATGCCGCCGCGCGCGTTGCCGTACACGAGGTTGTTGGCATAGGTGTTCCCGTTGCCGACGTACCCGTTGCCCCCCTCCTCGATGCCGGCACCTCCTTGATTGTAGAGGCAAATGTTGTTGGTGACCACGCACTGATCCGCCTTGACGCGGTTGGGATTCCCGTCCGACGGGCTGGCCGCGGCTATCAGGATCCCGGCCCGGCCGTTGTTGAACGAGAGGTTGTTGGTGATGGTGGCGTGGGAGAAGGCATGGTACCCGTGAATTCCCCAGCCCACGTTGTGGTAGACGATGTTGTTGGTGCACACCTCGCCGCTGGGGAAGGAGAGGTAGATCCCATGCACCCGTCCGCTTTGCGGGGTCACCCCGAACGCCCCGATGTCGTGCACGACATTGCCGGAGATGAGGGCGTCGTGGAGGAGGTAGCCGGCCTCGCCAGCATCGTCGACGATGCCGGCGCCGGTGCGCCCGACATCCGGGTTGGGCATGTCGTGGATATGGTTGTCGAGGATGCCGTTGTTGTTGCCGACGTTCCAGATCCCGCGGTAGGCCAGCGGGGAGGAGAGGTCGAAGCCGATGAGGTCGATGTAGTTGGCCAGCAGCGTGAGGCAGGCATGCGAGCTGGAGTTGTGCCGGATCTTGGCCTGCCACTTGGCGTCGGAGACAAAACGGGTACGCGCCTCGGGCGTACCGCTGGTGCGGAACACGATCTCTCCGGACAGGTAGGTCCCCGGGGCCACATGCACCGTGTCGCCGGGCCCGGCAACGGTGGCCGCATGCTGGAGGGTAGCCCACGGATGCTGCCGCGAGCCGTCCGCCGTATCGCTGCCGGCGGGAGCGACGTGGTACGCCGGGTACAGCGGCTTACTGTCTATGCCCGTGTTGAGGGGTCCGTTCATCCGGCCACACGCTCCGCTGGCCAGGGCAGATATGGCAACCATCAACATCCATAGGACCCCGTTGAGGCGCTCCCGCTCCTGCCGGCGGGAGCACCCTTTGCCATCGGGCCGGCGAGCGGGTTGGGGGGAATGAGGTTGGAGTACCTCCCCTTGTTGATCGGTCAGATCCATGCTTCGCCTCCTTGAAGTCTGCGGGGTAATCGCAGGAATAAGATACTCCGTACCTGTTGCAGAGATAACCCCATCGTATAGGATGCTGGCGCGCAACGCGACGATCACAGCGGCCGGCAGCCCAACCCCCAAAATTTGCTGACGGTCCCGATGGTCGGCCGGACGCGATGGTGCCCATCCACGGTATTGCCCGGGGAGGGCGGTGTGGGTATCTTCCTCGCCACTGTTGCTTTTTCCCACGAATGCACCCCCCTCCTCGGAGCCCGAGCGCATGTCTGCCACTTACCGAGCCCCGGCGTTTGCCGACGCCAAACCGGAACACGCCGCCCCCGGGTGTACGCCCGAGCGGCTGGCCCATCTCAGGGAGCACAGCTTCGTCATTGTTAATGATTTTGTCGACAGCCCGTGGATTGCCATCCTGCGCGAGGCGGGCCGGCGGGTCACCGCTGCCTGCCAGCATCAGCAGGGGTACCGCCAGTTGGACACCTCAAAAGGCTACGTGCACCGCACCGGGGACAACGACCCCTGGGCGATCCGGGGCCTCATCCACCCTGCCTTCAAGGAACCCAGCTTCGCCGAATTCCACGGTTCCGACGAGCTGCTGAAATTCGTCGCCTCCTGGTGCAAGGGCCTGGGCCCCGAGGACCTGGTGCTGAGCGGCATGCTGCTGTGGTGCAACCCGCAGACCAAGGAGCACGCGCTGGGCTGGCATCGGGACGTGACCTGGTGGGGCACCGGCAAACCCTACCTGGCCCAGCGCGAGGTGCGCGGCGAAGCACCCGAGGACTACTCCGAGGAGGTGGAGCGGGTGCGCTGGGAGGAGATCCGGGCCAACAACGCCAAGGCCCTGGAGGAGCGCAGCGGGGTGAGCATGTTCCTGGCGCTGGTCGATGACGAATGCCACGAACTGATCCCCGGCAGCCACGACCGCTGGCGCACCCCCTACGAACACGACGTGCTGCTGCCCAAAGCGATGAAGGACCAAGGGGTGCCGCATACCCCCAGCTGGAACGGCACCGATCCCCTGCCGGACCAGGTGGCGGTGCGGCTCCGGGCGGGGGAAGCCCTCATCCGCAACGGGGCCAATATCCACACTGGCCACACAGTGCCCGAGCGGGAGCGCAACACCCTGGCCATCGGCTGGTCGAAGTGGTCTGGCCCGGCGGACAAGGAGCCGGCGGTGGCCGACGCGCGCAATGCCTGGCAGCTCGATCCGGCGGTGCGCGAGGCCCTGCCGCACGAATGGATGAAAACGGCCTGGGACCGCTGGGCCCAGACCCAGAAACTCGGGGATACCCTGGAGGACCGCTACGCCCCGTACGACATCGGCCGGATCAAGGCTGGGGAGGTGGTGGGTTGGCGGAGCGAGTTGGAGCGCCAGGCCGCCGCGGCCGGCGAGGCGTGGAAGCCGTACCAGACCCTGGCGGGTTAGCGCCGGCGCCCGCATCTGGGCGTTCTACTGGAGCCCCTGCGAGTTTCCGGTTCGCAGGGGTTTTCCCTTTGGTGCCGGACCTCTTCTCCGATCCGGGCGACTCCGCGTCCGGCCGGGGCACCGGCCCGGTGTGGCCTGCCGGGCTGCGCTTGCGGAGATTTGGTAGCAGGGGGCGGGATGGCCGCCTGCCTGGGCGCCGGGTCTCCCCTCCCGCAGAGCGGACAAGGGCGCCCCATCCACTGTTCCGGCAAAGGGGGAAGGGTATGGCAGCGAAACCGAAGCTCACCGCAGGGGCGCCCGAGGCGCAGATCCGCTTCCGCAGCGGCGAGGCACCCGGCGCGTGTTATACCTCGGGCCGGCGGGTTTTCGACGAGATGTTCCTGGGTGGGCGGCTGCTGAGCCGGTACTGGAACCCCAACGGCCAGCTCTGGCCGGAGATGCATTTCGGCGGGATGCGGTGGCGCGTCGACCAGCCTGCCGACACCTTCCACCTGAGTATCAACCGGCAGGACCTGGCCGGCGGCTACACCTGGACCGCCGCCGAAGAGACCCCGGACCCGTCGGCGTACCGGCCGCGGCAAGACGCCAGCGGCAAGCCCCTGCCGGTGCCCCACGGCGCGGTGGTGCTGGACCACCCGGCGGCCGGGGTGAAGGTCAAAGTCCACACCCGGCTCGACGGCGGTCCCTTCCTCATCCGCTGGCTGGAGGTCACCAATACCACTACCACCGCCCTGGGCATCACCGCCGTGGCGCCTTTTGCCGGCCTGTTGTGGAAGCACCGCTTCGAGGAACACCTGCCCGCCGGCGTCGAGAGCCCCTTCGAGCTGGCCTATACCCACCAGTTCGAGTGGGGACGCGAGGGGGATTTCTGGTTCGAGCCGCTGGCCGACGGGGTGAAGGTGGTCAACGGCGAACTCAAGGGCCGCAGCGGCTGGGGCCGCCCCGCCTTCTGGGCGCGCAACCGCTGCAACGGGCAGATCTTTGTCTGCGAGCTGGCGTGGGGTGGCAACTACGAGTTCCGGCTCGACTCGCGCCTGCGCGGGGCGCTGTGGGGCCACAACCAGGTGCTGCCGGCCAACCGCGAAGCGGAGCTCTATTTCCGCATGGGCCTGGGCGGCCACGACGAGGTGCTGCGGGTGCTGGAACCGGGCGAGACGGTTGCGACCCCGGCGGTACACCTGGGGCTCTTCCAGGAAAACACCGACGCCATCGTCCAGGCCACCCACCAACACGTGCGCCAGGTGGTTATGCCCGCGCCGATCCCCGGCCGGCACGTGGAGATCGAGGCCAACCACCGCGGCTACCTGTGCGACCGGGAGCGGGTGGCCGATATGCGCAAGGACATCGATGTGGCCGCGTCCATCGGCGCCGAGATGTACGTCGTCGATGCCGGTTGGTACGGCAATGAGCCCAACCAGTGGGGCAACAATGTCGGGGACTGGCACGATGGGCCGTGGATGAAGGAGGGCGGCGGGCTGAAGGCGGTGGTGGACCACGCCCACCGGCAGGGCCTGAAGTTCGGGTTATGGGTGGAGATCGAGGCGGCCGGCGCCAACAGCCGCCTCAAGCAGACCCATCCCGACTGGCTGCTCAAGCGGGACGGGCAGCCGATCGCCGGCGGCCGGGCGCTGGATCTGACCCAGCCGGAGGTGGTGGCCTTCGAGGAGGGCGAGATCACCCGGCTGATCCGCGACCTCGATCTGGACATGTACCGCCTGGACCACAACCACTGCCTGCAGCCGGCGGGCAACCGCGTCTGCCACGGCTTCACCGAAGACCTCACCTGGCGCTATTACGAAAACTTCTACGCGATGTTCGACCGGCTGCGCGCCGCGTTCCCCGGGGTGGTCTTCCAGAACTGCGCCGGCGGTGGCGGGCGGCTCGACTGGGGCACCCTGGCCCGCTTCCACAACACCGAACTGTCGGACTGGATGCGCCTGCCGCGCGGGCTGAAGATCCTCAACGGGGTGACGATGTCGCTGCCGCCCGAGGTGCTGCTGCGCACCTTTGGCACCGAGGTGGGCGAACACGTGCTTGAAGGGGATGTGGACGCGCAGCTCCGGCTCTGCTTCTGCCGACCGATCTTCCGCGGCATCGCCCCCTCGCTGGAGGAACTGACCCCCTACCTGCGCCAGCGGGTGCAGCACTATGTGGCCCTGTACCGGGATATCATCCGCCCGACCATGATCGGGGGCAGGGTCTTCCATCACACCCCCTTCCTGCCGCTGGCGGAGAAGACGCCGTGGTGTGTCTTGGAATACGCCGCCGTCGATGGCGGCACCAGTGTGGCCGTGGTCTTCCGCACCGCCGACGCAGGGGAGCCGGAGTACCTGTTCCGGCCGCGGGGATTGGATCCCTCGCGCCGCTATCAGGTGACCCTGGACTCGGCCGGCCTGGGCTGGACAGCCTCGGGCCGGGCGCTCATACACGAGGGCATAGGGGTCCGCTGCGAACAGCCGCAGACCAGCGAACTCCTGCTTTTCCGGGGGGACTGAGGCTTCAGCGCCCGATCCAGGCCACCCCGCGCTGGGCCGCCCGGCCCAGGTGGGGACCGGCGATCACCACCAGGGTTTCGGCGACAAAGCCGGCGATCAGGGTCAGGGTGGCGGTGACGTGGTCGAGCAGGCCGGCGTAGAAGAAGAGGGCGGTCAGCAGGTAGGTGGCCACGTTGCGGAAGATGGCGCCGGCGCCCATACGCCCGGTGGTGCGGCGGATCAGGGCCAGGCCGTGGTAGTAGTTGCGCACGTTGACGACGATGGGCAGCAGGCACATCACCAGCACCACCTCGCAGGTCATCTGCAAGATCTCTCCCTTGACCCCCACCAGATCCTCCAGCACGATGCGGCTCACCGGGGTGGCGGCCACCACCACCATCGATCCCACCACCACCACCGAAACCCGGATCATGAAGCGCCGTACCCCGGCCAGGTCCTGCTCGCCAAAGGTGACGAAGAGATGGCGGAACTGGTTGAGGGCATTGTGGAAGATCATCGCAAAGTCGAAGCCCACCCGCATGGCCGCGATCACCGGGTTGGGATCGGGCAGGCGGTTGAGGAAGGAGTAGATGATGGGCCGGCTGAGGGAGAACATGACGCTGGTCAGGGCCGTGCCCCAGAAGTAGGAGAGGACCTCGCGATAGGTGAGATGTTCGTGGTCCGGCGCTTCGGGCAGGGTGTAGTAGCGCCGCACGCAGAGGTAGGTGAGGCCCAGGTGCAGGGCCGCGCCGGCCAGTTGGCCCACGGCGATGGTGAGGATGGGTTTCCAGCCCAGGGTGTAGCCGGCGAAGAGCACCGCCACCACCACGGCCAGGTACCCCAGGTTGAGCAGGGTGACCATGGAGGTGTGCCGGCTCTGCACCAGCATGCCGGTGTAGAAATTGCGCATGCCGCTGATCAGCAAGAGCGGCGCCAGGCAGCGCAGATAGAGCACCACATCGGCCAGCATCTCGCCCTCGATGCCGAAGGCCAGTCCCACCAGCCAGCGGCCCGGCCCGGTGAACCCCATCAGCGCCAGGGGCAGGGAGAGCAGCACACAGGCCCAGAGGCTGAAGCGCAGGCAGATGCGCCAGCCCTGCGCCGAGCGCACGAAGCTGTTGGACATCTGCGGCATGAAGATGAGGGCGGCGTTGAAGAGCTGGAAGACGCTGGAGGCAAAGGCGAAGACGGCCAGCTCGCGCGCCGCGTCCGGGTAGCGGGCCAGGGCGCTGTTCTGGAATTGCTGGGCCAGCAACATGACGATGCCGGTCAGCACCAGCGGCCAGTAGAAGCGCCAGTATTGGAGCTGGGTGGGGGCCGGGGTTGGCAGGGGCTGGGCAGTCAAGGGCGGGGCGCCTAATACGGCCTGCTGCAGGAGGGCCGGTTGGCCCAGCGCGCCGTACCCAACTCGAGCCGGATCTGGGTGGCCGGGGGCAGCACCACCAGGAAACGGGTGGCGTCAATGCGGGTGTCGCGGGCGCCGGCCCGCAGGGCTTCGGGTTCGGTATAGGCGGGGATGGGTCCGGGGTATTCGCTCTCCCGGATATCGTACCGGGCGCCGGTGAAGCGGTGTTCGCCAAAGGCGCCGGCCTGCACCACCAGGCGCCGCTCGGCGGTGGGGCTGAGGTTCACCAGGCGCAGGGTGGTGTGTTCGGCCCCGAGCTGTTCCACCAGGGCTGCCACCTCAGGCGGCAGTCCGGGCCGGTTGCCCTCGGCATCGAAGTAGCGCAGCCGGCACATGAGCAAACCGCCGTTATAGATATGCTGCGGCCCGCCCAGGGTGAGCTGCACCAGGGCCTCGGTGGTGACCGGGTTGACCATCTGCCAGCGGTGCACGTCGCGGTGGGTGGTGGGATCGGCGTCGTCGCGGATCAGGGCCAGCCGGCGCTGCACCTGGGCGCAGGCTGCCTGGAGTATGGCTTCCGGGTAGCCGGGATTCTGTCCGGCCAGGTAGCGCAGCCAGGGCGGCTCGTGCCCCGCGTCCTCCTTGGTGTGGAAGGGGTAGACCAGGTTCCAGTCGTAGTTGCTCTGCCGGCGCAGGGCTTCGAGCCGGTCCCAGTCGCCCCCGGCCATGGACAGGTTCCACAGCGCGGTCGGGTAGATGGGGGAGAGGGGCTGGTAGTCGAACCAGCCGGCGTCGCCGTAGCGGTAGGGCACGACAAAGGTGCGGCGGTCGGCGCCCAGGGCCAGGTCCTGGCCGATCCAGTGTTCGAAGAGGCTCATCTGGCAGTCGTTGAGATCGCGCACCTCGCCCAGTTCGGCGATGCGGTCCTGTTGCCGGCGGGGCAGTTCCAGGTAGCCTTCGTCGCCGGTGAGCAGCAGGGCGCAGGAGGCGGCCACCAGGGCGGCCATCTGCAGGTTGTAGAAGCCGTGCGGCCAGGTCCAGCCGTACAGGCCGCCGTACCAGTGTCCCTCGCA
>JADZBP010000300.1 GCA_020852055.1 Candidatus Latescibacterota bacterium
GACTGGAGTGTGGAGGGTACCGCCGTGAGCGCCAGCGGCACCCTGATGATCATCGGCACCCTGCCCCGCAAGCGGAGATGAACCCATGCTGACTCCCCTGTTGCGCCAGCAACTGCTGCAGGGCCAGGCCATCCCGGCCCACCCGCTGGCCCTCGACGAAAAGCGCCGCCTCGACGAGCGCCGCCAGCGGGCCCTGACCCGCTACTATATCGCCGCCGGGGCCGGCGGAGTGGCGGTGGGGGTGCACACCACCCAGTTCGCCATCCGCGACCCGCAGGTGGGGCTCTTCGAGCCAGTGCTCAAGCTGGCCAGCGAGGTGATCGCCAGCGAGGCGCCCGCCGGCTTTCTGCCCATCGCCGGGGTGTGCGGCCCCACCGCCCAGGCCCTGGCCGAAGCCCGCTTTGCCCGCGACTGCGGCTACCAGCTGGGCCTGCTGAGCCTCTCAGCCCTCAAGACCGCCTCCACCGATGCATTGCTCGACCACTGCCGGGCCGTGGCCCAGGTCATCCCGGTGATGGGTTTCTACCTGCAGCCGGCGGTGGGCGGCCGGGTGCTGGACTTCGATTTCTGGCGGCGATTCGCCGAGATCGAGCAGGTGGCGGCGATCAAGATCGCCCCCTTCAACCGCTACCAGACCCTCGACGTGTTGCGCGCTGTGAGTGAGGCCGGCCGCCTCGGCGAGATCGCCCTGTACACCGGCAACGACGACACCATCACCCACGACCTGCTCACCCGCTTTTCCTTTGGCGGCCAGGAAGCCCGCATCTGCGGCGGCCTGCTGGGCCACTGGGCGGTGTGGACCCGGAAGGCGGTCTCCCTGCTGCGGGAATGCCAGGCCCTGGCCGCCTCGGGTGCCCCCATCCCGCAGGAGCTGATGACGCGGGCGGCCCAGATCACCGACACCAACGCCGCCTTCTTCGACGCGACCCACGGCTTTGCCGGCTGTATCGCCGGCCTGCACGAGGTGTTGCGCCGGCAGGGCCTGCTGCGGGGCATCTGGTGCCTCGATCCCGAGGAGGGCCTGTCCCCCGGCCAGGCCGAGGCGATCAGCCGCGTGTACGCCGCTTACCCCCAGCTCAACGACGACGAGTTCGTGGCCCGGCACCTCGATCAGTGGCTGCGCTGAGCGAGAAACTCAAGTCCCCATTCCTGCTGTGGAGCGCCCTGCTCCTGCTGGCCCTGTGGCTGCGCTGGCCCCTGCCCGAGCCTGGGTGGCAACACGTCGACGAATGGGTCTACGTGGTCCATCCGCTGGGGTTCTGGGGCGGCGATTTCAATCCGCACTTCCTGATCTATCCCACCTTCCACCTCTACCTGCTCTCCGCCCTCTACTACATCTACTACCTGCTCTTCAGCCCCGAGTCCCTCGAAGCCTTCGTTGCCTACCGCTACTTCGTCGACGACCACGACCTGGTCGCCCTGGCGCGCGGCTTCAACACCCTGCTGGCCGTGGGCACCGTGGCCGTGACCGTACATCTGGGCCGGCGCCTCTACGGGGAGAAAGGGGGCTGGCTGGCTGGCCTACTGCTGACCTTGATGCCCTTACACGTGCGCTTCTCCCATCTGGCCAACACCGATGTGCCGTCCACCCTGTGGATCAGTCTGGCGCTGCTGTGGTCGGTGCGCCTGGTGCAGGAGGAAGGCCGGCGCTCCGACGCGCTGCTGGCCGGGGTTTTCGCCGGCCTGGCCGGAGCCACCAAATACCCCGCCTGCCTGGTCCTGGTGCCGGTGTTGGCGGCGGCCTGGTGGTCGGGACCCGACCGGCTCAGGCATGCCGCCATCGCCGCTGCCGCCGCCCTGGCTGCCGCTGCCCTGGCCACCCCCTACGTCTGGCTGGACTGGCCCCGGTGCTGGGCCGACCTGACCACCTCGGCCCGCCAGCACCTGGTCGAAGCGGAACACCGCACCGCCGACGCCCCCTGGCTGCACCTGCTGCACCATACCCTGTGGTACGGGCTGGGCTTGGCCGGCATGGCGAGCCTGGCCCTGGCCTTCCTGTGGCGGCCCCGCACCTGGAGCAGCGCCGAGAAGGTGCTGCTGGTGGGCATGGGGGTCTTTGTCCTCCTGCTGGTCTCGGCCCAATCGGTGTTCATGCGCTACGCGCTGCCCCTCACCCCGATGATGGCCGTGCTGATCGCGCGCCCGCTCCTGGGTCTCAAACCCGGACGACTGATCCTGGCTGGCTGGCTGGCGGCCCTGCTGCTGGAGCCGGCCTGGTCCTCGCTGCAGGCGCGCGCCCTGGTTTCGGCAGGCGACACCCGCATGCAGCTGCGGCAATGGCTGCTCCAGCAACACCCCGAGGGCGCCCGCATCCTGCCCAGCTCCGAGATCGCCGGCAACCTGGGTCTGCTCTCCCCGGCGCCCCTCTACGTGCGGCAGAAACGCTTCAGCGGCCGCTTCGACCTGCAGCGCCTGATCCGGGCCTATGCCCTGCTCAGCCAGCGCCCCGACCTGCCGCCGCTGTACCTGGCGTGGAACCCGGCCATCGCTGAGGAATACGCCGCCCCCCAACCAGACCAGGCCGCCGGGTCGGCCCTGGTGCTCTCGTATGTACATCCCCTGTGCCCGCCCAACCAGGCGATTGCGGCACTGGACGGAGCCGGCCGCATCGATTGGCAGGAGCGCTTCTCCCCCGGCGACCCGGCCCAGGCAGTCTTCGATCCGGTGGACTGGAACTTTGTGCCCGTGGCCGGCTGGGGCGCGCAACAACAAACCGGCCCGGATATCCATCTGGGCAAACTCGCCCTGCGCGTGGGCCACCCGCTGCCCAGCAGCCAGGCCTTCTTCGCCCTGCTGCACGGGCTGATGGCCGGCAAGGTGGCCGCCGCGGCCGAGGACTGGCGGGAGACCCTGCGCTATTACGAGCCCATCCTCAAAACGCCCTACTTCCTGCCCGAGGTGCTGCCCGATTTCTACACCTACGGGGTCTACTTGGATGCCGGCCGGGCCTACCAGGGCCTGGGGCAGTTCCAGCCAGCCCTCGCCTGTTGGCAGGAGGCGACACGCCTGGAACCCGGCAAGGGAGAGGCCCACCACCTCATCGGCCTGGCCTACAGCGCCCTGGGCCAGGAGATCCCGGCGGTGCAGGCCTACCTGCGGGCCATCTCCCTGCAGGTGGATGACCCAGGGGTCTACTACAACCTGGGCCTGAGCCTGGTCAAACTGAACCGCCTGCCAGAGGCGGTGGCGGCCTTCGAAGCCTGCGTCGCCCGCAAGCCAGACGCCGACGCGTATGTCAACCTGGGGGTGCTGTACACCAATGCCGGCCAGCCCGACCGGGCCCGCGCCAATTTTGCCAGGGCCCTCGAACTGGCCCCCAACCACCCCCAGGCCGCCGCCATCCGCCAGGAATTGCAGGCGGCCCCCTAGGCGCGCTACATTCTGTGTGTCCAGGAACCCAACAGGAAGGGGATCGCATGACCCAGCCGAAGACCCCGCTGCGCATCTACCACAATCCGCGCTGCAGCAAGAGCCGCGAAACCCTCGAACTGCTGCACTCTCGCGGCCTCGAACCCGAGGTGATCGAATACCTCAAAGAACCGCCCGATGAGTCCACCCTCGAGCAGTTGCTGCGGCAGCTGGGCCTGGAGCCCAGGGCGTTGATGCGCCAGAAGGAGGATCTCTATACCGCGCTGGGCCTGGACAAAGGCACCCATACCCGCCAGGAGTTGATCCGCCTGATGGTGCAACACCCCGTGCTCATCGAACGGCCCATCGTCGTCTGCGGCGAACGCGCCCGCCTGGGCCGCCCCCCCGAACAGGTGCTGGAGATCCTCTGAACATGGCCCCGCTGCGCCTGGGTTTCCTCGCCTCCCACAATGGCTCCAACATGCAGGCCATCCTCGACGCCTGCAAAGAGGGCCGCCTCGCCGCCCAACCGGCCGTGGTGATCAGCAACAACTCCGAATCCGGGGCGCTGGCCCGCGCCCGGCAGGAAGGCATCCCCGCCTGTCACCTGAGCGGGCACACCCACCCCGGACGCGGCGCCCTGGACCAGGCCATCTGCGCCGCACTCACGGCTCATCAGGTGGAGGTCGTCTGCCTGGCCGGGTACATGAAACGCCTGGGTCCGCAGACCCTGGCCGCGTACCGGGGCCGGGTGCTCAACATCCACCCGGCGCTTTTGCCCAAATTCGGGGGAGAGGGATTCTACGGCCAGGCGGTGCACCAGGCGGTGCTGGCGGCCGGGGAAAAGGAGAGTGGACCCACCGTTCATCTGGTGGATGAGGAATACGACCACGGCCCGGTGCTGGCCCAGGCCAGAGTGCCAGTCCTGCCCGGCGACAACCCCGAGACCCTGGCCGCCCGGGTGCTGGCGCAGGAGCATCGGCTCTACGCCGACACCCTGCAGCGCATCGCCAGGGGCGAGATCACGCTGGCAGGGCTAACGCGCTAGCAGAACTGCAGTCCGCTGTGCCGCCCCTTGGCCCGACAGATGCTGGCCAGGGAGGAGACCAGGGTGAAGACCCCGCTCACCCCCTTCATCGGGTTGCGGCGCTGCACCTTCACCTCCACCCCCTGCCCCCGCATCTCGATCTCGATCACCGAAACCTCCAGCGCCGGGTCGGCCACCAGCACCGAATGGGTGCGGTCGAAGCCGATGCCGGCCAGGGCCACGGCCGCGTGCGAATTGACGTTGCGCGGGAAGAGCGGACAGATGCCGCGGGTGGGCCCTTCGTAGAGCAGGGTCTCGCTGCGGATTTCCTCGGCCCTGAACTGCGGCGCGGCGCTGAAGTCAAAGGTGTGCGGCGGCTTCTTCATGGTGATGCGCACCTCCTCCCAGATCTGCCGCCCCTCCTCCAGCGCGTCCGTGCCGATCACCGCCCCGTGCGGGATATAGAGACAGGTATCGTGCCGGCGGGCCGTCGCCAACAACTCCTGCTCCAGGGCAGCATCGGCCAGCGCAGTCATCGACAGGGGCATGTAGTCGGTGACCGCCAGCAGCGCCGCCCCGTACTCCTGGGTCACGCGGGGATGGGCCAACTCCACCACCAGATCCGCCCCCCGGTCGGCAAAATGCCCCAGCTGGTCCAGGATGAGGCGCGGCGGCAGGGCCGCGGTCTTCTCGGGACTGCGGTTGTACACGAAGGCCACCTCCAGCCCCAGTTCGGGCCGGCTGGTGAGCTGCTCGTACACGTATTTGCCGATGTACCCGTAGCCGATGATGCCGATGCGCTTGTTGCCCTGACTCATGCCTCTGCTCCTCTATGAAGGACGCGCTTGTCCGAACCGGAAACGGCGCGGGTCGCCCAGCCGCGCCGCCAGCGCCCGCTTGCCCAGGCCCACATGGGCGGCCACCCAGTCCAACTCGGCGGCCAGCGACTGGTCGAAAACCCCGGGATCGTCGGCGCCGATGGCCAGCCCCACCTCGCTGCGCAGGAAACGCCACAGCGGGTGTTGCACCGGAGAGGGCACCCCGCCGATGCGCAGATTGGAGGTGGGGCAGCTCTCGATGCAGACCCCCAGTCGGGCCAGTTCGGCCAGGACCAAATCCTGCCGCCGCCGCACCTCTTCGAGCCGCTGCGGGGTGTAGGGGCGGCATACCTGCTCCTCGGCGCAGCGGCCCTGCAATTCAGCCTGTTCCCGCCTCAACGCCTTGTTGTCCACCGCCACCCCCACCGCCTCCAACTCCCGCCGATGCTCCAGGTCGTAGCTGATCTGCGCCAGCCGCTCCGACACCGGCTCCGCCTCGTGGCCACCGGGCCGCCGCCCGATGGCCACCTCCGGGTCCAGGCCCAGGGCAATGGCGTGGCCCAAACGCCGGGCGCCCAACAGGGCGGCCTGATGGCACCAGCGCACCGCGCTCTCCAGGGACTTGTCGAAAAAAACCTCGCCCACGTGATAGGCCACTTCGAGGGCCTGCCCGGGACGCCTGTGGTTGTCGGCCTGCAGGCGCGCAAAGAAGGGGCGCAGCTTTTCGGGTGGGTACCCTTCCTCGAAGAAACAGAAATCGAGCCCCACCACCGCGGGAATCAACTCGGGATTTTCTGCGAAGAGGCGCTGCACCAGTTCGTACCCGGCCAGGGCCGCGCCGCGGGGGATGCTGATCAGATAGCGGGCAGTGAAATCCGCAGTGCAGGCCTGCTGAAAGACGCGGGCGTTGGTGCGGTGGAAGCGCAGGAAAGATTCGGGATTGTCGAGGCCGAACATCGCCCGGTACTCGACGTAGGTCAGCCCCTCCTGCCGGTGCCGCTCGACGATGCGCCAGAGCACCTCCTCCTCGCGGTGCAGGTGCTGGGCCCAGTACCGGTACAGGCAGATCAGCAGATCGAACTTGGCCTGGAAACGGCCGAAGTCCCCGCCGTCCTCCTGCCGGTACACATAGTGTTGCCGAAAGACTTCCCGCCCCCGGGCGCTGCGCAACCCCTCGCGGAACAGGCGCTCCGGATCGGGGCGCACCCCGAAGGCCCCTTCGTAGCTGTTGACGAAGAGGCTCCAATCCACTTCGGTGTAGATGTCGCGGCCCAACTCTAACAGGTCTTCGGCGTACAGGCAGCCACCCACGTGTACGTGTAACTCGCAGCTTTGCTGCCGGTGGAGCGCCTTCACCCGACCACCTCGCGCAGATGGGCCTCGCTCTGGGCGGCCATACGTTCCACGTTGAAGTACTGTTCGACGCGGGTGCGGGCCTGGCGGCCCAACCGCCGGCAATACCCTTCGTCGGCCAGCAGTGCCGCCAGGCGCAACCCGATCTGTTCGGGCTGCGCCGGCGGTACCAGAAACCCGGTCTGCCCCTCTTCGATGGCCTCGGTGATACCGCCGTGCCGGGTGCCCACCGCCGGCACGCCCCAGGCCGCGGCCTCGAGAAAAACAAACCCCATGCCCTCCACATAGGACTTCACCTCGTGGCTGGTGAGGGCAAAGGCCCAGGCCAGGGCATAACAGTCGCGCAGCATGGCCTCACTCACCCGGCCCAGCAGCAGCACGTTCTCCCGCAGCCCCAGCGCCTCGATCTGCCGGGCCAGGGCGGGCTGCTCCGGGCCGTCGCCCACGACCAGGTGCAGCACCCGTGGAACCCGGTCGGCCACCTGCCGCATGGCCTGCAGCAGCAGCCGGTGCCCCTTCTGCTGCACCAGCCGGCCCACGGTCAGGAGCAGGGGCCGGCCCTGCCATTCGGGATGGCGGGCCGGCGCGCTGGCTCGGGTCTCCTCCACGCCGGCGGGCAACTCCACCCCCAGGTGCACCACCTGCACCTTGTTGCCATCGATGCCTTTGTCGATCAACAACTGCCGGGTGAAGGCGCTGTTGGTGAGCAGGCGGCGCGCCCGCTGGTAGAAGCGGCGCTGGGGCACACTCTCCAGCCAGGTCCAGGGGGTGCTACCCGGCAGGCGGCGGGCCACGTCGGTGCCGTGTACTGTGCCCAGCAGCGGCATGCCCAGTTCGCCGAGCAGGGTGCCGGCCACGCGGGTGGCCATGCCGTTGGCCGCCCACACCGCGTCGGGCCGCCAACGGGCCACCGCCTGGCGCAGACCGGCGCGGGCGCGCTGGTAGCGCAGGGGGATGAAGGAAACGTTGCCGCCGGCGATGCGCTCCACCGGGTACTCGCGGCCGGCATCCTCGGGATGGCCGGGGCGGTACGCGGGGGCCAGCACCTTGAGTTCCACGCCGCGCCGGGTCAATCCGCCGGCCAGCAATTCCACGTAGCGGGCGGTGCCCACGTTCTCGGGGGGAAAACGGGTGGTGAAGATCAGGACCTTCACGATGAGGTATACACGGAGAAGGAGTAGAAGCGATTGGTCCCCTCGCAGCCGGTGAGGCCGACGAAGCAACGCGGGGGCAACGCGGGGCAGGGCACCTGCACCTGTTGGCCCGCTGCCCGCACCACCAGCGCGGCCGGCCCGGTCTCCACCTCCAGCAGGTGGCGCTGCCCGGCGGCGACCGCAAAGGGGTGGCGGGCCAGTTGCTGCCAGCGCGGCCGGCCCAGGGCAAAGGTGTGGTGCCAGACGTTGATGCCCTCATCGTAGAGCACCACTTCGTAGTGCTCGCGGTACTGGGGCTGGCTGTTGCAGTTGGCAGCCAGTTCCGGGGCCAGCACGATCAGGGGGGCCATGCGGTGATCGAAGGACACCTCGGCGCCCACCCGCAGCGGGCCGCTCACCTGCTCCTGCCACACCTGGCTGGCATAGGTCTCCGGAGCGCGGGAGCCCAGCCATTCCTCCGGGCTGGCGTCGGCCGGCGCCTGGTTGCGGATATGGTCCTCCTCCTGCACCCAGGCGCCGCGCCAGGCCCAGCGCGGGCTGCCCACCGCGATCCAGTCGGCTGCCGACCAACCCTGGGGCAAAAAACTGCAGGTGTAACACAAATCCATGGCCATCGGCGATCTGTTCTCCCTCGGGCGGGGGCTTTATATTCTGGGGGCTGTTGAATTGACCGGTTCCGATTGTACAGCAAACCCCTTCCCCGTGCAACCGCATGTCCGCACCTGTGCTGCGCTGGCTACGCGGCGACCTCCACACCCACTGCGAAGACCCCGGGCTGGCGATGGCCTATCTGGAAGGGGTCGGGGGCCGGCTCGATTTCGCCGCCCTGACCAACCACGCCCAGAAGCCGGCCCTGCGCGAACAGGCCGAGGTGATCACCCGCATGCGCGCCGCCCTGCCGGGCCTGGTGCTCTTTGCGGGGCTGGAGTGGAATACCCCCACCGGCGGCCACGCCTGCCTCATCTTTCCCCCCTCCCCCCGCGAGCACGAACACGCCCAGACCTTTGCCCGGACCTTCGACCGGCTGGTCGAAGGCAGTTGCCCGACCCCGGCCGAGGCTCTGGCCTTCCTGGGCGCGCTGCCGCCGGCCGAGCGCCCGCTGATCTTCCTCAACCACCCGGCCCCCGGACAGTGGTCTGCCCGGGATCTGGATCAGTACCTGGAGGCTGATCGGGCCGGCCTCATCGCCGGCCTCGAAGCGGTGCACGGCCACCAGACCCGCGACCTGGTGCTGGCCCTCGACCCCCTGAACTATCCGGGGTCCATGCCCGGCGGCCTGGCCGACCAGCTCTACACCCGGGGCCGGCCCTTTGCCCTGCTGGCCAACTCCGATTTCCATATCCACAAACAGCGACTCAAACCCGACTATGCCCCCGGGGTCTTCAACCACATCCGCGCCGGCGTGGCTCCGGCCCGCCGGGACTGGGCCGACATCTTCGCCGCCCTGCGCCTGGGCCGCACCTGCGCCGCCCAGGGCCACTGGCTCGACCTGGCGGATTTCTGCGTGGACCAGGCCCGCCTCGGCGATACCTGGACCGGCCCCGGTGAGGGGTTGCTGACCCTGAGGCTGGATGCCGGCGAGGAACTCGAGTCTCTCGACCTCATCGGCCAGTTCACCCCCGACCAGCCGCCCGCCATCCTGCACTCCTTTGGGCCCCAGCCCGCCGGGCCGCTGCACCGCTCACTGGCCGTGCCCACCGGGGCTCGCGGCTTTGTGCGCCTGCGCACCCTGGCCGCCAATCACCAGCGGCCCTGGCCCAGCCAGCGAGCCCCGCGCCTCTTCTTCAGTTCCGCGATCCTGCTGCATGGCCGCTGAGCCCTGGCGCCCTCCATGCCCCTTACCCCTCGCCCCTGAGCTGACCCTATGACCTCGTCCCCTCCCCTGCGCCTGGGGGTGATCGGCGCCGGCTGGTTCGCCTCGCGCCGCCACTGCCCCGATATCCAGCGGCATCCCGAAACCGCGCTGAGCGCCCTGTGCCGGCGCGACGCGGGCGAACTGCAGAAGCTGGCCGCCCACTTCGGCGTCGAGCACTGCTTCACCGACTACCGCGAGCTGATCGACAGCGGCCTGGTGGACGCGGTGGTCATCTGCTCGCCCCATCATCTCCACTATGAACACACCCTGACCGCCCTCGAGGCGGGCCTGCACGTGCGGCTGGAAAAACCCATCACTGTCGATCCGGGTGAAGGCTACCACCTGGTGCAACGGGCCGCCGAACGCGGCCTGGCCCTGGTGGTGGGGCAGAACCCTCCGTACTGGAGCCATTGCCGTTTCCTGCGCGACCAGATCGCCGCCGGCGCCATCGGCGCCATCGAGTCGGCGCACGTACACTGGGTGGGCAACGCCAAAGGGGTACTGGGGCTGGAGGCCTTGCCGGCGGACATGCCCGGGGTGGTGCGGCCTTCGCTCTTCCGCGGCGACGCGGCCCAGAACGGCGGCGGTTTCCTGATGGACGGCGGCACCCACCTGGTCAGCGAACTCCTGTGGTGCACCGGGCTGCGGGTGACCGAGGTGAGCGCGGTGATGGACGATGCGGCCTGGGACGTGCGCGCCGCCCTCAGCCTGCGTCTCAGCAACGGCGCCCTGGCCACGATCTCGGAACTGGCCGACAGCGGCATCGCGGCCAAAAGGCAGCACAGCCTCTACTACGGCTCGGCCGGCACCGCCGAGTTGCGCGGCTTCCCCTTCACCATCCGCATCCATGCCGGCAAGGAGGAAGTGCAGTACCGCGAGGACGAGTTGCCCGCCGCCCCCACCCCGGTTTCGGACCTGGTCGACTGCATCCGGCGGCAGGGCCAGCCAGCCATGGCCGGCGAACTGGCCGTCCATGTGGTCGAGGTCATCCAGGCTGCGTACGCGGCAGCCGGCAGCGCCCAGGTGGTGAAGCTGGGCGCCTAGCTCCTCCTCCAAGCCCCTCCCGAGGCGCCATGAAGGAACTCACCGCCACCACCCACTGCGAGATCATGCCCGCCTGGGCGCTACTGGAGCGCCAGTTGATCGCGCTGATGGACCAGGCCGTCCATCCTTATGCCGAGAAGTACACCAATCCGGACGGCTCGCTGATCTGGAGCGAGAGCTGGTACGGCAGCCGCGATGGCATGGACGATTTCTACGAGTCCTTTCACAACTTCGCCCAACTCTACGCCCTGGGCGGGGGCGACCACCTGCTGGAGATGGCCCATCACCACTGGGAGGGCATCACCCGGCAACTGACCGCCTTCGGCCGCATCCACCAGGAGTACGAGCGCGGCTACGACCAGTTCCACCAGGCCGAGAGCTATATCTATTTCTACCTGCTCTGCCTGGCCGACCCCACCAACCCCAAACTCGTCGAACGGGCGCGGCGCTTTGCCGGCTTCTACCTCAACGAGGACCCCGAGGCCCCCAACTACGACCCCGTGCACCAGATCATCCGCGCCCCGCACAACGGCAGCGGCGGGCCGGCCTGGGGCATGTCCGACGACGACAGCAACGCTACCTACGGCTGGTCGGCCGGCGGTATAGCCCTCTACGGCCTGCCCCTGACCGACGTGCCCGGCATCGCCACCTACGACGATCTCAAGGACCCGGCCAAGGCCCGGCTGATGGGGCAGGAGATGGCGCGGCGTTTCCGCGAGGGGGACGTGGCCAACAACCTCAATGTCAACGGCCTGGTGATGAACGCCTATCTCATGACCGGCGACGAGAAGTACAAAGCCTGGCTGCTGGAGTACGTGGGGGCCTGGCTGGAGCGGGCCCGGCAGAACGGCGGGCTGCTGCCCGACAATGTGGGCCTCGATGGCAAGGTGGGCAGCTTACACCAGGGCAAATGGTACGGCGGCCTGTACGGCTGGACCTGGCCCCACGGCTTCTACAACCTGGGCTTTGCCGCCATCACCGCGGCCAACAACGCCTACCTGCTCAGCGGCGACCCCGCCTACTTCGAGCTGCCGCGGGTGATGATGGACACCGTACTCGCCCAGGGCAGGACCGGCAATTTCGACGAAGCCAAGAAGCAGATGAGTATCGCCCACCACTACCTGGGCGTCGACCGCTCCCTGGGGCCGGAGCGCACCACCTTTTTGGTGCCCTTTCGTTACGGCGACCAGGGCTGGATGGACTACCAGCCCATGCAGCCGGCTTTCCCGCTCAATCTGTGGAATGTCTCCGGGGCAAAGGAGGACTGGCAGCGGGTGGAATTCCTGCGCCAGCGCAGCGGCTACGACTGGCGCCAGGTGGTGCCCTTCCGCGACAAGGGGGATCAGAACCACGACGAGCCTTGGGTACTCTTCCTCAAGGGCGAGCACCCCCAGTACCCCGAGCAGATCCTGGGCGCCACCTATGCCCAGGTCTGCCATCGCCTGGCGCAGATCCGCGCCGACCAGGCCGACCTGCAACACGGCCTGAGCATCCACCACTGGCAGCAGTTGCAGCCAGTGATCACCGAGGCCCTGATGCAGCTGACC
>JADZBP010000301.1 GCA_020852055.1 Candidatus Latescibacterota bacterium
CAGCTCATCCTCGCCGAGAAACGCACCGCCCTCTCCCTCATGCGCACCGGCATCTCGGTCTTTGCCCTGCCCCTGTCGGTATTCAGCGTCTTGATCGCCACCTCCAGGTACTACGATATCGTCGGCGTTTTCTATCTCTTCATCCCGCTCTTCCTCATCACCACCGCCCTGATCGTGCTGGGTGCGTACCTGGTCCTCAGGGCGCTGCTCAAGATCCAGACCTTCTACAAGATGATCGACGAGTTGAAGAAGAAAAACCACTCCCTCTCCCCCTTCATCGAATGACGGCGCCTCTCCATCCCCGCCTCTATCTTGCCGCCACCGATCTGCCCCGCCTGCGCGGCTTGCGCCATCAGGGCCTTCACGCGCGCATCTGGAAAAATCTCGAAGACTCCGCCCGGTGGTGCCTGACCCAGACACCCCGCCGGGAGCGCATCGCCCCGCTCTCGCCCGACCCGGTGTACGAGAACCTCTACGACCGCTTCTACGCCATCATGGGCGACCTGGCCATCACCGAACACCTGGCCTTTACCTACGCCCTCAGCGGCGAGCCAAGGTATGGCGAGGTGGCCAGGCAGTGGACCCTGGCCAGCGCCCGCGCCTGGAGCGCCGAAGGCGAGGAAGCCCCGGATGGGGGCAAGGCCTATGCGGTCTCGCGCCTGCTCAAGGGGATCGCCGTGGGGTATGATCTGGTCTGGGAGCGTTTCACCGCCGACGAGCACCAGGAGATCCGCCAGGTCCTGGCCGGCATCGGGCAGAACTACTGGGCGCACTATTTCTCCACCCCGGCCATCGCCGGCCCCGGCTTCCACACCCACCACGCGGTGGTCGAATGGAGTTCCTTCGGGGTGGCGGCCCTGGCCCTGCTGGACGAGGTGCCCGAGGCCGAGGTCTGGCTCGAAGCGACGGTGCGCAAGTTCGAGGAACACCTGCTGCCCCTGGGCCTGGCCCCGGACGGCGCCCAGGTGGAGGGCACCACCTTCTGGGCCTCCACCATGCAGTACCGGCTCTTCTTCATGGATGCCCTGCGCCGGGTGACCGGGAAGGACCTCTTTGCCCAGTACGCCCCGTACATGAGTGCCGCTCTGCCCCTGGCCAGCATCGCCGCGCCCAAGGAACCGGGCCACGACCAGGATCACCAGAGCGTGATCCTCGAACCCAGCTATGGCCAGCTCGACTACTATGCCCCCGTGCTGCTGGCCCTGGCCCGCGAGTACCGCCGGCCCCTGCTGCAGCACCTGGCCCTCTGGGACCATTCCCTGGGCGCCCTGCAGCACACCCGCTACATCACCCCGCATGGCGAGGCCCTGCTCTTCTCCCTGGGCGGGTACGCCTATCTGTGGTGCAACCCCGAGTTGCCGGCTGGGGTGGAGGAAGCCCCCCTTTCATACTGGTTCCCCTCCGTGGACGAGGCGTACCTGCGCGCCTCCTGGGAGCCGGGTGACTTGCTGGTGGGGGTGCGCAAGGGGGAGGTGGTGGTCCACGCCGGTGGCCAGACCCTGCTCGTCGAGCCTATCCCCTGGCGCGAGCCGCCTGCCGGCCTGCGTATCGAAGCGCTGCAGGACAACGGGACCGAGGCACAGATCCGCTGCGCCGGCCCCGAGGGCCACTCGCTGCGCCTGGTCTTACACCGCCCCTCCCGCACCCTGCGCCTGCAACGGCGCGTCCCCGGCCCCTGGTCGTGGTGGAGTCACACCTGCCCCACCGCAGCGGGCAATACCCTGCGATGGGAGCAGGCGCAGTTGACGATCACCGCCGGCGCCCTGCAGGCCCTGGACCCCACCGGCTTCACCTCGCAGCTCTCGGTGGGCAACGGCCTGCTGCAGATCGCCGACCCGGCGCCCAAACACCTGCCGCTGGTGACGATGATGCCAGACGCTAGCGGCGCCATTGAATTGGCAGTGCGCTCTTTTAACCCGAAAGGACCCCATTGACATGACCCCCAAAGCCACCCCCAAAGGCGAGATCTTCCTGGAGCGGCGCGCTCCGGGCCGGCCCCACGAAGGCAAGGTCCTGGCCGCCATCCAGCCCCACTCCGACGACATGCCCATCTACAGCTCGGGCACCATCGCCAAACTCATCGACGAGGGCTACACCGCGTACCTGATCCAGGTCACCAACGACGAGAAGTGTGGCCCCACCCCCAGCTTCGGG
The DNA here is from genome assembly GCA_020852055.1 of Candidatus Latescibacterota bacterium. GTDB lineage: Bacteria > Latescibacterota > UBA2968 > UBA8231 > UBA8231 > SICG01. Next base: position 2,155 of record JADZBP010000301.1, read on the forward strand.
GAGACCATCCTGGCCAACGAACGCGACGTCGAGGCCCTGGCCAAGGTCATGGGCTTCAAACAGACCTTTTACCTGGGCTACCGCAACCACCTGATGGACGAGGCCCCGGCGGTGGAGATCCGCGCGCGTATGCTCTTCCTCATCCGCGCCCTGAAGGTTGATACTGTATTTACCTTCAATCCCTGGGGCCACGGCGAGGAAAACCCCGATCACTGGATCACCGCCCAGGCGGTGGAGGCGGCCTGCTGGATGGCCGGCAACCCCAAGGATTACCCCGAGCACCTGGCCGCCGGGGTTATGCCCTATTCCGTGAGGGAGAAGTACTACTGGACCGCCCGCCCCGGCCAGCCCTACAACCGGGTGGTGGATATCAGCGACTATATCGAGCAGCGCATCGACGCCAACCGCGTCAACCAGGCCCAGGGCCCGGCCGGCAGCCAGGGCTCCAGGCTGCGGGCGCGCCTGGCCGCCCAGGGACAGTACCTGCCCGAGCTGGGCAATGACGACGACACCGCCGACCGCGAGTACATCCGCCTCTTCTGCTGCACCGCCGCCCGCGAGTTGGGCCAGCAGTACGGGGTGCAGTACGCCGAGCCCTTCTACCACGTCGGCCCGGCCGGCAGCGTGTACGGTTTTGCCACCGGCGAGGAGGTCCAGGCCTACCTCGACACCCACGTCCGCCCACTCAAGTGAGGTAGCGCCATGTTTGCGCTCAAGCCTGATTACGAGCAGGTGATGGACCGCTACGAGGCCTGGTGGCATGCCCAGATCCTCGACCGGCCCCTGGTGAGCATGACCTTTGCCAAACCCGCCGCCGAGCGGGTGGCCCCGCCGCCGGCCAAGATGTACGCCAGGCCCCACGACCACTGGATGGATACCGAGCGGGTGGTGGCCCAGGCCCTGGCCCAGGTGCACAACCACGTCTACTGCGCCGACGCCCTGCCCATGGTCTGGCCCAACCTGGGCCCCGAGGTCTTCTCGGCCTTCTATGGCTGCCCCATGGACTACATCGACGACCGCACCGGCTGGAGCGAGCCCATCCTGGCCGACTGGTCGCCGGCATCGGTGGCGGCCCTGCGCCTGGACGAAAACAATCTCTATTATCGCAAATTGCTCGAAATGACCGATGCCCTGCTCGAGGTGGCGCGCGGGCAGTTTATCGTCGGGTACACCGACCTGCATCCGGGCGGGGACGCCATCGCCGCCTTCCGCGACCCGCAGCAGCTGTGTCTCGACGTGCTCGACTATCCAGAAGAGATCAAGGCCCTCAACGAACGCATCACCGACGACTTCCTGCGCCTCTACGACTTCTACCACCAGAAACTCAGCGCCGCCGGCATGCCCAGCACCTCCTGGCTGCCGGCCACCTGCCGGGGCAGGTACCACATCCCCTCCAACGACTTTTCCTGCATGGTCTCGGACCAGCTCTTCGCCGATCTCTTTTTGCCCGGTCTGATCCGCGAGTGCAGCCACATGGACCGCTGCATCTACCACCTCGACGGCCCCCAGGCCCTGCGCTACCTCGACACCCTGCTGGAGCTGCCCCAGATCCAGGCCATCCAGTGGGTGCCCGGCGCCGGCCACGACCACTGGGCCGACTGGGTGCCGGTGTACCGGCGCATCCAGGCCGCCGGCAAAGGCTTCTGGATCGGGGTGCCCGCCGATGAACTAGAGCAGCTCTTCGCCGCCCTGCGCCCCGAGGGCGCCTGGCTCAACGTCTCGGGCATCACCGATCAGGACTCGGCACAGGCCGCGCTCAAGGCGATATCGCGCTGGGGAAAATGAAGGAGGGCCGATGGAGATCTACAACATCCACTGCGATCTGAAAGAAGGCGTGAAGGACACCGACTTCAGCGACGCGGTGCACGCTTTTCTGGGCAGGTTGAAACAGGAGGGCAAACTCGCCGGGTACCGGGTGTTGCGCCGCAAGCTGGGCTTGGGGCCGGCCCAGATCCCCGAATGGCATCTGGTACTGGAATTCGAATCCATGGCCCAGATGGACCAGATCTTCGCCGCCGTCTCTGCGCGCGCCGAGCCGGTCGAGTCTTTCCACCTGGCGGTCAACTCCAAGGTGCAGAATCTGATGTTTTCGCTCTACCGCGATTTCCCCGACCCCGGCAGGGTGCGGGGGCAGGAGCAGTTCTGAGGCTCAGAGCCCCCCTGCCCTTCAGCCTCCCTGTTTTTGCACCATCTCGCGGGTGACCTCCAGGGTGTAGTCCACATCCGCCGCGCTGATATGGCGGTGGGTGACCAGGCGCGCCGCCGTCGGGGGCCGGCGGTTGCCCAGCACCCCGACCGCCTTCCAGCGCGTCACCAATTCCTCCGCAGTCCACCCCAGGCCGGCCACATCCACCATCAGGATATTGGTGGGCACCGGGGCCTGCCGGGCGGTGATACCCGGGATCTGGGCCAGCCCCTCGCAGAGCCGGCGGGCGTTGGCGTGGTCCTCGGCCAGGCGCGCAACCATTTGTTCGATGGCGACGATGCCGGCGGCGGCGATCACCCCGGCCTGGCGCATGGCGCCGCCCAGGCGTTTGCGCGCCCGGTACGCCTCGGCGATGAAGGCCCGGCTGCCGCACAGCAGTGAACCCACCGGGGCGCTCAGCCCCTTGGAGACGCAGAACATCACCGAATCCAGGTGCCGGGTGAACTCCCGGGCGTCGACACCCAGCGCCACCGCCGCGTTGAAGATGCGCGCCCCGTCCATATGTACGGCCAGGCCGCGCCCGCGCGCCGCCACCGCCACCGCCTCCACCTGCGCCGGGGTCCACACCGCGCCGGCGGCGTTGTTGTGGGTGTTCTCCAGGCAGAGCAAGGTCTGGCGGGCAAAGTGGGGATTCTCGGGGGAGCGCAGGGCCGCCTCCAACTGGGCGGGGGTGAAGACGCCGTGTTCCCCCCGGATCGGGCGGATGGAGAGGCCGGCCAGGTTGGCGTAGTTGCCCGCCTCCCAGCAGGAGATATGGGCCAGCTCCTCGACGACCATCTCCTCGCCGGCGTGGGTGTGGGCCAGCAGGGCGCAGGTATTGCCCATGGTGCCGCTGGGCACAAAGAGCGCCGCCTCCATGCCCATGCGGGCGGCGGCCAGCTCTTCGAGGGCCTTGACCGTGGGATCTTCCCCGTAGACATCGTCGCCCACCGGCGCACGGTGCATGGCCTCCCGCATCTCCTCGGTGGGTTTGGTGACCGTATCGCTGCGCAGATCGACGATGCGCTCGGGCATCAGGCTCTCCTTTTCTTGACGGCTACAGGGCACTTGGCGTATGATTTTCGAGAAGCTAATCCGCGAAAGGAGTTTTGTCCATGGCCTTCCCCTCGAATGGCTCCCTGCACCGCTCCACCGTGACCGGCCGGCGCGGCATGATCGCCTCGGCCCATCCGCTGGCCTCCCTGGCCGGCCTGCGCATGCTCATGCAAGGAGGCAACGCCATCGACGCGGCGGTGGCCACGGCTGCGGCCCTCAACGTGGTCGAGCCCTATATGTCGGGCATCGGCGGGGTGGGGTACATGCAGATCTACAGCGCCGCCACCCGCCAGCACCAGATCCTCGACTATGTGGGCCTGACCCCGCAGGCCGCAGATCTTAAATTTTACGACAGCCCCGCCAAACAGGACCGCGGCCCGCTCTCGCCGCTGGTGCCCGGGGCCTGCGGCGGCTGGCTGGAGGCGCTGCGCCGCTACGGCCGCCTCGACCGGGCAGCGGTCTTCGCCCCGGCCATCGAATACGCCGAGCAGGGGTTTGCCCTGACGGTGAAGAACTCCCATTTCTTCGACAGCAACGCCGCGGACCTGCTCCGGCACGACACCGGGGCGGCCACCTATCTGCACCAGGGCCAGGCGCCCCTGCCCGGTCAGGTGCTGCGCCAGCCCGAGCTGGCCCGCACCTTCCGCCTGGTGGCCGAGGGCGGCCCCGAGGTCTTCTATCGCGGCGAGATCGGCCAGCGCATTACCCGCTATATGGAAGAAACCGGCGGCCTGCTCAGCGCCGCCGACCTGGCCGCCTTCACCCCGGCCTGGCTCGACCCCATCCACATCACCTACCGGGGTTACAAGGTCTTTGTCCCGCCCCTGCCCTGCCAGGGCATCCAGTACCTGCTCACCCTCAAGCTGCTCGAAGGTTTCGACCTGGCCGGCCTGGGCCACAACAGCGCCGAGGCCCTACACCTCTTCATCGAGGCAGCCAAACTCGCTGCCGCCGACCGCATCGCCTACGCCGCCATCCCCAACCCGCCCATCGCCGGCCTGCTGGCCCCCGGGTACTCCGAGCAGCGCCGCCAGCTCATCGGCCGGCAGGCCCGGCCCGGCCAGACCGAGCGCTTCAATGCCAGCCGCCAGCCCGACGAACACCTGGCCGGCGACCCGAGCGCCTGGGAACGGGAGCAGGGCAAGAACGAGTGCACCACCCACTTCAGCGCCGTCGACGCCGAGGGCAACGCCGTGGCCGTGACCCAGAGCCTGGGCAGCGGCTTCGGCTCGGCCATGGTGGTGCCAGGAACGGGCGTGACCCTCAACAATTTTATGCGCTGGTTCGACCTGGAGCCGGACAGCCCCAACGCCATCGGCCCGGCCAAGAAGAACGAGATGTGTATGTCGCCCACCCAGGTCTGGGACGATCAGGGCCTGCGCCTGCTCATCGGCACGCCGGGCAGCTACGGCATCCTGCAAACCACCCCGCAGATGATCATGAACGTGCTCGACCACGGCATGAACGTGCAGGCCGCCATCGAGGCCCCAAGGGTCAAGGCCACCACCGGCCTGACCGTGGACGCCGAGACCCGCATCCCGGCCGCGGTGCTGGCCGAGCTGGAGAGCCGGGGCCACCAGCTCAACCGCCTGGGCGAGTGGTCCTACCTGGTGGGCGGGGGCCAGGGCATCATGGTGGATGCGGAGACGGGTTCCTTCATGGGCGGAGCCGACCCCCGGCGCGACGGGTACGCGCTGGGCTGGTGAGGGGGTGCCCTTTTTAAGAATTGGCGCGACCCAACGCACCGGTGCCGTCCTCAAACTAGCCCTGCCCGCCACCGCCGAGTTGCTGCTCAATATGGTGGTGGACATGGTCAACACCTACCTGGTGGGCCACCTCGGCGCCGCCTCCCTGGCGGGGGTGGGCCTGGCCTCGCAGTGGGTGATGACCGCCATGGTGCTCTTCAGCGCCGTGGGCACCGGGGCTACCGCCCTCATCGCCCGGATGGTGGGCGCCCGGGAATGGCCTTCGGCCAACCGGGTGCTGGGCCAGGCCGTGGCCATCTCCTTTGTCATCGGCCTGGGGGCCGCCGCCGCGCTGTGGCTGGCCGCCGAGCCGGCCCTAGCCCTGCTGGGCGCCGAGGAGGAGGCCATCGCCCAGGGGGTGCCCTACCTGCGCCTGGTCAGCTCGGTCTTCATGTTCTCGGCCCTGATGTTCATCGGCAACGCCTGCCTGCGCGGAGCCGGCGACACCCGCACCCCGCTCTTGGTCATGACCGTGGTCAATCTGATCAACCTGGGCCTCTCCTGGCCCCTGGTCAACGGCCTGTGGGGCCTGCCCCGGCTGGGGGTGGAGGGGGCGGCCATCGGCGCCTTGTCCGGACGGCTGGCCGGCGGCCTGCTGGTGATGGCCCTGTTGCTCAAAGGCCGCGACGGGCTGATCCTGAAGGCGCGGGGTTGGTCTTTTGATCCGGGCCTGAGCTGGCGCATGTTGCGCATCGGCCTGCCGGCGGCCCTGGAGCAGTTCGTCTTTCGCATGGGTATGCTCGCCTTCGTGCGCACGGTCTCGGCCCTGGGCACGGCCTCCTACGCGGCCCACCAGGTGGCCCTCAGCGCCGAATCCATCTCCTTCATGCCCGGCTTTGGTTTTGCCGTAGCCGCCACCACCCTGGTGGGCCAGGGGCTGGGGGCCCAGGACCCCCGGCGCGCCGAGCAGGACGGCTTTGCCGCCTTTTACCTGGCCGCCGCGCTGATGTCGGTGATGGGGGTGGGCTTCATCCTCTTTGCCCCGCAGTTGATGGGCGTCTTCACCGAAGACCCGCAGATCATCGAACTGGGCACCACCCCGCTGCGCCTCATCGGCCTGGCCCAGCCTTTCCTGGCAGCGATGATGGTCTTTGGCGGCGGGCTGCGTGGGGCCGGCGAAACCACCGCCCCCCTGCTGATCAACGGCCTGGGGGTCTGGGTGGTGCGGGTACCGGCGGCGCTCTTCTTCACCCGGGTGCTGCCCTGGGGTCTGACCGGGGCCTGGATCGCCATGGCCCTCGATCTGACCTCGCGCGGCCTGCTGCTGCTCTACCGTTTCCGCAGCGGCAAATGGAAAACCGTGCAGGTATGAGAGGAGGAGGAGCGCATGGCTGAGATCGACGAATTCCGCTGGCTCGCCGAACTGGCCGCCGCCGTGACCGAGGCTTCGCGGGTGCGCCAGGGGGAAAAGGTGGGGCCCCACGGCCCCAATCTCACCGGCCATACCCTCATCCGCCCAGGCGGGCGCGACTGCTACCCGGCCTTCTGGATCCGCGACTACGCCCTGTCCCTGGAGAGCGGCCTGATCGGGGTGGAGGAGCAGCGCCACGCCCTGCTCCTGACCGCTGCCCTGCAACAGCCCGAGCACTGGCACACCCCCTCGGGCAGCCTGGTGCCGCGCGGGGCCATCGCCGATCACCTCACCTTTGGCGGCCGGCCCATCTTCTTCCCCGGCACCCTCG
>JADZBP010000302.1 GCA_020852055.1 Candidatus Latescibacterota bacterium
CAGCCAGCCGCCGCACCGCCTTGCCGATGGCCGCCAGTTGGCGTTCGAGGTTGGCGCGGCGCTCGTTGTACTCGCCGAACTGGCGGTAGGCGTTCACCTGCAGGGCTCCCTGCGGGGCGACCGGCTCGCCTTTGACCAGCCTGGCCCAGTAGGGGTCGGCCTTGGCCCGCCGTTCACACTGGCCGCTCAGTTCGGCCAGTTGCAGCCGCAAGGCCTCCAGTTGCTCGCGGTACTTCTTGAGCGCCACGGCCTGCCGGCGCTGGGCGCGGCTGCGTTTCTCTTTCTGGGGCAACAAGACCCGGGTGGCGCTGGCCCCCCCGGTGCTGCCCAGGTCCCCGCTCACCTGCACCAGGCGGCGGCAACTGAGCAGCCCGCCGTGCAGCGAAACCCCGATCCAGATCATTTCGTCGGCCTCGAGGCGCGCAAAACTGCTCTTGCCCGTCACCAGGATACGGCGGGCGCTGAGGTGGCGGTTGACCACCTCGCCCACGGCGCACAGATCCTCCACCTCGATGGGCGCGCCCGTCTCGCCCATCGCCCCGGAGGCCGTGCCCCGCAGGACCAGATTCTTGGCCTGCACCGAGGCGTTGCTTTCGATGAAAGCGCCCTGGGGCCGCAGGCCGACGAAGAGTTGCTCGCTGGTGGCCACCCCAACCCCCCCCTTGAGGTCCCCGTCCACGGCGATGCTGGCCTCGCTGATGCCCGAGCCGGGAATACGGCCGGTGGCCACATTCACCTCGGGCACCCGGATCTGGGGGATCACCCGCAGCCCGCCGGCGGCATCCTCCTCGCAGAGCCCGTCGTATTCGGAGACCAACTGTTCGCCGTTGCAGCGGGTGCCCTCGCCGGCCACCTGCTGCAGCGAGGCGGCGCCACCCTTGGCCGCCAGTTTCAGCGCCTCGCCCCGCACGCTGGTGCCGGCCACCGGGTCTTTGGCCGGATGGAACACCGCCAGCAGCTCGCCGGCGTGCACCACCTGGGTGCGCTTCTCGCTGCTGTCGGGCTTGAGGCCGGCCAGGCGGCCAAAGGGCATGCCCCGGTGGTTAAGGGGGTACTCGATCCACCCCGGCTCGCCGGCCTGGGGCGCTTCGCCCTCGGCCACCCGGCGGGCGAGGGCCTCGCTCTTGCCCGCCGCCACCGCCTGCACAAAAGCCTGGGCGGCCGCCTGCAGCTCCTCGTCGTGGACGCCGTGCACAATGCCGGCCTCGGCCAGCGACTGACCCAGTCGCGCCAGCACGATTTCCAGCAATTCCTGCTGGCCGCCGGGCCGGGCCAGGGTCTCTTGCAGGCGGCGCAGGTCGAGGGGTTTGAGGCCCACCCCGCCCACCAGGCCGTCGGCGTTGACTGCGCTTTTCACCCAGATGGCAGCCCCCAGCTCCGGATTGGCCGGGGTCAGCGTCTTGGCATTGGCGGATGGGTGATCGGTGGTGGTCATGTCTCACCTCCGTGCTGGAACTCCACGGGCAGGATAACCCTGAAGGTCGTGCCCTCGCCCTCGCTGCTGTGGACCTCGATCTGCCCCTGATGCCGCTCGACCACACTCTTGACAATGGCCAGCCCCAGCCCGGTGCCCCGGCCCTGCTCCTTGGTGGTGAAAAAAGGTTCGAAGATCCGCTCGCGCAGCTCGGCGGGAATGCCATTGCCGCTGTCGGCCACCTCCACCTCCACCAACCCCGACTCGGCGCCCGGGCGAACCCCCAGCATCAGCCGTCGCTCCTGGCATTCCTCCATGGCCTGGGCGGCGTTGAGGATCAGGTTGCGGAAGACCTGCTGTAGCTGCGGCCGGTCGGCGTAGATGAAGGGCAGGTCGGGGTGATAGTCGCGCTCGATGCGGCAGTGTTTGACTGCTCCCAGCTGCCGGAATTCGTCGAGGATGGCGTCCAGTTCGGCGGGCAGATCCACCTCCTCGACCCGCGAGCCCTGGGGCTTGCCCAGCTCAAACATCTGCCGGGTCATCATCTCGATGCGCGCCACGGCCGGCAGGATGGCCTCCAGGTGTTCGGCCAGTTCGCGCCGGCCCTCGGGACTGGAGTCCTTCAGCCAGTGACAGGCCAGCTCGGCGTGCCCCGAAATCAGCTGCAGGGGGGTCTTGATCTCGTGGGCGATGCGCGGGGCCAACTGCCCCAGCACCGAGAGCTTCTCGGCGTCGAGGAAACTGTGCTCCAAGCACTCGAACTGCATCTTCGACCGCGCCAGCTCCGCCTCGAGCTGGTGGGCCCGTACCAATTCCTGGCGCAGCTTCAGCGCCCGCTTGGCCGCCTGCAGCAGTTCGCTGGCGCCAAAGGGCTTGTGCAGAAAATCCTGCGCCCCCGACTTGAGCGCCTCAACCGCCACCTGCTGCCCGGAGAGCATGGTCATCACCACACAGGCCACCTCCGGGTCCACCTCCAGGATACGCCGAATCATCTCCAGGCCGTCGATGCCGGGCATGTTGATATCCGACACCACCAGCTCGAAGCGGCCGCGGGCAAAAACCTCCAGCCCCTCTTCCCCCGAGGAGGCGGTGCTTACCCGGTAGCCTTCGGCCTCCAGAATCCGCCGTGCCGTCTGGCGGGCGACCAACTCGTCGTCCACCACCAAGGCTTCGACCGCTCCCATACCTTTCTCCTGTGCGCTCAATTCAGAACTCCGGACTCGGCGCCGGGGCGTCGAACTTGAAGCCGCAACGGCAGCCGCCCTCGTCGGTCAGTTTCATCCACACCAGATGAGCCCGGTGCTGGCGGGCCCGGCCGTCGAAGGTGAAATGCATCTCGAAGAACAGGGGATGACGGAGCTCGAAACCGATCCCTCCCTCCGAAAGGTCCACCCCCTCGGCCTGCAAGACGTCGAAATCGCCGATGAACTCGATGGCGGTCTGCAACTCCGCCCGGTCGGTGCGCGGATCGGGGCCGGCCTCCCGTTGCAGTTCGGCCAGGCGCTGGCGCAGCGCGCCGATCTCGGCCATCACCTCTTCCCTGGTTCTCATCTTCCCGTCCATGCCTGTCCTCACGCGTTTTCCAGGATCCGCTCCGGGATCCGATCCAGGCTCTCTATATGCTCCACTGCCCCGCACTTGATCGCCTCCTTCGGCATGCCGAAGACCACACAACTGGCCTCGTCCTGGCCGATGGTCACCGCCCCTGCTTCCCGCATCTTCAGCAAACCGCCCGCCCCGTCACCACCCATGCCGGTGAGGATGGCGCCCACCGCGTTGGCGCCGGCGTACTGGGCCACCGAGGTGAAAAGCACCTCCACCGAGGGCCGGTGGCCGCAGACCAGCGGCCCGCTCTTGACCTGCACGAAATAGCGGGCCCCGGAGCGGCGCAGCACCATGTGCTGGTTGCCCGGGGCGATCAACACCCGCCCGGGAATCACGTGGTCGCCGTCTTCGGCCTCCTTGACCTCCATGGCGCAGAGGGTGTTGAGCCGGTCGGCAAAAGACCGGGTGAAGTGCTCGGGCATGTGCTGCACCACCACCGTGCCCGGCGCCTCGGCCGGGAAGCGCTCCAGCACTGCCCGCAGCGCCTCGGTGCCACCGGTGGAGGCGCCGATGGCCACCACCTTGTCGGTGGTATGGGTCAGCGCCAGCCGGGCCGGCGCCGCCGCGGCCGTGGCGCCATTGGTCCGCTGCACCTGGACCCGGGCCACCGCCTTGATCTTGGCGATCAACTCCTGGGACATGTCGCCCACGGTGTAGGCCGCCCCGGGCTTGCACATCACCTCCACCGCCCCGGCTTCCAGGGCCTCCATGGCCATGTCGCCGCCGTGGGCGGTGAGGGAGGAGACCACGATCACCGGCAGGGGGTAGTGCTTCATCAGTTTGCGCAGGAAGGTGATGCCGTCCATGCGCGGCATCTCCACATCCAGGGTCACCACGTCGGGCTTGAGCTGCACAATCTTGTCGCGGCCCACGTACGGGTCGGGAGCCGTGCCCACCACTTCGATTTCCCGGTCGCGGGCCAGCTCCTGCGAGAAGATCTGGCGCACCACCGCCGAGTCGTCGATGATCAGCACCCGGATCGTCATCGCTCCACCTCCAGAAAGGCCACCACCGGCCAGTCGTCCACCCGCAGTCCCACCCCGCCCTGCCGTTGGCAGGCCCGGGTCCAACCCGCCGGGTCGAGTTCGTCGAACCGGGGCGGCGAGAGCCAGAACTGCTCGCCGGTCCCGTAGACGGTGGTGAGCAATTGCCCGCAGACCACGTTGAGCAGTTCCATGAAGGTGTCGGTGGCCAACTGCCCGGCGCTTTCGTCCTCCATCTCCACCCCCAGGGCGTTGGCGGCCAGGGTGGCGCACAGCTCCCAGGGCGCCACGATCTCCAGGTCGCCGACCACCGGCCCGGAAAAACCCATCTGCGCATGCAGGAAACGGGCGCTCTGGCTCTCCAGGTCGCCGCTGGGCTCGGCAAACATGAAGCTCTGCTTCTCCAGCACCTCGGCCACCACGGCGGCCAGCTGCTTCTCCTTTTCAGTTGCCGAGTACATGCTCCACCACCTCCTTGACCTGTTCCGGGGTGAAGGGCTTGCGGATGTAGCCCTGGATGCCCTGCTGCTTGAGTTCGGCGATACGCACCTCGCTGCCCTCGGTGGAGATGACCACCACCGGCACCTGGCGCAGCAGGCCGTCGCCGGCCATCTCCCTGACCAGTTCCATGCCGTCCATCACCGGCATATTGATGTCGGTCAGCACCAGGTCGATCCAGGTCTCCTGCAGGATGCCCAGGGCCTGGCGGCCGTTGGCGGCCTGGTAGAGCTGGTTGACGGGGATATGGGCCAGCTCGAGGGTCTTGGCCAGCACCGCGCGCACCGTGGTGGAATCGTCGACAACGAGGATATTGTAAGCCATCTCAAAGCTCCTTGACCTGACCGTTGGAGCGGATGCTGACGCGGCCGCTGGCGATTTCGAAATACATGGTGCGCGAAATCGATCCGCCCACATCCTCGCTATCGATCAGCACGTTGTTCTTCCAGAGAATCTTGCGCAGCGTGGCATAGTTGCGTTCGCCGATCCGGAAATGGCCCTGGGCGTCGAGGATCTGGGCGCAGCCGGCCACCTTTACCTTCAGGCGGTTCTTCTGGGCGCCCAGGCGGTAGGCTTCGGTGAAGAGCTCGGGCACCCCGGTATCGACAAACATATAGGGGTTGGCCTCGGCCTTGACTTTGTCGATCTGCGATAGCGGCAGCATACAGTGCAGCAGCCCGCCCACCTGCGCTTCGGGGTCGAAGATGGCCAGCCCGGCGCAGGAACCCAGCGCATAGGTAACCAGCACCTCGTCGGGTTTGTTGGTCAGTTGCATGTCGCCCACACCCACCGTGATCATCGCTCACCTGCCGGCTTCATGATTCCTTCACGTACACCGAGGGACCCACCATCCGGAAGGAACCGGCGATGCCCTTGAGGCTTTCGGAGTGGCCCACCACCAGATAGCCGCCCGGCTTGAGCAGGCGGTACGCTTCGTTGATCAGTTGTTGGCGCACGGTGTTGTCGAAATAGATCATCACGTTGCGACAGAAGATGATGTCCAGCGGGCCGCGCAGGGGCAGGGGGGGCTTGGAGAGGTTGAGGCGTTTGAAGACCACCAGCGAGCGCAACTCGTCGCGCACCCGGTAGAGCACCCCGTCCTCGCCGCGCACCTCTTCGAGATAGCGCCGCCGCAGTTCCGGGGCGATGGGCTCGATCCGCTCCAGGTCATAGACCCCGGCGTAGGCCCGTTCCAGGGCCCGCACCGAGATGTCGGTGGCCAGGATCTTCAGGTCGCACTCGTACCCCTGGCACACCTCCTGCAGCACGATGGCCATGGTGTAGGGCTCCTCGCCGGTGGCGCAGGCCGCCGACCAGACCCGCAGCCGCTGCTGGCCGGCGGCCACCCACTGCTGGGCCTGTTCGCGCAGCAGGTCGAAGTGGTCGGGCTCGCGGAAGAAGCTGGTGAAATTGGTGGAGATGGCGTCGAGCAGCAGGGAAACCTCGCCCTGATCCTCGTGGTCGAGTACGTACTGGTAATAAACCCTGTAGTCTGACAGGCCCAGCAGGCGCATGCGTTTGCCCAGGCGGGCCGCCACCAGGGTTTCCTTGCCCTCGTTGAGGGCGATACCGCTGCGCTGATAGATCAGCGTCCGGAACTTTTCGAATGTCCTCTGGTCCATGCGGCGCTCCTCCCCTTCTGGCGCAGCCGGTACACTACCTATAGCCGGGCAAAAACCATACCACCCAAGCCGATGCGCTAAACAGGGGGAATTACAGGGGTTGATGCGGCGCGGCGGCGCCGGGCTGTGCGCCAATACGCACTGGGTGTGCGCAGGCGCGCAGGCCTAAGAAGCTGTTTCACAACTCGGTCTGTCGGCCAGAGCCCGAGCGAAAGCGGCGTGGGCAAGGCGCCCGAAGCAGGCGTATTGATCCTGAAATACGCCGAATGAGGGTAACGCAGATCCACGCCGCTTGCAGCCGGGCGAAGCCAAGAGAGGGTTGTGAAGCAGCTTCCAACAGCAAGACGCGGCTTCGCCGGGAAGAGGCGAAGCCGCGCCTGAGACGGGATGGGTGCCGGAGCGGGGGGGCCGCGGACCGGCGCTCACCCGCGTTTTCAGAACTCCTTGAAGTCGCCGTCGTCCAGCGGAATCACCGCCTCGGGACTGTCGGCGGGTGCGGCATGGCCGTGGCCGTTCTTGC
>JADZBP010000303.1 GCA_020852055.1 Candidatus Latescibacterota bacterium
CGGGTGTTCGACAGCACGGCGCCCGGGGAGGTGTGGCAGGGGGTTCGGGCGGGGGATGCGGCGGAGCAGTTGGATGGCAATACCCTGGCGGTGGCGACCTCGTCGCTGTCGGACCAGGTGCTGGGGAACTTGGGTTTGGGCAGCGGGGTGTTGACGCCCAATGGGGACGGGGCCAATGAGCAGTTGCAGATCAGCTATGATCTGCTCAAGCTGACCAGTCCCTTGCCGGTGGTGGTGCAGGTGTGGGATCTGGCGGGACGTCGGGTGGCTCAGGTGTATGAGGGGATGGATCTGGCAGGACGGCATCTGCGGGTGTGGGATGGCCGTGACGAGGGGGGGCAGTTGGTGCATCCGGGGCTCTATATCTGCCAGGTCGAGGTCGAAACCACGGCGGGACGGCAGACCCGTTCCCGCTTGTTGACTGTGGCTTATTGAGGAGTTTGGGGCATGAGCAGGTGGACCCGAATCGTCCTGGCAGTGTTGTGGGGGTGGTCTGCCCATTCGGCTTGGGCGCAGGACCACAGCATCCGCAATAACCAGGTGGTGGTGAACACCAGCGGGCACTGGAGCGAATGGAATTTTGCGGCGGGAAGCATCGAGATCTCTCCTGCTGGGGAGGTTCGGCCACATTTCGTCGCCAAAAAGATCGACGCGACCCGGGATATCATGACGCAGTTGCGGCGCTATCCTCCCGAAGGCAAGGACGCCAAGAGCGTCACCTTGCTCGACGCGGTGGAGGCCGGCGCCAACGAGGCGGGTGTGCGCAATCTGTTCGACGGCGACGAACACACCTACTGGGAGCCCGATGCCGCCCGGCCCTTGCAGGATTGGTGGTTCCAGGTTGACCTGGGCCGGATCGTCAATGCCACCCGGATCGTGCTGAAGTTCGTGCCGGAAGCGGAAGGGGACCCCTTTCTGCAATTCGCAGTCCTGACCTCCGATGGGGAACCGGCGTTTCTCTCGGGCAAAGGCCTCACCTTCGATCGCGTCTTCAGGACCACCAAGGGTAACAAGAACGAAAGGCAGATTGAGATCGAACTCGAACCCACGGCCCTCACCGGTGATCAGGATTTCGTCGGCGACATGGTCCGTTTCGTGCAGATCGCCATCATCGCCAGCGACGCGGGAAGGGGGGCGGAGGTCTCGCCGGAACAATACGCCGTGTTGAAAGAGGCTGACCGGGGGGTGGTGGATTATTACAAAAAGGCGGCTGGCGGGGAGGTGCGGGTCAGCCAGGCGACCTATGAGACCGTGGATGTCTCGCTGCGCGGCAGTGTGCGCTATTATCGCAAGGAACACCCCCGCCTGGCCGAACTCGAGGTGTGGACCCTGGGTGAGAACATCGCGCTGGGAGTACTCGAACGCAACGGCACGGCCAATAGTTCCGATGAGGGGCCCATGTCCGGTCTCATTGACGGCAAGTTCGGTCCCTATGTGAACTTCAGCAACCGCTATGTTGCCAACGAAGATCGCTACGCCTATTTCGACCTCGGCGCGTACTACTGGCTCGATACCCACCAGTTTTTCAACTACACGGTCCGCCGGCCCTTCAAAGGGTATAAGCTGCAGACCTCCGATGGGAGCAAGGCGCCGAACGGCAGTCTCATCTGGACCACGCAGACCGTGCGAAACCTCGAAACCGAGGCGGTGCGTTCGCCGGTCTACCAGATCAACACCTTTCCTGTCACCAAGGCCCGCTATCTTCGTTTTACCTATCCCAGCGACCTCCTGGGTGAGCTTTCCTCGGGGATCCGGGAGATGTTCCTCTACGGCGAGGGGTACCAACCCGAGGTCGAGTTGACCTCGGATCTGATGAAGCTGGACGAGGTGCGAAACCTGGTTTCCATCGAGTGGGACGGCGATGTGCCTGCGGGCACCTCCATCCAGATCCAGACCCGGACCGGCAACCAGGTCGGAGAGGAATATCACTATTTCGACAAGGGGGGCCAGGAGGTTACCCGGGGGTCCTACGACAAGCTGGGTTTCTTCCAGAAAGGCAGGATCGACACGATCGAGGTCGCCGGTGGCGACTGGAGCGGGTGGAGCGTGCCCTACCTCAAATCGGGCGATCCCATCGCCTCGCCCAGCCCGCGAAAGTTCCTCATGATCCGGGCTCGCCTGTTGTCGAGCGATCCGCAGGCTGCCGCCGCGCTGCGCTCGCTGAGGATCAACTTCAGCCGTCCGGTAGCGCAACAGTTGCAGGGTGAACTGGAGCCGGGGACGGTGGCAGCACTGGGGGTGAGCCAGGTGTTCGGGATGTACATCAAACCGACCTTCGTGTCGCAGGATCTCAGTTTCGACGAGATTCTGCTGCGTCTGCCCCCGGATATGGCGTTCAACTTCGAGGGTCTGCGCCTGGGAACTGCGGCCCAGTGGCAAGCTGGCACCCCGGTGTCCCTGGCCTCACCCGAGGTCGAAGTATTGGCGACCCGCGCCGACTCGCTGTGGCTGCGCCTGGACCGGGTGAGGCGCCCGGCCGAGGTCTCGCTGATCGAGGTGCGGTTCTCCACCGCTCTGTTTGCCCCCGGCGCGGTGCTGCAGGCCTGGTTGGGCAACTCCGCCGTCGGGTCCTGGCAGCAGGTGGACCCCGGCGACGCAACGGAGATCGCCCAGAGCCAGGGGTTGCAGTTGCTGGGGCTGGTGGAGGACAACAGCATCATCGGTGATGTCGAACTCAGCTCGCCGGTGGTCACCCCCAACGGGGACGGGGCCAACGACCAGGTGAGCCTGTCCTTTGCCGTGCATCGGTTGAGTGTGCAGCGGCCGGTGACGGTCCGGGTGTTCGATTTGGGCGGCAGACTGGTGCGCCAGTGGCAGGAGGAGCGCGCGGGAGTCACCGGAAGATACACGATCAACTGGTCGGGAGATGACGAGGATGGCCAGCGTCTGGCCCCGGGCATCTACCTGTTGCAGATAGAGCTGGACGTCGATGCGCCGCACAACGTGCAGCATTCGGTGGTCCATCGCACGGTGAGTGTGGCGTATTGAACGGCCATTCCCTCGGGTATGGACTTGTGCCTCAATTGCAGATGAGATCATATACGTTATGAAGATACGGGGAGCACTAACGCCGCTGGTTCTGGGAGTTGTCGGCGTGCTTGGTCTGCTGGTCCACGGGGTGGGCGCTTCGTCACGAACCATCGTCATGGGCGGCGAGGGCGGGCTGCTGTGGAAGGACGGCGGGGGGACCATCAAAGCCGCGGTGGAAACCGCGCCCAACCAGGTCGAAGTGGGCATCACGCCAGCCAATGTCATCGACTTCAACCTGGACGGCCGGAGCGGGTGGATCTTCCCGCAACGGGCCGACGAGACCAAGAATATCGCCCTGGGCCTTCTCGATCGCGGGGGGCGCCTGAGTTCGCCGACCATCCTCGAGTCGGGTATCGAGGCAAGTCTGGCGTTGATGGTCGACAACAAGGGGGCCACGGCCTTCGAGCGGAAGAGCATCTCCGGGGTGCGGCAGGTCAATGCCTTCGGGGTGTATTTCGATTTCGATCTCGGGGCCCGCTTCGGGGTGAGCCGGATCCAGTTTTTTCCGCGCAATGCCCATCCCGATTACCTCGATTCCGACAATCCCTTCCAGAACGACTACCTGCGGGCCTACGAACTTTTCCTCAACGATGGCAGCGAGGAGACGCAGATCGAAGGCCGCCCGGCGATGACCTCATATAAGCTGGAGCTGCAGAACGACGAGCCAGTGGTGGATCTGCGGATCCCACCCCAGTACGTGCGTTACCTGCGCCTGAAATCCCAGACAGTGATCGACTTCGAGATTGCCGAGTTCCAGGTCTTCGGGGTCGGGTTCGTGCCCGAGGCGATCTACGTCTCGAATATCTTCGACCTCGGATCCCAGCTGGCACTGTGGGGCAATATCCGTTGGCTCGAAGAGCATCTGGGCCGCGAGCGGATGTCGAGGGTGCACATCAGCACCCGTAGCGGCCTGGACGATACACCCTTGGTGTACAATCGGATCGATACTGAGAGCGGTCTGGGAGTGCCCTGGAAAGAGGGCAGCGTGGTCACTACGGCTGAGGGGTTGCAGGTGAAACTGGACGAAGCCCTCGGCGCACCCGAAGCCCTCGCACTTTTCCGCAAGCTGCCTCTCGAGGAGAAGAATCGGGTCGCGCTGACCCTCGCCGACTACCTCGCTCTGGGCGGCAAGAAGGGGGAGGTCGAGGATGACCTCGAGGCCTGGAGTCCGTGGTCGCCGCCGTACAGTCCTGCGGGGGTGGCGATCACCGCCGAGAACCTCGGCGACAGTCAGCTCGGGGTGCCCATCGTCTCGCCCGGCCCGCGCCGCTACCTGCAGTTCGAAGCGGAATTCATGAGTGAGGATCTGGCGGCAGCCACGGGGTTGGGCGGGCTATCCTTCACTGTTTCGGGCCCGCCGGTGGCGCAGGAGTTGTTAGGTGAGATCTCTCCCAGAAGCACCGAACTAGGGGTGCCGACGACCTTCACCTATGCGGTGCTGCCGACCCTGGTCAAACCGCGGATCGATACGGGTTTTGATGTCTTCGAGATCTCGACCCCGGTCCGGGCCGAGGCGGTCGAGGAGATTCAGGTGACCTTCCCCGACGGCCAGGTCAGGTCCGCCGATTTCTCCGCCGCGGACCTGCAGGCGCTTCCCCTTGCCGATGCATCGGGGGATTTCGGTATCGAGGCGGTGGACGATCATCGGCTCCGGGTGCGTTTCCCGATGATCGGTGCCAGCGATCTGGGCACCGGGAAGACGGCGTTGTTGAAGATCCGTTTCCGCTGCCGGGTGCTCCGGTATGGGACCAAGTTTGCGGGCACAGCGTGGAACGCCGCGGCGGGCGATGTCGGGCAAGGGGTGATCGCCGGCAACGCCTTCCGCTTTGCTGAGCAGGACGACGACCTGCTGCCGGTGGGTTCGCCCACCCAGCGCGGCCTGTCGGTGGACGTGCCGCTCTCGGGGGTGGGTGAAAAAATGCTCATCAACGCCAGGGCGGTTCCCCGCCCCTTCACGCCCAACCAGGACGGCATCAACGATCGGGCGAGCATCGTCTACGATATTGCCCGCCTGGTGGGCGGGGCGCCGGTCCGGATCGAGATTTTCGACCTGGCCGGGTTGCAGGTGCGGCAGTTGCTGGCGGCAACGCAGGAAAGTGGCAGTTTTGCGGTTCCCTGGGATGGCAAGGATGGGCAGGGCCGGCTCCTGCCTCCGGGGATCTATATCTACCGGATTACCCTGGACAGCGATATCAGGGGTGAAACAGTCGTGGGAACTGTGGAGATGGTGTACTGAACCGGCCGTACCCCAGCCCCCGGGAAAAGGGGCTGGCCGTTTTCTCTTGGAGAGCGAGAGGATAGGGAGAACCTCCGATGCGCAGAGCTTGTTGTATGGTGCCGATCAGCCTACTGATCCTCGTCGTATTCCTCGCCGGGATACCGAACCGGGTTTCCGGCCAGTCCCAGGACCGGCGTGTTGGCTCGCGGCGGGGTGGAGAGATCACCTACGAGCCGCGGGGCCCCGGGGTGCTTTTCGACGCCCTCGACCCGGCCGTCAAGAAATGGTACATGCCGCAGGAACTATATATGGAATATGGCTGGCGTCAGCCCGAGTATTCCAATTACTCGCGCGAGCACTACCAGCGCTATGTGAACACCAACCTGGAGGGCGAGCCCTTCTACGACCTGTACGGCAACTACCTGACGCGCGGGTGGCTGATCTTCGACTGGAAGCACAACCAGCCGGGGCAGTTCGGGTCGTCGCTCTATAAAGACCCGCGCTTCAATTCCTGGTTCAACGCGGTGACCATCAGCTCCGACTCGCGCGGTGAGTTTTTCTATTCGATGACCGTCGGCGAACAGATCAGAACGACCCTGACGCCGCTGACCTTCTCGAAGCCGCGGTTCAACGGTATCCAGCTCGACATGGCCTCCGACAAATACGAAGGCACCCTGTTATTCTCCAGGGTCAGCGAGCCTATTGTCGGCGCGACCCTCAACCGCGAACCGAACAAGACGACCAACGCCACCAATATGATGGCAGGCAGGGCGACGGCCCAGGTCGGTGACTTCGTGAAACTGGGGGCGACCTTGGTGAACGCCCACCAATCCCAGACCTTCGCCGACGCGTTCACCAACAACCCCTTTGCCGGCACCCTGGGGGTCAATCAGGGCAATACCCCGGTTACCGGGATCGTGCTGGTGCTCAGCGACGATTCTCCCGAAGACGGCAAGGGCGGTGCGGCGCTTTTCTCCCACAACATTATCATCACCACCGAGGATTTCTCGACCGGGAAACGCGCTGAGTTCCAGTTGCGCGACGTGGTCGCGGACCCCACCCAATGGCCAGTGATCAACGGCGGGTTCTCGCATGAGGGGTACTTGGCCGCCGATGGCGACGAGAAGATCGTGCTCAACTACGACTTCACTGACCTGGCCTACAACGGCCCGCGTCCAACCGAAATCGTCAAGATTACCTTCGATTTGGTGCTGGCCAACGACTACAAGATCCAGATGTGGTCCGACCGGCAGACCGGCCAACGCCCCAATCCGAAGTTGCCCCTGACAGGCAGTGACCTGAAGGACGCCAAACCGGCGCTCTTCGATGTGCGCAGCGCGGCGGGTAACGTCAGTGATAACTCCAACCAGACCCGGGTGGTCTTCGACTACGGCTTGCCCTCGGCGAACATGATCTACGGGTTTACGGCCGAGATAAAGGAGTTGTGGGGTATCAACGGCAACGCCGAGTTCGATATCAACCGCTCGTACTGGCAGTATCCGGCGCCGGCCCTCACCGAATCGAAACACGCCCTCCAGACTCACTCGCGCGAGGCGCAGGCGTGGATGGTGAACCTATCCAAGGTGAGTTATCCCTACTTCGTGTACACCGAAGCCTTCAGCATGGACCCGCAGTACTCGACGACCACGTTCCTCAATGACGCGGCGGGGGACATCGTCTACGACAATCCCACGCGGTCCCTTTACGAGTTTGTCGACGACAACGACGACCAGGACCGTATTCCCGACTGGTTCCGCCATACGCAGGGCGGCCCGGATATCATCGTCTTCCGCGGCTGGGATGAGAACAACGACTTTGTCTCGGATTTCAACCAGAACGACAACCAGATCCTCGAAAACCGGGTGCCCGACTACGAGGAGCCCTTTTTCAGGTACAGCGCGGATCGGCCCGAGTTCCTGTTCGGCATCGACCTCAACAACAACAACTGGATCGATCGCTTCGAAAATGACGACCAGGCAGATTATCCCTACAAACGCGATCACCGGGGATACAATGCCTACGGCGGCATGTACCTGACGCCCGAGGCCCGGGTGACCCTCGGGCGCCTGCGCGAGGAGAGCATCGAATCCGACCGGCGGAATTACGCCACCTACGGGATGATCGCCTTTGATCGCGACTTCGCCCGGTTCGGCAGACTGCGCTTCTTCAATATGGCCCCGAAGGTCAAGGACAACATCGTCGACGATCGGCGCGAACCGACCGCCTTCGTCAGAACGGCGTCCCTGGCCAACGTGCAGGACGTGTTGCCCGCCCGCGACACCTGGATCAACTCCAGTTACCTGCAGTTCGGGTACAAGCCGACAGGGGATATCAACATCCTCAACAAGGTCAAATACGACCTCTATGAGCAGTTGGGGCACGCCTATCAGGAGGCGGACGGACCGATCCTCAACGAGCGCACCCACTTTTTCGGGGTGATCAACAAGATCGACTATACCCGTCGCTTCGGAGACCTGGTGGTCCAGCCGAAGTTCAAGAGCGAATACCTCAGTCAGACGGCCTTCGTCCAGGACGGCGACGACCGCAAGGAATGGACTGGCACCGGGTTCCTGTTGCTCAAACATCCACTGATGAACCGGACGGTGGTCGAAGGCGGGGTCGAGTTCAGCCTGTTCCGGGATCTGGTCATCGACGAGGACGAACTGCTCACCAACGGGCCGGCCCAGGCGACCGAGGACTACCGCAACCTGGTGCTGGGCCTCCAGTGGTCGACCTTTGGCGACTATCAGGGCTACAAATTGACCACCCAGTTCGGGTTCAGTTTCACCAGCAAATGGAGCGAAGTGATCAGGCCCGGTGAGCGCGGTCTGGAACGCGCCAACGAGAAACAGACCACCACCACCAGCTTCATCACCGTGTACGCAGGCGTGCAATGAACTCCGGGGTAGGAAGTGCTGTTCTGGGGCCTGCCCCAACCCGTATGGCGGCGGTGACCGACAGGCGGGGTTGGGCGGGCGGTCCGTTTCCCTGCAGTCTGGTTGCCCTGCTGGTGGGCGCCCTGTTGCTGCTCGGGGGCGAGGCGGGCGCTCAGGACTACGGGGATCTCTACGGCAGCCGGCTGGGGCGCCACGAGGCCGGTAACGCCGTCTATTATCCAACGGGGTCCGGCGTGCTGACTGAGGCGCTGGTTCCCTCCTTGCAGAAATGGTACCTGCCGCAGGAACTCCGGGGCGAATACAGCGGGCAGTGGGATTACACCAACTATTCCCGCACCCCGTACATGCGGTACATCGATCCGACCCAACAGGGCGATAGCTTTTACGACCTCTACGGCAGGCTCCTCACCCGCGGTTGGTTGGTCTACGATTGGCGGCAGGTCCAGCCCCTGTCCTCGCAGGGATCGGCGATCACCAAATCGCCGGGTCAGTATCAGGGGTGGATGAACAAACTGGTGGTCTCCTCCGACGCCAAGGGGCAGCGCTATTTTGGCGTCACCATCGGCGACGAACTGCATACGGTGCTGACGCCGATGACTTTCAATAAGACGGCGTTCAACGGCATCCAGTTCGATTACCGTTCCGACCGTTTCTCCGGCACCGCGGTGCTTTCGAGGCTGAACAATCCCGTGGTGCTGAGCGATGGGAACCCGGTCTTTTTCGACAACTTCACCAACCTCTGGGGGTTGCGGGGGGTGTGGAGTGTGGGCGACTTCGTCCGGCTTGGCGGAACAGTGGTGAACGCCCATAACGGCAAGTCCTCCTCGGGCCGGTTCTCGGGCAATCCCTTCAAGGGAGGGTTGACCACCGGGCAGCTGCAGGATCGCATCAACCGCATTGTGCTGCGCATTTCCGATGACTCGCCCGAGGACGGTATCGGTGGGCCGGTGCTCTTTGCCAGCGATATCGAGATCACCACCCGGATCCGCGAGCAGGACACGGTGTTGGTGGGCAGCCAGATCGGCTTTTTGCCCAAGGTGGAGGGCGGTGTGATCCGCGACGGTTTCCTGGCTGCCGATGGCGGCGGCGAAAACGGGCTGATCACGCTGGAGTACGCCTTCTCGTCAACCGATCCGGCGGCCGTCGACCTCGAGACGGTGGTGCCCGAACTGGATCTGGTCAACAATATCCGGCGGGTGCGCTTCCGGCTGCTGCTGAGCAATGACTACAAGGTGGAAATCACCTCCGACCGGCAGACCGACAATGCCCACGCCGCTGAACAGCCGCAGTTCCTCACCGTGGTGCGGGCACCGGGTAATGTCATCGACAGTTCGAACCAGCGGTGGGTGGAGTTCGAATACGGCGTGCCCACCGCCAACCAGATCGTGGGTTTCACGGTCGAAGTCGAGAAGTTCCTGGGCTTTTCGCTCTACGGCGAGTTCAATCTGAATCACCATTTCCGGCAATACCCCAATATCAATCTCGAGAAACACAGCACCAGCGCCGGCATTGAGGGCGACGGGGCCGCCAAGGGGTGGATGGTCAATATCACCAGGCATTTCTTCCCCTTCGACTTCTACGGCGAAGCCTTTGGCATGGACCCTGAATACGATACCGGCACCTATATCGTCGATGGTTCGGGGCGGGTGAACTACGCCAATACCGACGAGGCGAGGTCGAAGTACACCTTCGATTTTGTCGACGACAACGACGACAACGACCGGAAAAACGACCAGCAGCGCCTCTTCGACGACAGCAGGACCGAGGAGGAACGCGGGAATGTGCCGCGCACCCTCCAGGGGTACAAGGACGAGGCGGTTTTCCCCGGACTCGATGAAAACAACGATTTCATCTCGGATTTCAACCAGAACAATACTGCGGTGCGCCCCAACTTCCTGCCCGACTACGAGGAGCCTTTCCTGCGCCACAACGTGGATCGGCCCGAATTCCTCTTCGCGTTGGACATGAACAACAACGGGTGGGGGGATCGCTTCGAGAACGACGACGCGCCCGACTATCCGTACCAGCGGGACCGCCGCGGCTACAACACCTACCTGAGCACCCAGATCGTGCCGGACTTCAGGGTCATGCTGGGCCGGAAGCAGATCCGGCAGATCTCCACGGGTGACCAAGACCGGACGAGTTATGCCCTGGTCGCTTTCACCCGCGAGTTCGCCGGCGTGGGCCGCGTGGTTTTCTACGACATGGCGAAGCTGGCAAAGGACCGGGTCGCCGACGACCTGATTCAGTGGGTCCAGCCGCGGCCCAAACTCGGGCGGCCCGCCAACACCGGCGGTTTTATGCAGGTGGTCAGGGATCCGCTGGCCATGCAGGATACCTGGGTCAACCAGCTCTCGCTCGAGTTCGAGCGCAATACCAATTCTGGGCTCAACGCCACCAACCGGATCATGTTCGACGTCTTGCGGCAGCGAGGTTCCTCCCCGGAGGCCCTGGTCGAACTGGATGGGGCGGCGGACACGCGGCGTTTTGGCGTGATCAGCAAGGTGGACTATATCCACCAGTTGGGCAAACTGGTGGTCCAACCCCGCGCCAAATACGAGCTTTTCCTCGACAACACCCCCTACAGTATCGAGAAGGTGTTGGGGGCGCAGGACGCCAGCCGCAAGGATTGGAGTGGTATCCTCTCGCTGCTCTTCCGCTACCCGCTGCTGAAAAAGACCACGGTTGAGGCGGGGGTGGAACACCTGCGGTTCCGGGATTTTTCCCAGCGCGAGGTTGCGGTCCTCGACAACCCGGCAGGTCTGAACAAGGGGGATCCGACCGGCGATTACGGCCAGACCTCGGTGGCCATTCAGTTTGCCAATACCACGTCCTATCTGGGGTATAATCTGATCGGTCAGATCGGCATCCGACTCGATCGGGCCCGCATCGAACTGTTCGCAGAAGAGGATCGCGCCGAGACCAACGGCATGTCCTATGCCACGGTATATGCCAGCATCAAGTGATCCGGGGGAAGGGTTGAGCGCAGTGATAAAGCAATGGTGAGCGTTGGGCAGGGCGCGAAGGTGATGGAAGGAAAAGGCAGTTGTATGCGGCAGGGAAGGGTTGGCCACTTCGGAAGGGCAG
Organism: Candidatus Latescibacterota bacterium; assembly: GCA_020852055.1. Taxonomy (GTDB): domain Bacteria; phylum Latescibacterota; class UBA2968; order UBA8231; family UBA8231; genus SICG01. The sequence continues at coordinate 11,233 of JADZBP010000303.1, forward strand.
TGGTCCTGGCGTTTTGGGCATGGGCTGTGGTGGGCTGCGGCGAGAAGTCGGCGGATCCTGTGCTGGCCAAGGTGGGCAGCCAGCCGATAACCCTGTCTCAGTTGCGAGCCTTTGAACAGCGCCTGCCGCCGGGGCTCAAAACCCGGAAGACGGGCGAAGCCGCTACCATGGATTACCTGCAGACCCTCATCGACAAGGAGGTCTACCTGCAGGAGGCCAGGAAAAGGGGATTGGACCAGGACCCCGCCTTCCTCCGGCAGGTGCAGAAGGAGCACATCGACCACGTGCTGAAGGTGTTTTTCGATCAGGCGCTCGAGGGAAAGATCGTCATCTCCCCCGAGGAGCTTCAGGCCCATTTCGTGAAGACCCAGCGCGACCGGGCGATCCGGGTGCGCGAGATTGTGGTGGAAAACCAGCAGCGCGCCGAGGAGATGCTCCGCAAACTCAAAGCCGGTGCAGACTTCGCCGAGTTGGCGCGCAAGAACTCGCTGCACCAGCCGACGGCCGAAAGGGGAGGGGAACTCAGGGGATACTCCCGGAAGGACGAGGTGCTGCCCTTTTTCCGTGAAAAGGTATTTCCGCTGAAAAAGGGGGAGTTCACCCCGCCGATCACCCTGCCCAACGGGTACAGCGCGATTTTCCAGATCATGGACGAAAAACCAGTCGAGATGGAGTCGGTGCGCAACGTGCTGGAGGGGGAGCTGTTCCAGGACAAATCGGCGGCGATGATGGCCACCATCTCCGAGCAGTTGCGCGAGGAGTTGCATCTGCGTCCCGACCAGGCTGCCATTCAGGCGCTGGTCGAGAAGATTGGCGGTGGCGCCGAGGACTTCTCCCCTGCGGAGCGGGCGGCGGTATTGTACCAATTCGACGGCGGCCAGATCACGGCCGGGGATTTCCTGGATCTGGCGCTGGAAATGGGCCTCAATGCTGTGCGGGCCAGACCAGAGCGGGTACTCTGGTTCGCCAACCAGGTGCTGGCCCCGCGGATGCTCTGCCTGGCCTCAGCGAGAAAGGCCGGGCTCGACAAGGATCCGGCGACGGCTGATTGGCTGGCGCGCCGCACCGAATCGCTGCTTCTGCAGGCACTGCGGCGGTCCGAGGTGGCTGACCAGGTCCGCATCGGCGAAACCGAGGTTCGCCAGTTCTACACCCAGCGTCCGGAACTCTTCGTGCCTCTCACCACCCTGACCGTCCAGGAACTGCTGGTCAAGTCCGAGGAAGAGGCGCGGGCTTTCCGGGAGCGGATCGAGCGCGGCGAGGACCTGGGCAAACTCGCCGAGGCCAATACCCTGCGCGCCATGGGCAAACTCGACCAGGGCAAGTTCCATATCCACTCCTTCGAGAGTGCGGAGTACGGCGAGCTTTTCGAGGCGGCGCGCGAAGCCCCGGTGGGCCAACTCATGGGCCCCTTGGCCATCGAGGTTCCACCCGGCCAGCTGCTAGGTTCGGGTCAGACGGTGAATAACCGATATTTTTCGGTGTTCAAGTTGCTGGACTCGACGGGTGGCAAGGACCCCGAACCCTTCGACAAGGTGGCGAAGCGGGCCGAGGCACTGCTGCGCCGCGACCTGGAGAACCGGATCGCGGAACGCTTCCGTACCGATCTGCTCCGGCAATACGAGGCGCAGATCACCATCAACAAAGAGAATATCGTCGCCTTGCAGGGCAAATGAAATGAAGGGGTAGCAGACACCTCACTGCCCCGGGATTCTCGCTTTCACCTGCCTGAACGCCTGCTCGAACTGCCCCGCCTCCGCGGGGTACTCCTGCTGCGCCTGCCGCAGCACCGCTTCCGCCTCCCCGAACTGCCGGGTCCGCAGGTGGAAACCGATGAGTTCCAGATAGATCTGCCGCCGATGGGGCGAAGGTAATTTGAGCGCCTCGTTGTACGCCTGTGCCGCCTCCGGCAACTGCTGTAGGCCCACTCGGGCGTGGGCCAGATTCATCCACGCCTCCACCTGGCCCGGCCTGGCCGCCGCGACGCGGGCGAAGATGCCGGCCGCCTCCGGCATGTTGCCCGACATCGCCTCCACTGATCCCAGATTGAGCCACGCCTGCCAGTAGGTGGAATCCAGGCGCACCGCCTCGGCGAATTCGCTGCGGGCCTCGGCCACCTGCCGGTCCTTGGCGTAGGCCTGGCCGAGGTTGTAATGGATGGCCGCATCCCCCGTCATCTGCATGGGTGCCAACCCCCAGTTGGCGCCCACTCCCAGCAGGACCAAACCAGCTAGGACCACGCCGCCCTGGCGCTGGTGGCGGTGTTGCCATAGCCACCGCCCGCCCTCGGCGGCAAAGAGCAGCAAAACCGGTAGGGCGGGCAAGCGGTAGCGCGAGGTGACGAAGAAGGCGGTTACGGCCGCAAAATGGGCGAAGGCGTAGATCAGGAGCAGCGTTGGTTCGCGCCGGCGCAGGGCCAGGCCCAGGCCCAAGAGCGACAGGGGCGCGACCACCCCGAAGGGGAAGGCCAGACCCGCCTTCCACAACAGGCCGCTCAATAGGACGGAATACCGCCGCCAGAAATAGATATCCTGGTTGCGGCCCACCTCGTCTCCCTGCCAATAGCTCCAGGCCTTGCGGGTGAGGAGCCCCAGATAGTCCAGAGGGTGGCCGCCGATATACTCCCACGCCCTGGTGTAAAAGAACGCCGCCTTGTCGGAGGGGCGGACGATGCCCGCGGCGAGGGGCTGCCCTACCAGATCATCCCACTCCCAGCCGGGCCGGATGCCGATGGTGCGCTCGTACTGGGGGTTGTTGCCGAGATAGAAATTCACCCCGCCGTTATAAGAGATCAGCACGGTGTCGCCGCCGACCAGGTAGTTGCGCAGGCTGACGGGGGCCACCACCAACACGGCCCCCAAGAGCAGGAAACCAGCCCGTCGCAGGGCCCTGGTGCGGTCGGTCTGCCAGCCCTGCCAGCAGCACCAGGCGGCGGCCGTGGCGGTGAATACCAGGCTGGGAGCCAGGGCGAGGGACGCCAGTCCCAACACGGCCCCGGTACCTACCCAATGGCGGGGTCCACCGCCGCGGACGAGCAACACCAGAGCCAGCAGATTGAGACAGATGCCGAGGGTGGCCGGCAGCAGTTCGCCGTCGTGGTAGATCAGCGGGCCATACCCGGCAGCGGCCAAGCCTGCGGCCAGACCCACACCCGGGCCAAAGAAGCGCCGGCCCAGCCACCAGGTCAGGCCGCAACTGAGCGCTCCCAGCAGCACCTGTAACAGCCGCGAGACGAACCAGAAATGGTCGGGGAACGCGGCGCGGATCACCCCGAGGAAATAGGGATAGAGCGGCGGCTGCCAGTAGGGCCCTTCGCCGCGTCCCAGCCAGTTACCGCCGGCCAGTTGGGCGGCCTGGTCGGCGTAGGTTTCCGCATCGACCACCGGATGGCGGAAGAGGGGACTGTCGCTGATCTGGGTGAGGTAGAGCAGGCGCAACCCCAGCGCCAGGGCAACCACGGCCCAGCCCGGATATCGCCGCAGCCATTCCATCTCAGGTACCCTGTGGCAAGGTGTAGTGGGGGGGGTGCGGTGGGCGGCCGCCGAGCCGTCGGGTGGGGCGCTTGGGGGCGACCCCCTGGCGGTGTTGGGCCATCGACGCTGCAGTGGGCATGGCACGGCTCCGGAAGCTGTCTTGAGAGGTGGTCAATATTAAGCTATCTTGGTCCCTTGCGCCAAGCACCCATGGCGTCGCCGAACCTGGCTGCCTACGCCTGCTTCCAGGGGAGCTGCTGGCAACCCGCACCTGGGCTGCAGTCAGGGCTGCTGACCGCAGGCAACACCACGTCCCATCGCATGAGCCAACCACAGGAGAAGCAAAATGGCACGCGTGATTGTCGGTTCCAACAGCCTGGACCTCCAAAGCCCCGGCCGGCGCGACTACTGGGTCGCCCTGGGGCATACCAGCATCTGGGGCAGCCATCTGATCCCGCTGACGGTAATCGTGGGGCCGCAGGCCAAACCCGGCGAGGGCTTGGTGGCCTTTGGCGCCAATCACGGCAACGAATACGAGGGGCCGGTGGCGATCAAACACCTACTGCGGGAGATCCGCACCGAAGACGTGCTGGGCCAGATCATCCTGGTGCCGGTGCTCAACGTGGCGGCTTTCCGCGTCGGCACCCGCGAGAGCACCGGAGACGACGGTTTCAACCTCAACCGCGTCTTTGTCGAGGGGGCCGGCACCACCCCGGCGATGGCCGGCATCACCCATCGCATCGCCGCCTTTGTGCGCGAATCGATCTGGCCGCACGTACACATCGTGCTCGACCTGCATTCGGGCGGGGAGGTGGCGCGTTTCGCCCATTGGGCCGGCTACTTCACCGGCCCTGATGCGGAGCTGAATCAGCGGCGCGAGCAGATGGCCCGCTGGTTTGGCGTGCCCGTCGTCACCGCCGGGCCCAACGGGCCTCCAGGCGGCATCCTGGGCGGGCTGCACGGCGACGCCGACCACCACGGGAAGTACGCCATCGGCACCGAGCTGGGCCACGGTTCCTCGGTGGACGTGCGCGGGGTGCGGTACGCCCGTCAGGGGGTGCTGGCGGCGGCCATCCACCACGGCCTGCTCAAGGGCAAGATCGAGCCCATCGCCCACCACGCCGACGGCACCCAGCGGGTGGTGCACACCAGTGCTTCGGTGACGGCGCCCTATCCGGGGCACTACGAACCGCTGGTGGATTGCGGGGAGCGCGTGGCCAAAGGCCAGACTGTGGGTCTGCTCCACGATTTCTATCGACTCGACGAAGAGCCCTTTGCCGCCGTGGCGGGGGTCGCCGGCATCGTGGTGTCCCAGGCCTGGGGCGCCCGGGTGGAGCAGGGCCAGATGATTTTGATGGTGGCCGAGGAGATCGGCTAGCCGCACGCGGCGGCAATCGGATATGACCGAGGAGAGGCAGAGTACACCACGATCCATCGACTGAGGAGCAGGAGACCATGAAAACCGCGGTATTCGGCGCTGCCGGCTGGTTGGGCCGGGCGGTGCTGGCCAATTTCGCCGGCCGTCACGAGGTCCGGGCCTTTGATTACAGCCCCAAAGCCTGGGAGAACTGGAACGACATCGACGGGCAATGGCAGGGAGAGACCGTCAACGGCGATATCGCCGACTTTGCCACGGTGGACCAGACCGTGGCCGGGGTGGAGGGCATCGTCCACATGATCCTCTACCCGCTGCCCCCGGGCACCAAGGAAGAGGATGCCACGGCCTCGTGGCTGGTCTATCTCAAAGGACTCTGGAACGTGCTGGAGGCCGCGCGCCGCCATCAGGTGAAGCGGGTGGTACACCTGGGGTCGTGCCAGACCGTACATCCCAAGGGGGTCTTCTTCAGCTCCGAGGTGCGGCGGCCCGACTCGTCGCTGTACGCGGTGTGCAAACGCCTGCAGGAGGAGATGTGCCGGCAATTCTACGACGGGTACGGTGTTTCCACTATCGTGCTGCGGCCCGACTATATCGTCGATAGCCGCCTCGGCATCGGCCGGTACCGCGAAAAGTTGGGGGGAGCGGGCGGCAACCCGATGCGGCCCGGCTGGGTCTGCCGGCACGACCTGGCCGAAGCCTGCCGCCTGGCCCTGGAGACCGACCAGGTGGATTTTGATGTCCTGCATGTGGTGGGCACCCCCGGCGCCGACCAGACCTGCAATGTGGGCCGCACCCGTCAGGTCCTGGGCCTGGAATTCAAAGGGGATCTGGAACAATACCGCTGAGGTGATTACCGTCGAGGAAGTCTGGAGGCAGCTGAGGTAACTGAAGGACCCGAGGTTCGGCGCGCCGCTCAGCGTGCTGGACGTGGGCCTGGTCCACGAGGTGGAGGTGCAAGGCGCCGAGGTGCACGTGGCCATCCTGCGGTTGCGGCACCCCTTGCAGGTGGCGGCAGGTTAAGCCACCATCGCCGCAGGGCTCAGTACGAATAGCCGTACAGGATCATCATTTCGTCTTTGCGGGTATAACCGAAAAAGAGCCGGCGGTCGGTCTGGTTGTCGTAGGTGGCGGTGATCTTCAGGCCCTCCCCCTCCTCCAACACCAGGGGTGGGTCGAGGTCGATGAGCGGGGCATGCTCCCAGTCGTGGGAGGTGTAGATCAATTCTCCGTCGCGCGGGCCCCCGGCCACGGTGGCCCGGAACTCGGTCATCCGATCGTGGGCATGGGAAACGAGCTGCAGGATATGCCGTTTCTTCTTGAAACGGAACTCCTTTTCCAGGGTGGTCACCTGCCCCGGGGGGAGGTCGATGTCGAAGTTGCTCAAGGCAAAGACCTCGACCTCGTGTTGCACCTCCGAGGGCTCTAGCAGGTGCAGGTTGAGATAGGCTTCGCCCTGGATCTCCTGGTCCGAGTAGTTGGCGTAGTGGGCGTTCAGATCGATGCCGCTTCCCGCCGGCAGGCGGATCGCCACCCCCGGAGGCAGTTGGTAATCCAGACGCCTGAGCTGGGAAATGGCGATGGGTTTGTGGTACTGCATCACCCGCCAGTCGAAGAGATCGTTGCCGTTTTCATCGACATAACTGCCACTGGCATCCCGCAGGTCCCGCAGGACCTCCGGCGGGGGAATGACCTGCGCCGGGGTGTAGTCCGGGAAAAAGTAGGCGAGGAAGTGGTGACTGCCGGGCCGCATCGCTACCTCGATGCGGTTGACGAAGAGATCGGCGTTGTTGTCGAGTGGCTGGTAGTAGAAAACCTCGCGTTCGAAGTTCGGCGCCACCGCAAAGGGACCCAGGTGCAGTTGTCTGCCCTTGGCTGGTGGCGAGGGTGCCGAAAAAAGCTCTGCTGCCGGGCGGTAGGTGTCGGCCAGCAGGGCGGGGTCGGCCACGACCCCCTTCCTGGGAGCTCCGGCCAGGATCCAGGCACGGATGAACTCGAGCTCACCCCGCGTCAGCGCCGGCCCGCCCGGCGGCATGGTCTCCCCGTACGCGGTACCCTCCCCCTGGGCGTGCTGGTGCGCATCGGCATTGATCTTGTGCCACAGATAGCTCTGGTCGAGCCCGGCGAGGCCCTTGTTGCTTACCCGCACCAGCCCATCGCCCGCCGCCGCCTGGTTGCGGGGTAGGGCATTGACCAGTTGGTTGTAGGCCTCCTCCTCGGTCAGCACCAGGCCGGACTGCCGGGCGATGCTCGTGCCCGGGGCGTGGCAGCTGGTGCAGTTGGCGGCCAGGATGCTGGATTGGATCACCTCCCAGGTGGCCTGCTCCCTGGGGGCGGAAGGACCGGAATCACAGCCTCCCAGGGCCCACACGGCGGCCAGCGCCAGAAGCTGGGTGAACGAACTGCACTTACCCATGGTATGTTCCTCACCGAGGGGAAGGTGGTTTGGACGGCCAGTTTATATACGCCGAAAATAGGGAAATGTCAAACTTTCGCCCGCCACCCAAATGCCGATCAGGGCGCGGTGCCCCTTGGGGCCAGTTGTGCGGCCTGGGCCAGAACCGCCCTCGCTTCGGCTTCCCTGCCGACCCGCCGAAGCACCTGTCCCAGGAGGACCCGACCCTCGTACTGGGTGCCCGGCCGGGGGTCGTCGCGCAGCGCGCTTCTCAGGGCGGTTTCGGCTTCGCCGAGGCGCGCCTGTTTGAGATAGAGTTTGCCGAGGTTCAGACGAGGGCGGGAGTGTTCGGGGGCGAGTCGCAGGGCTTCGAGGTAGGCGGCTTCGGCTTCGGGCTCCCGGCCCAACCATTCCCGGGCCGCCCCCAGGCTGTTGTAGATATCCGGATCCGGACCGGTCTCGTCCAGACCCCGGAGGAAAGCCTCTTCGCCGCGGGCATACTGCCCCTGGCGCATGAGCACATGCCCCTGCAGCCAGGCTGAGCGAACCGGGTTCACCTCTCGGGGATTCACCCCGGTATGCACCAGCGCCATTGCCGCCCCCAGGGAAGCCAACAACACCGCACTCCGGCGCGGTTGGCGGCGGCGCAGGATCGCGACCCCCCGTCGCACCCCTTCCGCGGCGAAGGGCAGGAGCAGGGGCAGGGCGGGCAACCGGTACCGGGCGCATACCGTGAAGGCCATCCCGGCTGCCAGGTGGCTCAGCACCAGCCCCGCCAAAAAAGGACACTGCCAGCGACGCCTCCAACCCCAGACCAAGCCCACCAGCGCCAGAGGAGCCAGCAGGCCGAAGTCGAGTATTAGCAGGCGGTGCAGGCGTGAATGGGTTTGGTAATAGGCCAGGTCCTCGCTGATCGGCACCTCGAAGGCATTCCAGAAGAGCCGGAATTTGTGGTAGAGGAGGCCGAGATAGGCGCCTGGATGCTCGAGCACGAAGCGTGCCGAGGCCTCGAGGTAGAAGCGGGCCTTTTCGGAGGCGGACGCGGCCATGCCGGCCTGGTAGGGAAGGGTCTCGAGGCGCTGCCAGTCGAGGCCCTGGCGGGCGTAGGGCGTGCCGTCGGCGTCGGCATTGGTGCCCAGGTACAGACTCCACGCGCCCTGCGCGGGCAGGAGGGAGCCCTGGACCAGCAGGTTGCGCAGGATGAAAGGGACCAGAACCAGGGCGAGGCCCAGGGCAGCGGCTAGCCACAGTCGCCGGCCGCGGCCATGGGAGGAGGAACCCCGCCACAGGCCCCAGGCCACCACCGGGAACTGGAAAAAGGCGGTGTTGTGGGTTACCGTGAGCAGGCCCAGCACCAGGCCGGCGCCGGCGGCCATCCCGGACGACGGGCGCCGCGCATGCCGCAGCACTAGGGTGACGAGCAGCAATTCCAGGAATACGGACAGGGTGGTTGTCAGCAACTCTCCGGTGTAGAAGATCAGCAGCCAGTAGCCGGCGCCGAAGAGTCCGGCCAGCAGGGGGGTGGGGCGCGGGAAGACCGCCTGGGCAACCTGGTAGATCAGCGCGCAGGACCCAGCTCCGAGCAAAGCCTGGAAGACCCGGACCGCGGTGTGGCCGGCGCCGACGAGGTTGAAGAGGGCCAGGATCACGGGGTAGAGGAGACCGTGCACATAGGTGGCGCCAACACCCGCCGCCCAGTTCCCCTTGGCGATGGCCTCCCCCAGGAAGGCGTATTCCTCGGCATCCAGGACCAGAACCGAGAAATAGGGGGAGGCGTGCATCTCGAGCAGGTAGCCGAGGCGAAGGACCAGGGCAACGAAAAAGATGAGGACGAGGTGACGGCGTGCCATTCCTTGACGGTGGGGAAGATGGTGTTTTATTATTGCCGCGTGATGCACACCCATGACCAATCAGGAGCCGGCTGCAGATGAGCAAGACACGAGCAGTGTACAGCAAGGGCAAGGCTGCAGCAAGCCGATTCGGTCGCGTGGCGCTGCTTGCCGCCCTTGCCGGCTGCGGGTCCCAGACCGAACCCCGGTCCGGCGCGCCGGCAGCCACGAGCCCCGATCTCGAGCTCGCCAGGGTTGGCGATACCTCCATC
>JADZBP010000304.1 GCA_020852055.1 Candidatus Latescibacterota bacterium
CCCTCTTCAACAAGATCCAGGCGGCCAACGCCGCCGAGATCCTGCAGCGGAACGGCGAGTTGAGCGACACCACGGTGGCGCGACTGATGCAGAAGCTGCAGCCGGCACAACGGGCCAAGATCATGGGTTTTGTGGAGCCGGCCTTCGCCACACGCATCACCAAACTGATGGTGGAAAGCGCCCAAGGAGAGATTGGGCCGGCACAGGTCACGCCACAGACCGTGCAGTCAGCAACCCTTAACCGGACTTCAGATGCTGCGCAATTGCCCTACTATTATGAGGCGACAGGAACCCGGAAGATCATGTGCGACCGGCCAGGAGATCCCCTACATCCCGTCTTGGTCAGCGTCCGACTAGGGCTGATAGACGAAGCCGGAGAAAAAACAGCCGCTGACCTGGCGAAGGACACCACCTTACCGAAGAAGATGGACCCCTACATGAAAAAGATTAGGGTCGTTATCCTCTCGGCTATTAGTCGCACAACCCAAGACCAGCTTAGGGACGTGGAACACCTCACTTCTATTAAAGAGGAGATCCGCGGAATTCTCAATCGAGAGGTGTTTTCAGAAGTTTTTCCCACTGCCGATACGAGCGGCGGAAGTGGTGTCATCAGGCTCTCGGAGATCCTGTTCAGCGAGGATGGTGATCGAATAAGTGATCCCTACGGCAGTCTGCGGGCCGGGCGCCCATAGGGGCGAAGCCCCGGCGGACCAAAGGCAGCTAGGGGCTTGATAGGTTCTGGTCGGGGGCCGGCGCGCGGTTTTCCCGATCCGGTGGAGTCGGCCTTCTCGGCGTGTGTCTCGGCGCCGATTGCCACCCGTTTCAATCCACGGTTGCCACCCGTTTCGGAACCCATCGACCAGCCGTTTCGGCCAGAGTTGCCATTGTCCCTCACATCAGAGGGAGTCGGCCTTGGATTTGGCACTGCGTGGTGCGGGCGAGGAGGCCCCCGGAGTGGAGGGTTTTATTTCGGGTGGGGGGTGAGGTCAAGGAGATAGTAGGCGTCGCCCACAATCCTGAAGAAGAACCGCCAGTCGTCGTTCACCCGCGCCTGCCAGATATCCCGCTTCTCGTCGTACGTCTTGGCTCGCAAGGAAGGGTGGCGAAGGTTGCCGACCAGGAGTTCGATCCGGCGATCAAAGGCCCGCTGGATATGCGCCGGCGCTTCGGCATAACTGCGCCCGAAGCGCTCGGTGTAATGGAGCCGCATCAGGCTTTCCGGGTCTTTTGGGGGTTGGCCGTTTTACGCAGCGAGCGCACCAACTCCTGAGCCGAGGAGAAAGGCCCATGGACACGCCCCTCCTTGATATCTGCCAGCCCTTCCTCCAGCCTTTTGTCAACCAGCGCCTTGGGGGTGAAAACCACCCTGCCGCTGCGCAGTTCGACTTCGAGGTAATCACCTGGATTCAGGCCGAGTTGGTCGTGGATCTTCTTTGGAATCACCACCTGGCGACTGGCGCCGATCTTGACCAGGGACATGGCCGGCATCTCCTGTAAAAAGAGGGCAATTGTATTTTCATATATTTGTATAATACCCTCTGCTGGCAGAGTGTCAAGAAGGCTGCTCAGGTACTGACCGGGAGGGAGCCACCCCGAGGGTGGGCCGGCCTCCTCGCGGATGGAGTTGCCGTGCGGCCTTGTTCCGCCGGGGGGATGGTGTACATTGATCGCCTACCACCTGCCAGGAGAGGTCCGATGAACAGTACCCGCCACAACCAGATAACCATCACCGGTCTGGAATCCTTCCTCGATCTGCGTGAGCAGGGCTATCGCGACATCATCAGCGGCACCTTGTTCGCGGAGGATGACGGGGCGCTGAGCTTTCGCTTCGGTCACAGCCTGATCGCCGACTACTGCGAGGACGACTGGGTGGGCACCCACGACCACGTGGTCTACACCCGCGACGGGGGCAGGACCTGGACCGCCCCTGAGCTGGTGACCCTGCCGCGGGTCAAAGATCTAAAGAGAGAGAGTTTTGGTTTCGGCCCCTTCTTCCGCACCCGCGCCGGCACGGTGTTGTACACGGGTATCCATCAGGTGCTGGAAGGGGAGGAGGGCACCCGACACCGCGACATGTCGATGCGCGATTACATGACCCTGTACGCGCGGCGCGAACGAGGGACCTCGCAGGTGGATATCGTCGAGTGGCCCCCCGGGGTCTTCATGGGCGAGAAGTTCCTCGAAGGTGGATTGCAGCTGCCCTCGGGCCGGCTGCTCTTCACCATGTGGGGGCTGGATAAGCGGGGGGAGAACTGGCGCAGCGGGGTCTTGCTCAGCGACGACGACGGCCGCACCTGGCGCTTCGTCACCGTGGCCTATGAACCGGATCTGGCCATCCGTGACAACCCGGCGCAGCCGGCCGGCTTCAACGAGCAGACCCTGTTCCACACCCGTGAGGGCCGGATCGTCTCCATCATCCGCGGCCGCGAGGGCCTGGGGCGCGGGGTGCCGGGGGGCGACACCGCCGACACCTGGTTCTTCCGCTCGGAGTCCGGCGACGAGGGGCAGACCTGGTCAACGCCGGAGCCGACCAACCTGCCCGGCACCGGGGCCACCAATGGCATGGGAGTGGTGTTGCCCGATGGGTCCTTCCTGATCGGCTGCCGGCTGCCCTATTCGCGGACCTACTACGACCTGCCCGAGCAGGAACTCTTCGGCCTGAACCTGGCCCGCAGCTTTGACGAGGGGCGCACCTGGAAACCGGAGCACCTGGTGCAGCGCGACCACGAGGGCAACGCCTTCACCACCCACCACTGCGCCATGAACGGGCGCTTTGTCCAGACCAGCGAGCGGGAGTTCGAGTATATCTTTGGGTTCTTCGGTCACGGGTACGAGCCCAAGCTGCAGCGAGTGCTCCGTCTGAAGCTGCGTACCGACTAGAAGAGGCAGTGCAGCAACCCGTCCTCGGTGGGGACGAGAATGGCGGGTTGGCCTTTGCCGGAGAGGTCAGCCAGGATGGGGGCGCCCACCGTCCGGCCCAGATCCAGGGTCCACAGCACGGTGGGTTGGCCCTGCACCTCCTTGAGGCAGCACAGGCCCTGGCCGGTGCCCAGCAACAATTCGTCGCAGCCGTCACCATCGAGGTCGGCGGCGGTGAGATCGCTCAGGGGCGGGGGCAGGCGGAAGGTCCAGCGCACCTGGCCGGCGCACCGGTCGGTCCCCGCGGGTGGACAGGTGGGGCAGGGATGGGTTGCCGGCTCTGGATGGTGGGCGGTCAACAGGCCGTCGGCCTGCGAGACGACGATCTCGATGCGCCCGTCCCCGTCCAGGTCCCCCAGGCCGGCATGGCTGCGGGCGGTGGTGTCCCGCGTCAGTCCCCAGTGCCAGAAGGGTTGGCCCTCCAGCTCACTCACGGCGGTCAGCTGGAAGGAGCGGCTGAAGAAGACCTTGGGCCGGCCCTCTCCCAGCAGATCGACGAGCATGGGGGTGGCGTACGCGGTCCAGTGGCCCGGCACCGCGTCGGAGTGTACCGGCATGGGGGTGAACAACTCCCTGCCGGTGGTGCCCTCGACGAGGTTGTAGAAGTTCTCGGACTGGGCGAGGAAGTCGTCGGTCCCGTCCCCATCGTAGTCGAGAACTGCGGTGGGGGTGTGCAGGGCGAACTTCACCCCCCGCTCGCCGTAGAACCCGAAATGCTCCCGCCGCCACAATTCCCTGCCATTGCGCCCCTCGTACACCGCCACGTACGGGTGGTCCAGGGGCGGGATGAAACGCAGCGCGATCCAGCGGCCCCCCTCCTTCATCCGGCCGGTGGGTCCCAGGCATAACTGGCTGGCGCCCTCGGCGAGGGGCAGGCGGAGTTTGACCTGTCCCTCCCCATCCACGGCCACCACGGCGGCACGGCCCTCCGCCTCCAGGGTCGAGGCGAGTAGCTCCATCTGCCCATCCCCATCCACGTCGCACAATTGCGGGTACTCGGTGCTGTGGAGGACATTGGCAAAGGCCGGACTCTGGCGCACCAGCACCCCGGCGTCGCTGCCGTCGGGCGCCAGGGCGCGCAGGTTGCCCTGGTGATCGCGCGCAATGATGCGCACTTGGCCGCCCAGCAGACCCGCCAGGGGCGGGGGCGCCAGATAGGTGCGCCGGGTGGGAACGGTCTGCGGCGCGAGACCAGGCACCACCAGTTGCTGGCCATCCCAGGTGTAGGGCGCCGGGTGGGCGGGGTCGGGGGCAGTGGGCAGGGCCGGGTGATGGATGATCTCCCGCAATCGCGTCAACGATCCCCCCGGTGCCAACTCCCAACTGAAAATCTTGCCCGCGTCTTTCATCAGAAAAGGCCGTGCCCCGGCAGCCTCGCGCCAGACCTGGGGATTCTTCAGGGTATTGCGGGCGCCCAGGGTGCGGGCCAGGTCCTGCTCCGGGGGTGGAGGCTGGAAGAGGGGTTCGGCGCCGTGTCCTTGCCAGCGGTCCACCAACTGCGATCCGGTGAAGTTGGCCAGGCGCAGCAGGCCGTCGGTCTGTTGCAGGAAGATCTCCAGCCGGCCATCCCCGTCCAGATCCTCGACGGCGAGGACGCGCAGATCCGGGGCCTCGAAGCGGCGCTCCCCCTGGTCGGCGCCAAAGATCGCCAGCCAGGTCCGGCCGTCGCCGTATTCGTTGGTGATGGCGGCCAGCATCTCGATCTGGCCGTCGCCGTCGAGATCCACAAAGGGGTCGGGCGCGCCCCCTTCGATCTTCACCTGCGACTGGTACTGATCCTCCTTGGC
>JADZBP010000305.1 GCA_020852055.1 Candidatus Latescibacterota bacterium
ACACCCGGAAATGCTCGGACTCGATGACCTGCCAGTCCAGCTCGGGATGGTTCTGGGCCAGGGCGGCAAGGGGGAGAAACAACAGGAGGAGCAACACCCTCATTTGCTCACCGCCATCTTCACCACCACCGACCCCTTCTTGCCGTCTGCGGCCCGGGCCTCGAGGCGGCACAGGTACAGGCCGCTGGCATAGTGGGTCACCGGCCAGCTCAGCTCGTTCTCGGCCAGCATGCCCTCGGCCTGCAGGTGGGTCACCCGCGTGCCGAGCGGATCAAAGACCTCCAGCTCGACCTGGGCCGGCTGGTTGAGCTCGAAACGCAGGTGGGCCTGCTCATCCTTGCCCACCGGGTTGGGATAACAATAGACCCGCGCCTCGGGCAAGAGCGGCGCCGCGGTATCGGCATGGGGCACCTGCCGGGTGGCCGTATAGGCATGGGTGCCTTCGGCATCGGCCCCCGCCTGCGCCCAGCCCGCTACCCGCCCACGGTAGGGCGCAGCCCAATCTCCGGGGTCCCACAGATAGAGGTGTTCTCCGGCCAGCGCCGCCAGCTCCAACTCGCCGTCCCCATCCAGATCCAGGGCCACGGGCGGAGCCACTACCCCTTCGCCGGTCAGCAGCGGGAATCCCGCCAGCACCTGTCCATCCTGACCCAGGCCGTACACGCCATTCGCGCTGCCCACCACCACCTCCTGGCGGCCATCATCATCCAGGTCGAGCAGGGCCGGCGACCACTGCAAAGCCCCGGCCCGCTGCGCGCGGGACAGGCGTGCCGGAAAGTTGCTCTGCAGGCTGCCGTCGGCGCGCCGGGCATACACCCCGTTCCGCCCCACCGCCACCACCTCCAAAAATCCATCCCCGTCCAGGTCGCCCAGCGCCGGGGAAGCCGCCAGCGTATCGCCCGATTCCATCTGCCAGGGCGTCTTGCCCAGCACCTCGACCCGGCCATCGGCCCGGCTCAGCACCAGTTCCGCCGCCCCGTCACCGTCCAGGTCGCCGGCCACCGCGGGCAGGGTCTCATTGGCCCACAGCGCCCGGCTGCCCGACGTCTGCAATTGCCATCCTCCCATCCCGGAACCAATCAATTCGCGCTGCCCGTCGCCATCCAGATCGGCCGCCGCCAGGCTCAAAGCCGGCAGGGCCTCCTGGCGCACCACTTCCCCGGTGCCCGCGTCGAGCAAAACCAGCTGCGCGCCGCTCAGAGCCAGGATGGGCCGGCCCGGAAAGAGCCCCAGATCCACAGCCAGCACCCCGCTGCCGGTGGCCATGCCCAGCTCGCGCTGCCACTGCGGCCCTGCCGCGCCCAGCTGCCAGCGGCTCACCTCGTTGCCCTGCGCGACGAACAATTCCCTCTTCCCATCCCCGTCCCCGTCCCCGGCGGCCAGCAGGCGGGCCCCCGGAATGGACCACAACACCCCGGATTCAGCCTTGGCCACCTGCAGGCCACCCTCGCCCTGGATCAGCAACTCGGGTTTGCCGTCCCCGTCCAGATCGGCCCCCTGCAGGCGCTGCGCCGCCCCCACCGCCAGGGGCCAGCCCCGCGCGGTCTGGGCAAAGGAGATGCGCACCAGCATGGTGTCGCCGGGAGGCGAGAGCACCTCGATGTCGACGCCGCTGTCCAGCCCAGTATTGCTGCGCGTGGCGGGCAGGGTGCTGGCCCCGAAACGCGGGTTGCCCTCCTGACCCAGGTAAAAGGGATCCTGCGGCGAGCCCTCGATCTGATCGATGCGCTCGAAAACCGGATTGCCGATATCGCGGTGGCCGTCGGCCTCGTGCAAGAAGATACCCGGCTCGATGGGGTCGTCGTTGAGGGTGCCGGCAGGGCCTTTCTCGGCGATCACCCGCTCGTCCACATGCCAGATGAGTATACCCGAGCCGGGCACAAAGGCGTCGTACTCGTCCATGCTGGTCCATACCCCCTCCTCCACCTGGAACTGGGAGGAGTCGAGCCAGACCGTCTCGTCGTCCTGGTACGGGGCCCGCACCCCCTCGGGCAGGCCGCGGTGGCCCCGCTGCTGGCGGTTCTCGAGCAACAGGTATTCGCCGCCGGCCAGCGGAATGCGCAGGGCCTTGGGCAACTGGCTGGAACGATCGGTGGCCACCACCGCCACCGTGGTGTCGCGCCGCACCTCCAGGGGCGAGATCCAGCCCAGGCGCGCCTTGCTCCAAGCCTCGGGGTGGGGCGGGGCAAAACCAAAAACTGCCTGCAGGGAATCCCCCTGCAGCACGTAGCCCAGCCGGTTGGCGCCCACGTCCATCAGGCTCCAGCCGCCGGTGGCCGGCAACCCGGCCTCGAAGTTCGACAGCCCGGGCAGGCCGAGTTGGTGCCCGAAGAACTTGGCCAGCAGGCCGATTAACCCGGCCTGACCGCGCGGGCTCACCGCCTCGGGCAAAATCCAGGCGGCGGCGATGGGGGTCTGCCCCTCGTCGGCGCGCAGTGGCTGATCTAGGTAGAGTTTGAGGTCCTCGGCCGAGAGGTACACCGAGCGGATATCGTTCAACTCGCCGGTCTCGTGGCCGATGCCGGCGTGGAAGACGAGGAAGCTGTTGTAGTCGGCGAAACGCGGCCCCTGCGGGTCGGCGTCGGCCAGGGCCACCGCCTCCCGCAGCAACTCGCCCCAGCGCTGGCCGATCTGCTCGCGGGTGCGGCCGATGCCGTAATACAGGGCCGGCCGCGACAGGGTATAGGCCCGCTGATCCTCGGCGGGAAACACCCCGAAATCGATCTGCACCTGGCCCTCGGAAACCACCCGGTAGTACCGCGACAGGGCCTGGAGCTGGCGCTCAAAATAGGCCCGGTCGTGGGGCGGGGTATCGAAGGGGGCCAGGTACTGAGGCAAAGCCTCGGCCCGGGGCCTCAGGTCGAAGGGCCCCTGGCCGCTGGTGCTGGCCTCATCCGGCGTTTCGGCGGGGAAATCCACGCGCAGGGCCAGTATCCGCCATTCCTGGGCCGCCTGGGCGGCGTTCCAGGCCAGCAGCACACTGGCCAGCAGCAGTCTCAGTTTTGACAAGATGTGATCAGCGGCCGGGTAAACCCCGTCCTCCCCTTAGAAAATGAGGTTGAGGGAGAAGCGGGTGTTGTCCTGCAGGGGATTGTCGTTGCCCCCGAAGATATAGGCCGCGTCCACCTGGAAGATGTTGAATTTTAGACCCAGGCCAGCGGTCCACAGATTGAGGTCGCCGTCGTGGTCGAGGGAATAGCCGCCGCGCAGGGCGATGAACATCTCGTCCTGTTTGGCCGAGAGCCCGTACTTGTACTCCCCGCCCACGTGTAGATCCATCTCCTTGATCTCGTTGGCCATACTCTCGTCGGCCCAGGCCTTGACCAGGTTGCCCATGAAGGAGCTGTTGGCGATCAGCGGCTTGTACAGGTCGAGGGAGAGCAGCACGTCGTTGTATTCGGAGTCCAGCAGTTTGTACGCCATACCCACCACCAGATGCTGGGGCAGCGGGTCGGCCTGGCTGGCGTCGATATAGGCGATCTTGGGACCCAGGTTGCGCAGGGAGGCGCCAAAATTCAGGGCCGGGGTCAGGCGCCAGAGCAGGCCCAGGTCGGCGGCGAAACTGTTGCCCACTCCCTTGCCGCGCTCGATGCCGGCGCCAGTGGTGGCCAGGTTGCTGCGGATGAACTTGAGGCCGATGCCCGCCGACATGTTGTTGCTGATCTGGGCGCCATACGCCGCCGAGACCGCCATGTCGTAGCTGCTGAAGCTGCCCTGCACATTGCCCCGCTCGTCGGTGCGGGTCTGCTCGCCCAGGTTCAGCAGGGAGAGGTTGAGGCCGATATTGCCCCAGCCTTCGACCGGCTGCGAGTAGGCCAAAAAGTTGTAGGACATGTCATCGGCCAGGCCGGGCAGCCACTTCATATGGGTCAGGCCCACCTGGTGCTGGGTCTGCCCGTACAGGGCCGCCGGGTTGAAATAGCTGGCGGTGGCGTCATCGGCGATGGCCACATAGGACTCGCCCATGCCGCTGGCGCGGGCGCCCGGCTCGATGAGCAGGAAGAGCACGGCAGCCCGGCTTTCGGGCGTGGCGGCGGCCTGCCCGGCGAGGCCCAGGCTGGCGACTAGCAGGAGTGCGGTGAGTTTCTTCATGAGCGGTATTCCTCCTTGGGAATGGCAGTGGAACTGGGTGCTGCACTTCTCTCCTCTAGCACTCCTGCAAGGGCAAGGCTCCTGATTGGTGGTCTTATTTCATCACCTGGAGGACAGCCGACTGCTGGACCGGGCTGCCCTCCGGGCGGCTGACTTCGAGCTGGTAGAGGTAACTGCCGTTGGCCAGTTGCACCGGCGGGGTCCATGCGACCTGGTTGTACCCCAGGCGGGCGGTGCCCGTTATCTGGTCGATGAGCCGGCCGGCCAGCGAATAGACGCGGATATCCACCCGGCTGGCCGTTTCGGCCAGGAAGTAGGTGAAATAACCACTTTCCTGCATGGGATTGGGGTGGAAGAGCACTTCGGAGAGGGCGAACTGTGCCCCTTCCTCCACGGACACCTGGACCTCGGCGTGGGCCGAATTGTTGAAGGTATCCCAGGCTTTGAGACGAATGGTGTGGTCTCCCGGTTCCAGCAGCGGCAGTTCGTAACTGAGGCTTCCGTTCCGGTAGTCGCCCTGCTGGTTGCTGAAAAAGTCGGTCAGCTTGAGCACCTGCTCGTCGAGACGCAACTCGATCTCATGGCCGGTTTCGCCAGTGACGTTGATGCCGCTGGGGTCGTTCAGTTCAGCCTCGATCACCAGGCGGGGCGGCACCAGGTCGCCGCTCTTGAAGCCCGGACGCCCCTGGAAAGCCAGGCTGATCTGCGGCCCCTCCTCATCAGGCGCCACCCCGGCAGCGGTGCCGGCCATCACCAGGCTGCCCACGGCGCCAAAGGCCGCGGGTTTGTCCGCGCTCCAGGCGTAGGCGCTGATCCGCCCCTTATTGGCCTGGTAGCTGATGTCCTTGGGCACCCGGAAGGTGGCCTCGAAGCGGCCCAGTGCCACCTTGAAGATGCCGCGGAAGATCGGGGCCCCCTGCTGGATGTAGGACAACCCCTCCAGCTCGCTGGGCACCGCCGAGTCGAAGGCCTGCACCCAGACCTGACCGTTGAAGTCGCCGGCGGCGTCCCCCGCAGGGTCGCGGAGCTGGCCGCTGAGGTGGACCTCCTGCAGGGCGCGCAGGGTATCGGGCGCCTGCAGCTCGATCTGGTAGCGAGGCTGGGCCAGGCGGGTGGCAGCGTCACCAAAGAGTGAGTACCGTTGAACATTCTGCCGGCCTGTTTCGGTGTTGTCTGCCACGACCAGCTGTTTGGCCTCCATCAGCGCCAGCCCCAGGGGCACGTGGTCGCGCCCGGAGCGAAACATCCGGGTGAAAAAGGTGCGGGCCAGCCCCAGATTGGTGAGCTGGTAACCGACCCGGGTAGCCGAGATCATGCCGATCACCCCGCCCTCGGGCATATTGAGCAGGATCTCGGGCATGGACTCGCGCGCCGGATCGTCGAAGACCCCCACCTGGCTGGCGGCGGTGTACATGAGAGGCTGCCGCCGGCCGTTGTTGATGGCGGCCAGGTCCCGCGAGACCAGGAAGATCTGCTCGTGGGCCAGCACCTCGGGGTTGCCGTGGCCGATATAGGTCAGCACCAGGGCGCCTTCGTTGAAGCGGCGGATGAACTCGTCCCGGGCCCGCGGCTTGGTGCGGCCCTCCAGCGGATATTTCCCGATATAGAGTTTCACCAGGTCGAGATCCTCGGGCAGGTTGTTGGCGGCGACCTGCTCGGCGGATTTCAGGAAATAGTCCTCAGGGACATTCGGGGTTTGCGGGTGGTGCGTGTCGTCGGAGACCAGCAACACCCGGGTCTGCCAGGGGCCGACCTGGGGATTGCGGTCGTAGTTGATCAGCTTGTCCACCACCCCCTCGGCCTGGGCGGCAGTCTGCACCGGCAAACGGCCGATGGCGATATCCGGATACACGTCGGGCTCCTCGCCGGCCACCCGCACGTACCATTCGTCGTAAGTACTGTTCCCATCCTCATAGGGTGGAATCCAGCTCCCAGGTCCCGTACCCCAGTTGTTCTTAAGGTCGTAAACCCCATCTCCTACCAGCGTTACGAAAGCAGGGATCGGGTCCCAGTGTTCGTAGGCATAGCGCAGGAAATTCCGGATCGCCGCCGGATCGACCAGGCCGCCGGAGAATTCGTCGTAGATCGCCTGGACATCGACCACCTTTACCGAGAAGGGCCGGCCGAAGCGGTCGTCCCGGGCCCGCCACTGCCCCAGGCGCTGGGCCGCGTCCATAAAATCCCCGTGGCTGATGAGCACGTACTCGGCGCCCTGTCCGGCGGCTTTGAGCCCGGCCGGGGCGGCGCTTTCAATGCGGAAAGGGCGTTTCCAGCGCGAGGGGAGGACTGCGAGGTAGTGGTGGGGAATCTCGTTGGGGCCGTCCTGGAACTGCACCCGGCCGGTGGCCTGGTCGTAGGCGAAGTCGTCGATCTCGGCCAGGTTGGCGGAAACATCAAAGAGGCGCGGCCGGCCCTCGCCAAAACCGCTGAGGGCGAATTCGCTCACCCCTCCACTCACCGGGTACTCAAAGTTCAGTTCCCCCCGCTGAGCGAGAAAGGCCCGGCTGTATTCCAGCTCGTACCAGTCGAAGCGGGTGCCCTGTTTGTTCAGGTGCACCAATCCCAGGGCGTTCTGCCCTTCCTTCACCCCCTGGGCCGCCTCGAGCCTCAGGGTGTCCGGCTTCGAGCCTTTGAAGGATACCCGGCCAACCTCCGCGTCGTTCCATTTCACCACAAAGGGGTGTTCCGCATCCGTGTTGCCAAAAAACGCCAGGCGGATCTGCACCGGCCCCTCAGCCGCCCCCTGGACGGTCAGCGGGAAGTTGCGGGCATTGCCGGTGAACTCCTGCCAATACCATTCGTAGCCTGAATTGATGTCTTTGTGTTGGATGAGGATGCGCTCTTCGGACTCTTCGTGGAGGCGGGCCCGGTAGCTGGCCGGCCGCTGGGGGGCGCTGTCGGCCAGGGCGCCACTGCGCCGCTGCGCCCGTTTGCCCGTCGCGGCGCCCAGCACCAGGAAGTACACGTTGTCGCGGGTATAGAGATTGCGCCGGTAGAGGTAACGCCCGGTGTCGCGCTGGTACTCCCAGCGCTCCAGCCCCTCGCCGTAAAAGAGCAGATAATCCTCGGGATCAAAACGCCCGTCCCCGCCGTCCTCCACCACCGTGGCCACCTCGGCCAGGTCCAATTCGGCCGGCCGCAACACCGGCAGGGCGCGCCCGCCGCCGTACTGCAGGGCGATCTGCGCCGGGTCCAGGCCCGCCAACTCCACTCCCGCCGCCGCCAGATCCTGACCGGTGATCCGGTACATGCCCGACTCGCGCACCACCACCCTGAAGGTCTGGCCCTCCGGCGCTTGGGCCGGCTTGGCCGCCCCGCGATTCCGGTGCCGCCAACCCCTGGCCTGCTCGTAATTGACCAGCAGGGATTGGTACAGCTCCTCCCCCCAGCGGTCCGGGCGCACCGGCGACGATACCCCACTCCCGCCAAAATGCACCACCACCTCCACCTGGTCGTACCGGCTCACCCGGTCCTTCCCCAGTTGCTGCGGCCCAAAGGTCACCCCGACCACCCGCTGATCCCGCACATATCCCACGGCGCTGAGGCGGGCCGGGCCCCGGGCCGTGCACCACACCTCGCCCTGCGGCGCCACCGCCAATTCGCCGGCCGGGTGCACCCCGATCACCTCGAGGCTGGGCTCGCCGGTCTGGGGCAAACCCACCCAGCAGGTCTGCGCCTCCCCGGAGGCCAACTGGTCGGCATCGGCCTGCCACACCAGCCGCACCTGTTCCGGCTGACTGGCCACCACCCGGACCTCGGCCCCTGGCGCCACGGCGCTGCCCAGCAGCACCGCCAAACAACTCATCACCCGCAGACAGGACTTGTTCATCAGCTCCGGAACACGACCCTCACGCTTAGCGCAAGACATATAATCTTCAATAATTAAGGTGCGGGCTGACCCGAGTATTGTCAAGCAGCACCCTTGACTTATGTCTAGTGGGCAACTATTTTTAGTTTTCTTTTGCAAAGGAGCAGGAAATGTCGCGTACATGTGAAATTACCGGGAAGCGTCGCCTGGCTGGTAACACGGTCAGCCACTCGAACCGCAAGACCCGGCGCTTCCAGCAGCCCAACCTGGTCACCAAGCGCATCTTTATCCCCGAGGAAAACCGCACCGTCACGGTCCGGCTCTCGGCGCGCGCCCTGCGCACCCTCAACAAGAAGGGGCTCAGGCAATTCCTCAAAGAAGAGGGCCGTTCCCTCTAGAGCGCCATGGCACAATTGGCGATCAACGGGGGCGAGCCGGTTCGGCGCGCCCCTTTTTCTTCCTGGCCGGTCATCACCGCCGCTGACGAGGCGGTGCTGCTCGAGGTATTGCATAGCGGCCGTTGGTTCCTGGCCGACAAGGTTGCCGCCTTCGAGCAGCGCTTCGCCGCCTTCCAGGACGCCCAGTTCGGGGTGGCGGTCAGCAACGGCACCGTCGCCCTGCAGGTGGCCCTCGAGGCCATCGACCTGCAGCCGGGCGACGAAGTCATCGTCCCTGCCTATACCTTCATCGCCACCGCCAGTGCCGTCGCCATGGTGGGCGGCATCCCCATCTTCGCCGACGTGCAGCCGGGCACCTACAACCTCTGCCCGGCTTCGGTGGAGGCAGCCATCACCGAGCGCACCCGGGCCATCGTCGCCGTCCACGTCGCCGGCCGGCCCGCCGATCTGGATGCGCTGGGCGAGCTGGCCCGCAAACACAAAGTTTTTTTGATCGAGGATTCGGCCCAGGCCCACGCCGCCGCCTGGAAGGGGCGCAAGGTGGGAGCCATCGGGGATCTGGGCACCTTCAGCTTCCAGGCCAGCAAGAACCTCAATGCCGGCGAAGGGGGCTTCATTACCACCAACGACCGCCGGCTGGCCGAAAGAGCCTGGTCCCTGCACAACTGCGGCCGCGCCCCGCAGGGCGCCTGGTACGAGCACCCGCTGGTCGGGGGCAACTACCGGCTGGGCGAGTTCCAGGCCGGCCTGCTGCTCAGCCAGATGGCTGAGCTCGAAGCCCAGACTGCCTGCCGGACCCGCAATGCCGAACTGTTGACTGGTTTGTTGGGAGAAATCGAGGGAGTTTCTACGACAGACCCCGACCCGCGCATCACCACCCACGCCTATCACCTGTACATCATCCGCTACCAGGCCCAGGGTTTTGGCGGTCTGCCCCGCGACCGGTTCATCGCCGCCTTGCAGCGCGAGGGCATTCCCTGCAGCGCCGGGTACAAGCCGCTGTACAAAGAAGCCGCCTTCCGCACCAAGTTCCAGGACACGCCCTTTGTCAGCCCCTATTTCAAGGGCAAGCCCGACTACGACCGCGTCTGTTGCCCGCAGGTCGAGCGCATCTGCGCCGAGGAGGCGGTCTGGCTCACCCAGAACCTGCTGCTGGGCCCCGAAGAAGATATGCGCGATATCGCCCGCGCCATCCGCAAGATCCAGGAACACGCAGGGGAACTCGCCGCCTAGGCGAGCATCTCGTCGATTTCGCGGCGGACCTGCTCCTCGCGCACCTTGTCGATCATATCCTTGAAATACTGAGCCGAACCACTGAGGATCAGGCGCCCGATGGCGTGGATCTCTTCCTCGGTGTAGACCCCGGACTCGCGGACCAATTCCATGTAGTGCAGCTTGGCCTCGACATCCAGTTGGGAGATGGCCCCCAGCATGTCGAAGAGTTTGTAGGCCGGCTCGCTCTCTAAACAGCACTCGACGATCTGTGCCAGGCGCTCGTGCTGGACCTCGGTCTGCTGCTCGGTTCGTTCCACAGGCTGCCCCTTTCGTTGGCAAAGCGCTCTACTCGCAGATCGCTTTCCCTCCCCCCTGAGCAAGGACCGGGCCGCAGTGAATTTGGACGGCTGATGTTCTTCATAACTACTTTAAAAACATTAATACATGTCTATTTTCGTCACCGCAGACCACTTCCCCCTTACCGGGAAAAGTGGGAAAAAAACTCCCCTGAGTGGAGAAAATCCCTCCCTCCTTCTATCTTAATAGGGTCAATCCTGCCGAAAGGGAATCCCGATGATCGACAAGGAACTGCTCGAAATCCTGGCCTGCCCCGAAAACAAGACCCCGGTCCATCTGGCCGAACAGGCCCTGATCGACCGGATCAACAGCCGTATCCAGCAGGGCCAACTGACCAACCGGGTCGGCAGGAAGGTGGAAAAACCCATCGACGGCGGCCTGGTGCGCGAGGACGGGGCTTACCTCTATCCCATCGAGGACGAGATTCCCATCATGCTCATCGACGAGGCCATCCCGCTCAAGGGGTTTTAGGCTCCACCTTCACCAGCACCTGGCCGCTGGCAGGGTTCTTGAGCAGGCGGATCGCCACCCCCTGCTCGCGGGCCCGCGCCCGGTACTCGTCGATCAGCTCAACGGTGCGCTGCCGTTTGAGCAACTGCGCGGCGAGCAGCCGGTCGATCCCCTCCCTGGTAATCAGCCCCAGCACCTCCCCCTGGTAATAGATCTGGTACACCTTCATCCCAGCTTCCTCCGGGGCTGAGGGTGTGTCGCTGCCGGCCATGGCGCCCGCAGGACTCGCCCAAGGGACCAGGCTCAGCGCCAGGCCCGCAGCACAGGTCGCCATCACCGTGGCCAGGCACACCCCCACCAGCCATCCCAGCCGGTCGAAGAAGCGCAACGCCCCCATACAGGCGGGCATCAGGCAGAGCCCAAAAAAAAGAAGCAGCCGCTCCCGGTCCGGGGAACGGCCACTTCTCTGGCGTTCGATCATGGCTGCGATCAGCAGCAGGGCGCCGGCCTCAAAGACCAGGAAGAGCGCCAGGGGCAAAGCGTCGATACCGCGCATATACCTTGGGGGTGAGGGGTCCAGATCTAATATCGGCCCCATCCTCCCCGCAGCGCAGTGCGGTTGTCACTCAGCGGACCAGCAGCATCTTGCGGGTCTGGGTGAACCCTTCGGTCCAGAAGCGGTAGAAGTACACCCCCGAGGCCCGCCCGCCCGCGTTCCAGGACGCCACGTGGGCGCCGGCCGGCCGGAAGCCTTCGGCCAGGACCTCGACCAATTGGCCGCTGTCGTTGAACACCTCCAGGCGCACCCGCCCGTCGCGGGGCAGCCGGTACTCGATCAGGGTGGCCGGGTTGAAGGGGTTGGGATAGTTCTGGTTCAGCAGGAAACTCTGCGGCACATTGCCCACCTCTTCGAGTACCGCCGTGGGCGGGCCGTAGTCGAAGGGCTGGTCGAGCATGTGGTAGAGCGGTTCCTTCTCGCCGCCGTAGTCGCGCTGCAGGTAATAGGTGACCAGCGGGAAGCGCTCCAGCTCGTCGAGGGTGCGGCTCACCGGCTGCCCTTCCTCCCAGGTGTAGACGGGGATCTCGCGCGGGTTGAGCCGGTCGTTGAGGCCGCGGTCCAGCGCCGAGTGGAAGAGCCCGAAATTGCCCGGCTCGTGACCGGCCAGCCAGTGGCCGATGATATCGACCTTGAAGGCGTTCTGGCCGAAGACCACCAGGTTGGTCATAAAATCCTGGGCCCGGCCGCCGATCCCCGGGCCCTTCTCGAAGCCGTTGCCGTTGCGGCCGTAGATGCCCTCGATCATGTGGAAGGTGGGCCGCGAGGCGGCGTGGTTGTCGAGGGTCTTCTGCGCCCACGTCTCCATGCCGGCGCCGCTGTTCCAGTTGTCGATGGTGCCGGGCCGGTCCCAACGGGGCACCCCGCCGGCGCGGTGCCGGTCGTAGAGGGCCTGGACCTGGGCGCGGTAGTCGGGGTTCACATCGCTGGCTGCAGGGCTGTCCTCGAACTGCTGCTTCACGGCGCTGCAGTAGTGCACGTAGGGGTGGACGTTGGTGCCCTGCCAGTTCTTGGCCGTCAGGGTCACCCCCATGCCGTGGGTCTTGAACTTGGCGATGTTGAAGTTGAAGGCGCCTTCGTCGTTGATGGGAGCCACATAACCGATGCGCTGGTACACCACGCCACCGGGCACCTCGCGCCAGATCACCTCGCTGCCTTCCTCGAAGGTGGTCAGGTTCGCCTGCGAGAGCAGGCGGCCGCTGTCGAAGCTGGCCAACTGGGCGCCGGTGCGCTCGGCCACCGGCTTGTAGCCGTTCATGGAGCTGCTGTTGGGGCAGTAGGCGTCGCCGAGCAGGTTGCCCTCGCGCAGGTAGAACTGCTCGCCCTTCAGGCCCAGTTTCTCCTTCATGCCCTCGACGATGCCCTCGACAAAATCGGCGTCGGTGATGATGCCCATCAGGGCCGGAGTGGCGTCACCGCCGCAGGTGAGGTTGGGCTTCATGGCCACCTTGCCGGTCACCGAGAAACCCGGCGTGTCCTGCAGGGTGAAGAGTTCGCGGGCCAGGGTCTTGCCCTCCTGCATCTTGGCAGCGCCGTCCAGCTTGTCGGCCACCTGGGTGCGTTTGATGAACACTGCTTCGGGGTGGGCCGCCACGAAGGGATGCAGGCCAAAGTAGCGCGGTGCATCCTGATAGGCGCTGGGCCAGGCCCAGGAAGGCTGCAAAAGCGATGCTGCTCCCACCATCCCGGCCGACTTGAGAAAATCCCTTCTTTCCATAGCGCCTCTCCTTTTGGGGTAATGATTGGCTTACTCTAACGCAAGAGTCGTACCAGCGATTCCGGTGCTACCGCCTTCCCCCTGGAAGGCCCCGCCACTCCCCACCAACCCTCCCGACTGAGACCCTCTCGTCCCGCATCCCCTCCGCAGTGGGCTGATCAAGCCCCGCCTGGCTGGCCCTGAAGGCGCAGACGCAGTAGTCTCTGCCTCAATCTCAGACCCGACGCCACTGATGAAGACCCCTTGCGCTCACCCCTGGTTTCCGCTGGTTTCCGACACACGCTGCTGCTCCGGTGCTGAGCCCCCTTCACTTGGCCCAGGCCCCCACCTCGCCCTGGGCATTGCGCACCGCCTGGAGCATGGGCCAGCGGGGCGCCCACTTCTCGGCCTGCTGGTAATAATACTGGGCTTCCCGGGGCCGCTGGGTCCGCTCGCAGAGGGCCCCCAACTCCTGCAGGGCCTGCATATATCCCGCTTCCAGCCGCACGACCTCCTTGAAGGCCGCCTCGGCGGCCTCGTCCTCCTGCTGCGCCACGTGGGCCAGGCCTTTGGCGTAGAGCAGATCCTCGTCGGCGTGGTGATAGGTGATGGACTGGGCAAAACACTCCAAAGCCCGGGACGCCTGTCTGGCCTGCAGATGGACCAAACCCTGCCGGTAGTAGGCCCGGCCCAGGGCGGTGCTGGCCCGGGTGTTGAGCGAGTCGGCCTGCAGCACCTGTTGCAGGTGGAGGATGGCCTGCTCGAAGTCCCCGGCCCGGAAGTAGGCAACCCCCAGATCGTAGCGCACCCCGGGCTGGGCGGGGTCCAACTCCAGGGCCCGTTCCAGATGGGGCAGGCCCTCGCCGGGCAGCCCCAGGCGGCACAGCAGCGTGCCCAGCCCCACGCGGGCCTCGACCATCGCCGAGTCCTGGCGCAAGGCCTCCTCGTACTCGATCCTGGCCTCGGGCAACTGTCCCTGGGCCTGGAGCACCACCGCCAGGTTGCTGTGGGCAGCGGCCAGCCGGGGCTGCAGGGCAACGGCCTGGCGCAACTCGTCCCCCGCCCTGGCCACCTGGCCGTCGGTGTAATAGGCATTGGCCAGCAGTACCCGCAACTGGGCATTGCCCGGGTTCAGCATCACCCGGGTGTAGTAGTAGCGGATGCGCTCCTTGCTCCAGACCTGGTATCCTTCGCGGATGCCGGTCTCGCCGCTCTGGACCTGCTCCCGCAGGCCCAGCACCAGGATCAGTGCCGCCAGCCGTCTCATGGGGCGAATTTCTGCACCCGGTTGTTGAAGGTATCGGCCACGTAGATATTGCCCTCCGCATCGCGGGCGATGCCGCCGCCCACCACCCGCCGCTGCACACTGCGGCCGGCCGCCAGCCCGTCGAGCACCGCCAGCTCGCCGGCAAAACGAAACTGCCCGGTCCCCTCCCCCTCGCTGCCCCAGCCGGTCAGGTGCCGGGCGCGCAGAAAAACCTCGACGCGGCTGGTGCCGGCATTGAGGATGAATACCCGGTCGAGGGCTGCGTCCACGGCGAAGTCGGCGGGGCGTTTCAGCACCCCGCGCCCCGGGTCCTGGGCCGAGAGCGCTTCGCGGCCCACCCACCACTGGGCCTGCCGCTGTTCCGGGCTGTCATAGACCATCAGCCGGGGCGCCTGCCAGCCCATGTCCAGGTAGTTGGCCGGCTCGATCAGCAGGGCGAAATGTTCCCCCCAGAAGCGCAGGCCGGAGATCAGCAGCGGCGGCACCGGGTACTGGGCGATCTCGCCCCCCTCGGTGTCGAACTGGTAGAGGCGGTCGATACACTCGATGTAGATCCGTCCCCCCGGCCCCACGGCCAGGTGGCGGGCGAAGAGCCCCTGCAGGCGGCGCTCCCACAACAACCGCCCCTGCGCGTCGAACTTGGCCCAACGCAGGCCCGGAGCCTGTCCTTCGGCGGGCAGGTTATAGGCCAGGTGCAGGGCGCCCTGAGGGTCAAAGGCCAGCGAAACCGCATCGAGGGTGCCCGTCTCGATGCAGGCGGGCGGCACCCCGGCAAAGGCCCAGCTCCCCAGGGGCTGCCCCTGCGCGTCGAAACGCTCCACCCGGCCGGCCCCGGCCCCGGCCACGGCGAGGTTGCCCTGAGGGTCCACCGCCAGGCGGGTGGGCAGGAATCCGGCGGGCAGCGACCAGGTGGCCAGGTGGCGGTGGATCGAACCTTCGACGACGACGCTGTGGAGGAGGTGGCCGACCTGCTCCTGCCGACCGAAACGGGCGGCGATGCGGTACTGGTACGCCTGATTGCCCTGCAGGTCCTGGTCAATCCAGGCGGTGTCGAGCACCGCGTCCAGCCGGGCCCGCACCGTCCAGGGCCCCTCCGGGCCAGGGGACCGCTGCACCTCGTAGCCCAGGAAGCCGCGCCCGCCGGCCGGGGTCCAGTGCAATCGGGCCTCGGCGGCGGCGCTGGCAAACTCCGCCGCCAGCACCGGCGGGGAAGGCGGCGGCCCCGCCGGGCGCCCGAGGATGCAGGCGCCCAGCAGCAGTGCCGGTAGCAGGAAGACCACCCCGAATCCCCGGGCCCGGTACCTGGCGGCCATCTCAGCGACCGCCGCCGGCATCACTCACGATTCCTGCTCCCAGCGGGTATAGAGCTCGGGCCGCCGGAAATGGCGGAAGAAGGCCTCCGGTATCCGGCGGACCTCCTCCAGATCGGCGGCCTTCAGGTCGGCCACCACCATCTCCTCCTCGGTGCCGCTCTGCGCCTCGGCAATGACCTGCCCGCGGGCGTCGCAGATGAAGGACACCCCGGCAAAAACCCGCCCGGCCCCATTGTCGCCCACCAGATTGCACACCGCGGCAAAGACGGTATTGTCGTAGGCCCGCGCCGGCATATAGCGCAGCCAGCGCGCCTTTTTCTCCTCGGGGGTCTCCCCGCCCGAGGCGTGGGGCAGGAAGAGGATTTCCGCCCCCTTGGCAGCCAGCAGCGCGCTGACCTCGGGGAAATGGGAGTCGTAACAGATCTCGATGCCGTAACGCGCCTTGGGGTGGGTGAAGAGCGGCAGTTCCCCGCCCTGGCTCCAGGTGCCGTTCTCCGAGGTCGGCACATGGGTCTTGCGATAAGCGCCGACCAGCCCCTTGGGTCCGATCACCACCTGGGTGTTGTAGACGATGCCACTGGCCGCCCGCTCCAGCATCCCGGCCAGAAAGGTCACCCCGTGCCGTTTGCCCACCTTCTCCAGCGCCCGGACCGAATCCCCGCCGAGGGGCTCGGGCACAGGGGTGTGCTGGTTGCCGGCGTTGTAGCCGCAGACACACAGCTCGGGAAAACAGACGATGTCGATGGACCGGCGGGCCGCCTCGGTGGCAAAGCGGTCGATGCTGGCGATATTGGCGGCCGTCGCGCCTACCCGGCTCTGCAACTGCACCACTGCGATACGGATATCTCTCACCTATTCACCTCCTCGTAGGTATCCTGGCCGGGCAGCGGGAGCGCAGGCGCCCCAGCCGCGCCCTCACCCCAACTGCAGGAGCCAGCCGCGGCCCGGCATCACCGGAATGGCCGCGTCGGCGGCGAACCGCCCTTCCTCCTGGAAACCCTCGATCGCCGCGGCCCGCAGCGGGGCGCCCGGAGCGACCCCCAATGCTTCCCAGTCGATCTGCAAACGGCAATCGACCTGAGCCGGGGCCCAGCTGGCCAGCGCCAGGAGCGCCCGGCCGCCGCCGGCGTAGACCGTGACCGGCACCTGGCCGCAGTCGCTGCGCACCGGACAGGCCGGGTCCCACCAGCCGCACATGGTCAACCCGGCGATGCCGCAGCTATCCCAGTAGCGCCACAAGGCCTGCGGTTGCGCCTCGCGTCCCCAGCCGAGGCGGTTGGCCATGCCGTAGAAGAGCATGCCGCGCCACAGATTGCCGCCGCCCTGCAGCATCTCCCCGCTCAGGCCAAAAGGGATGCCCGACATCTCGATCAGCCAGGCATCCGGCGCCGCGTTGTAGTCGTACCCCTCGCCGAACCAGACACTATCGCAATAGGGCAGGTGCTCGAGGTACTGCACCGCCGGGCTGTTGAGCCCGTAGCGCTCGTCGAAATTGTTTCCCGAGTGGAAGTTCACCAGGGTATCGCGCCGCGCCCGCTTGAGCACCTTGCGCACCCGCTTCATGATCTGCCGGTCGTACCCGATACCGTCGAGGTAGATGCCGTCGATGCCCAGGCGGCGCACCAGCCAGCCCAGCCCCTCGATGTAGTAGTTGTGCAGGCGCGACAGCCCCTGCGTCGCCAGCGCCGCGTCCTGGCGGCCCTCGCCCAGCGGGTGGTGCCAGGCCGGGGCAAAGTCCTCCCCCAGGTGCTCCCACAGCCACGAGCCACCGCTGCCGGCCAGCGGCAGCACCTGTTTCTCGCCCTCGACAAAATGATCGGCCAGATGGAAACCGGCGGTCTCGCGATAGATCTCATCTCCCAAGCTGCGCAGGGCCCACAACTCGGCGGCGTGGTTGCTCAGTTCGCGCACCGTATAGTACATGATCAGGCGCATCTGGTGGGCGTGCACCTCGCGGGTGTAGTCGGCCAACTCTTCGGCGCGCACGAAGGGGTAATTGATGTGCGGGTTGAGCTCGTTGCCGTGGTGCAGGTGGCGGATACGCGCGCCCTCGGCGGCAACCTCCGGCACCGGCCGCAGTGTATCCAGGCCGTCGCCGTAGTAGCGCCACTGCCAGTGGTCGCGGTCCAGCGGGTGGAAGGGGGTGATCAGCAGACCGAAGCGGAAGACCAACTCCTCGCCGGCGGCCAGGTGGCGGGACCCGCTGAAGGCGGTCAGCCGCACCTCGGTAGCGCCGATCTCCTCGATGCGGCAGCCGCCGCGCCCCTCGTTGTGCCAGGCCGGCGGCAGCCCGTGGCCGGCCAGACTGTAGAGTTCCCAGATATCCCGCTCGTACATCAGCTTGCACTGCAGGCCGCCGTGCACGTCCCCGAGCCAGACCATGTGATTGGCGCGCGCCTCCGACCAGGTCCAGTGCCAGTCGCCGGTGCGCCGCCCTCCCTGTTTGCCCATGCCCATCTGGTACCGGGCAAAGGCGGGGCGGAGCGGGATCTCCAGGCGCACATCGTCGAGATCCACCGCGGCCCGCGCCCGCAACACCACCCGGTAGGTCAGGTACCCGTCGCTCTCGAGGGTGGCCTGCACCCGGCGTTCCAGGTGCGGTCCGGCATCCTGCACCTGCCACGAGGCCCGGCCGCTGCCCTCGAACTGCGGCTGGCAATCGCCGCCGGCAAAATCCTCGGCCCGCCCCCCGACCACGGCGACGAAGCGCAGGGGCGAGGCCAGCAACTCCTGGCCAGGCGCTCCGGTATGCTGCACACTGGCGTCGTACCGCGTGATGATGGCCGCCGGCAGCCCCTCGGCCCCCAGTTCGACGCTCCGCCCGAGCAGTTCGAGACGCCGCCCCTGCTGCGTTAGCGGCGGGTAGGGATCGACGGTCTCGGCGTCGATACCCAGGGTCGAATCCAGCCAGGCCAGGCGCGTGTGCCGCCACAACTCGCCGTCGCCGCCGTCCTCCAGGGTCTCGCCAGTGACCTCCAACGCTAGGTCCAGCACCTGCGCCTCGACGCCCTCGGCAGCCACGCACAACTGGCCGCGGTAGGTCCCCGGCGTTGCGTCTGCCGCGACCGCCACCCCGACCCAGAGGGGCTGCACCTGGCCGGCGGCGACCTCGACCCCTTTGGCAAAGGCAGCGCCCAGCCAGTCGCGGCCGCCCAGATTGAGGCAGCGCAGCGCCGAGGCCGGGATTCGCGCCCCGGCCGGATCCTGCAAGTCCCCGAATTCCAGGCGCACCTCGCCCAGCGGCCGGCGCGGCGCATATACCACCACCTGCAGGGCGTAGAACTCACCGCGACAGGCGCACCCGGCAAAGGACGCACTCACCCCTTCCTGCACCCACCGCCAGGGCAGGTGCCGCCGCAGGCGCACCGGGAAGCGGCGGTCCTCGGCAAACACCAGCCAATCCCGCCCCGAAAAACGCGCCAAAAAAGCCGCCACTTCGGCGCTGGTGGCGACCAGTTCCATGGGATCGAAGCGATGGAAATCGTCGATGGCCTCGAAGGCGATCAGCTCGGCCTCGGGCAGGCCAATGGCAGGTGCGGTTTTCCCCTCGACCAGGCCAAGGCTCGCCAGCCAGGCCGGAGCCGCGGTCGGCTGCGGCGCCGCGTACACCGTTGTCGGCCCGTGCTGCCAGCCCTCCTGGCGCTGCGGCAGATAGTAGACATGGTACTCGCCGGGACCGCCCTCTGGTTCGAAGACCAGCTCCCCTACCTCGGCGCTCACCCGCAGCACCGCTACATTGGCCAGCGGGGCGCCGCCGCGCGCCTCGGCGACCAGCACCGCCTTGCGCTGCGGCTCGCTGTCGTGCCGCCGCCACGGCAACTGCACCCTTACCGCCGGGGCCGCCGCCGCGACCCGCACCACGGCGCGGTGGTTGCCCAGCCCCTGGTCGGTGGCCCACGGCGCAGCGGCCGTGCGCCAGATCACCTCACCCATACCTCGCCTTTCCCTGTCTGCGCCCCACACACCCAGGAGATCGGTTATCCGTCTCCGCAAAGGTAAAAAGAAAAAGGGCTGCGTCGTGTTGACGCAACCCCTTGTTGATCAAGATGGTGCCGAAGCGGGGACTCGAACCCCGACGCCCGAAGGCACTGCCCCCTCAAGACAGCGTGTCTACCAGTTTCACCACTTCGGCACGAATGAGTGCAACCCTCTGGTTACTGCCCTGTCTGGCCGGTCTGCGCCGGCGCCGCCGGTGCGGCTTCAGGCGCAGAGGGCACCACCTCGCCCCCGCCCGCAGCCGGCGCGGGGTTGAAGGGCACCGGGGCAGTGCTCTGCTGCTGCAACATACGCTCGGTGGCCGAGGTGGCTTCGTCGGACCCCGAATCGTAGCTGATGAACTGCACCAGGCAGCTGAGGAAAAAGGCCGTGGCCAGAACGGTGGTGGCCTTGGTCAGGAAATTGGAGGCCGTGCGCCCGCCCAGGAAGGAGGCCGAACTCATCCCCCCGGCGACAGAACTGGCCAAGCCGCCGCCCTTGCCGGACTGCAGGAGGACCACGACTACCAACAAGAGGCAGATGAGCACATGCAGGATGGTCAACAAAATCATCATAGGGATATCAACATGCCGCTTTGACGATGGCAGCGAAACTGTCGGCCTTGAGCGCGGCGCCGCCGATCAGACCGCCATCGATGTTTTGCTGGGCAAAGAGTTCTGCCGCGTTCTCGGGTTTGACGCTGCCGCCGTACTGGAGGCGCAGGGCGTCGGCCACTCCGGCGCCGTAGTGCTGGCGCAGGCAGGAGCGGATCAGGCTGTGGACCTCTTCGGCCTGGGCAGGAGTGGCGGTGCGTCCGGTGCCAATCGCCCAAACCGGTTCGTAGGCCAGTGCGATCTTGAGCAGTTCTGCCTCGCTCAACCCCTGGAGCGCCGCCTGGACCTGGCCGAGAACCACGTCTTCGATCCGGCCGGCTTCGCGCTGCTCGAGGGTCTCGCCGACGCAGACGATGGGGGCCAGCCCCGCGCGCAGGGCCGCTTTCAACTTGCGGTTGACCTGCTCATCCGTCTCGGCGAAATACTGGCGCCTTTCAGAGTGGCCTAATATAACGTAGGTGCACCCGGTGGTCAAGATCATCTCCGGGGAGACCTCGCCCGTGAAAGCCCCCTCGTTTTCCCAGTGCATGTTCTGCGCGCCCAGGGCGATACCGGTGCCAGCGAGGGCCTCGCCCACCGCCTGCAGGCTGGTGAAGGGCGGACACACCACCACGTCCACGGCCCCGCGGCCCTGCCCCACCTGGGCGACAATGGCCCGGGCCAGTTCCCCGGCCTGCTGGGCGTTCTTGTACATCTTCCAGTTGCCTGCCACCAATGGCCGGCGCATCTCAGCCTCCCTCTCGTTCGAGGACCGCCACACCCGGCAGGACCAGGCCGCTCAGGCATTCGAGCGAAGCGCCGCCGCCGGTCGATACATGGGTCATCTTCGTACTCAATCCCAGCTGGGTGATGGCGCCGGCCGTATCCCCCCCGCCGATGATGCTGAGGGTGCCGTGCTCCGCGGTGGCGCGCACCAAGGCCTGGGCCACCTCGCGGGTGCCGACAGCAAAAGCCTCCATCTCACACACCCCCAGGGGGCCGTTCCAGATCACCGTGCCGGCGACGCTGACCCGATCGGCAAAGAGCCGGCGGGTCTGGGGGCCGATGTCGAGCCCCTGCCAGTCGGCGGGGATCTGCTCGCGGGGAACGACCTGTGTCCGGGCGTCGGCGGCAAAACGGTCGGCCACCACGCAGTCGACCGGCAGCAGCAGTTCGACGCCGCGCGCCTTGGCCTGCTCGAGGGTCTGGCGGGCCGTATCCACCCGCTTGGCGTCGAGCAGCGAGCCGCCGATCTCCAGGCCCATGGCCTTGTAGAAGGTGTAGGCCATGCCGCCGCCCACCAGCAGGGAATCGACCTTGTTGAGCAGATTGTCGATCAGTTCGATCTTGCCCGAAACCTTGGCCCCGCCCAGGATGGCCACCAGGGGCCGGCGCGGCTGCTGCAGGGCATCCTTGAGGTAGCGGACCTCCTGCTCCATCAGCCGACCGCTCGCCACCACCGCCAGGTGATGGGCCACCCCCTCGGTGGAGGCGTGGGCGCGATGGGCCGTGCCAAAGGCGTCGTTGACATAGATCTCACCGAGAGCGGCCAGTTGCCGGGCAAAGGGTGCGTCGTTGGCCTCTTCCTCGGGATGGAAGCGCAGGTTCTCGAGCATCAGCACCTGCCCCGGCTGCAGGGCCCTGGCCAGCCGCTCCACCTCGGGGCCCACGCAGTCCGGGGCCAGGGGCACCGGCCGCTCCAGCAACTGGGCCAGGCGCCGGGCCACCGGCTTGAGGGACATGGCGGGCACCACCTTGCCATCGGGCCGGCCCAGATGGGACATCAGCACCAGGGAGGCCCCCTGAGCGAGCAGGTCCTTGATGGTGGTGAGGGCCGCGGTGATGCGGGTATCGTCGGTGATCTCCTGCTGCTCGTTGAGGGGGACGTTGAAATCCACCCGCACCAGCACCCGTTTGCCGGCTACCTGGAGATCGTCGAGGGTCTTGCGTTTCATAGCGCCCCTCCTTGGGGGCCGCACCTCAGCCGAAGAAGATGCGGGCGATGTCGTAGAGGTCGTCGCCCACCATTTTCAGTTGGCCAACGGCCTCGCTGATGGGAATGGCGACGATCTGCGTGCCCTGCAGGCTGACCATCTTGCCGTAGTCGCCCTTGTGGATCAGGTCGATGGCGGCCACGCCGAAGCGGGTGGCCAGCACCCGGTCGAAGGCCGTGGGGGTACCGCCCCGCTGCAGGTGCCCCAGCACGGTGACGCGGGTCTCGAACCCAGTGCGCTTCTCGATCTCCTCACTCACCACCTGGCCCACCCCGCCCAGCTTCACGTGGCCGAACTCGTCCTTGCCGGCCTTGGAAACCACCAGGTCCTCGCCCTTTTCGGAGGAGATCATCACCCCTTCGGCCACCACCACGATGCTGAAGTCCTTGCCGCGCTGGTGGCGCTCCTTGATGGAGTTGACGATGTCGTCCATCGTGTAGTGTTTCTCGGGGATGAGGATCATATCAGCCCCGCCGGCGATGCCCGCGTGGGTGGCGATCCAGCCGCTGTGGCGCCCCATCACCTCGATCACCATCACCCGGTTGTGCGACTCGGCGGTGGTGTGGATACGGTCGATGGCTTCGGTGACGATGTTGACGGCAGTATCGAAACCGAAGGTGTAGTCGGTCATATTGAGGTCGTTGTCGATGGTCTTGGGCACCCCCACCACCGCCGCCCCTTCCTGGTGCAGCCGGTTCGCCACACTGAGGGTGTCGTCGCCGCCGATGGCGATCAGCGCATCGAGTTTCATGCGCTTCATATTCTCGATGACCTGGTCTGCCCCGTCGGCGGTTTTGAGCGGGTTGGTGCGCGAGGTCCCCAGGATGGTACCGCCTTTGGGCAGGATCCCCGAGACCTCATCGAGATCCAGCGGCTGCCACAGGCATTCCATCATGCCCTTCCAGCCCTTCTGGATGCCCTTGAAGCGGTAATCGTAGGCCATGATGCCTTTGCGCACCGCCGCGCGGATTACCGCATTGAGTCCCGGGCAGTCGCCACCACCCGTGAGGATACCAATTGTCTTGGGGGCCATCTCCAACTCCTTTTTTTCCTTGGGGAGAACAGCGGGCATCACCCTTCCACCACCGTCACAAACCAACTTTAAAAGCTATACTGCTGACTAGCTTGCGTCAAGGAAGGGCCGGGTCCCGAGCGGGGGTTTCAGGAAGGGGCAGGCCAATGCCAACCCCCAGATCCGGCGGGCGCCGGCCTGCTGCAGCGCCTGGGCGCAGGCGCTCAGCGTAGAAGCGGTGGTTACCACGTCGTCCACTAGCCCGATACAGGTGTGGGCAGGCAGCACCCCGCACACCTCGAAGGCCCCGGCCAGGTTCTCGTGCCGGCCAGCCGCGTCCAGGCTCGCCTGCTGCCGGGTGGCCCGGCGCCGGCGCAGGTGATCGGTGCAGAGCGGCGCCCCCAGCACCCCGGACAATCCCCGCGCCAGTTCCTCGCTCTGGTTGTAGCCCCGCTCCCGCTGCCGCGCCGCGTGGAGCGGCACCGGGATCAGCAGGTCCACCTCCCGCAGCGCCGCGGCGAATTCGGGCGCCTGCCCCAGGCACCAGCCCAGTGGCTCCCCCAGTTGCCGCTGCCCCTCGAATTTGAACCGGTGGATGGCCTCGCGCAGCGGGCCGGCGTGATCGCCCAGCACCAGGACCCGCTCCAGCTCCCAGGCAGCGCAATTGGCGCAGCCCCGCTCCGCATTGGGGCAACTGCAGCGCGGACAACGCGCCGGCCGCACCGCCCGGATCGGCGCCCAGCACTGTGGGCACAGATACTCCGAGGCCGCCGCCAGGGGCTCCCGGCAGACCAGGCAGTGAGGCGGCAGGGCAAAGTCCAGCAGGGCGCGGCCGAAATGGCCCAGCAGTGAGAACAAGGCTCCGCTCCTGTTACCGGGGGTACACGCGGTGGGAGGGATCAGGCGATATGGCGGGAGGGAACAACAAAATCCGTGCCGCCCACTGCAAACTCAGAAAGCGCCAGGGCGCGAGGCCCTGGCGCATCTGAATGTTGGCATCAGCATTAGTGGAAGGCGGCCCGGTTACTCTGGGCTCAGGCCACCAAATCCACGATCAGCTTTTCGCCGGTGGCATGCTCCTCGTGAGGAACCTCCTCTGGCTGGTGCTGATCCTTTTCCTGCTGCCGGCGGCGTTCGCGCCGCGCCTGCTTGGAGAGCGCATCTGGCGTGCGCACCCAGGCGGACTCCACCCGGTAGATCATGGCAACCTCCTTGTCACCCTTGCCATCCTTGGCAGTGCCGGCCCGCAGCCGGCCCGGAGCGGATTGAGCTTTCTGTCCGCTCATTAAGTATATCGGCCTGCAGTGCCAGCCCTTGAGCCCCGCCGGGCGATTGACGGCCACAGGGGTGCAAGTTTTATTCTATTGTTCGTTTCCCATCCCCCCAACCGAGGCGAAAACCATGCGCCAGATCCTGCGCCCCGCTCTCTGGATGCTCCTGTGCAGCCTGTGGCTGACCCTGCCGGCCGGGGCCGAGCACCGGTTGGTGCACGCTCCCAGCCCCGCCGACCCGCTGCAGGTCCGCATCTACCAACTCGGCAACGGCCTGAGTGTGTACCTGAGCGAAAACCACCAGGAACCCCGCTTCTATGCCGAGATCGCCGTGCGCGCCGGCAGCAAACACGACCCGGCCGAGGCCACTGGCATCGCCCATTACTTGGAGCACATGCTCTTCAAGGGCACCACCCGGATCGGCACCCTCGACTACGCCAAGGAGAAGGTGCACCTCGACAGCATCGAGGCCCTCTACGAGCAGCACTTCGCCGCGACCGATCCCGAAAAACGCCAGGCCATCTACGCGCTGATCAATGAGCAGAACCAACTGGCCTCCCAGTACGCCATTCCCAACGAGATCGACCGCCTCTACTCGGCGATGGGTGAAAGCGGCCTGAACGCCCACACCTGGGTCGAGGAAACCGTGTACGAGGTGGACCTGCCCGTCAACCATCTGCGCCAGTGGGCCACCATCGAATCCGAGCGTTTCTCCCAGCCGGTCTTCCGCCTCTTCCAGACCGAACTGGAAACGGTGTACGAGGAAAAGAACCGCTCCACCGACAACAAGGACCGGCTGATCACCGAGGCGGTGGAGCAGGTGCTCTACAAGAAACACCCCTACGGCCAGCAGACCACCCTGGGCTCAATCGAACACCTGAAGAGCCCTTCGCTCAAGCGTATGTACGAGTACTACCGCACCGATTACGTGCCCAACAACATGGCCATCCTCATCTCCGGGGATATCCACACCGAGCAAACCATCGCCCTCATCGACAGCGCCTTTTCTTCCTGGGAGAGCAAGAAGCTGCCCAAAGCGCACCAGTGGAAGGAGGAGCCGCTCAAGGGCGCCGAGTCGA
Source organism: Candidatus Latescibacterota bacterium (assembly GCA_020852055.1). Taxonomy (GTDB): domain Bacteria; phylum Latescibacterota; class UBA2968; order UBA8231; family UBA8231; genus SICG01. The sequence continues at coordinate 25,077 of JADZBP010000305.1, forward strand.
TCACCGTCCAGTATCCGGGCGAGGAGATGGTGCGCCTGGCCTTCCGCACCGTGCCCGACCGCCACCCCGACGCCGAAGCCCTCGAACTGGTGGACATGGTGCTCAACAACCGGGTGGCCGGCCTCATCGACCTCAACCTGAACCAGCAGCAGCGGGTGCGCCAGGCCGGCTCCTATCCCACCCTCTACAACGACTACGGCGCCCAGTACCTCTACGGCATCCCCAAGCAGGGCCAGACCCTCGAGGAGGTGCAGCAACTCCTGCTCGACCAACTCGAACTGATCAGGCAGGGCGCCTTTGCCGAGGACCTGATCCCCGCCATCATCACCGATTTCGAGAAGACCTACAAGCAGCAGTTCGAGCGCAACGCCTCGCGCGTCGAGTTGATGACCCAGAACTTCATCGCCTTCGAGGACTGGGAGCGGGCGGTGAACAAGATTGGCCGCATGAAGAAACTGACCAAGAAGGATGTGGTTCGCGTTGCCCGAAAATACTTTGGCAAGGACTACGTGGTCGGCTACCGCCGCGACGGCAAACCCGAACTGCCCACCATCGACAAGCCGGCCATCGACAAGGTGGAGATCGATCCCTCGCGGCAGTCGGCTTTCTTCGCCCAGGTGATGGCGATGCCGGTGGCCCAGATCGAGCCGGTCTTCATCACCCCGGAAAAGGACTTCCAGGTCCGGCCGGTGGCCGAAGGGGTGACGCTCTACTACTGCCCCAACCCGATGAACGACCTGTTCAGCCTCACCGCCTCGGTGGACCTGGGCCTGCTGACCGACCAGCGCCTGGCCACGGCCCGCGATCTGCTCGACAAGGCCGGCACCCCGCGCTTCACCCCCGAGGCGCTCAAGCAGGAGTGGTACCGGCTGGGCACCGATTTCTCCATGGGGGCCAGCGACTACGAAACCTCCTTCTCTCTTTCGGGTTTGGACGCGAATTTCGGCGCCTCCCTGGCGCTGATGGACGAGCTGCTGCGCCAGCCGGTGGCCGCTGACTCGTCCCTGGCCGAACTGGTCGCCATCACCCTGGCCCAGCGCGCCGACTCGCAGAAGGACCACCGCACCCTCAGCCAGGCCCTGTACCTCTACAACCGCTTCGGGGAGAACTCGGCCTTTCGCCGCGCCCTCTCCAACCAGCAACTCCAGGAATTGAAGAAGGACGACCTGCTCGGCCTGGTCACCGGGCTGCGCGGCTACCGCCATGTCCTGCTCTACACCGGCTCGCTGCCCCTCGACACGGTGCTGTCCCAAATCAAACAGCACTACACCCTGCCCCCCGCACTGAAAACACCCCCGGCCCAGACACCACCCCTGGTGCGCCGCCCCGAGGCCACCCAGGTCTATCTCTTCGACAAGGAGATGGCCCAGGCCCTGGTGCGCATCGAGGCAGGTGACACCCCCTACGACGAGGCCAAGCGGCCGCCGGCCCAGCTCTACAACGAGTACTTCGGCGGCGGCATGGCCAGCATTGTCTTTCAGGAACTGCGCGAGGCCCGCGCCCTGGCCTACCAGGCCTGGGCCCAGTACCTCACCGCCGAGCGTCAGGGCGAGGAGAATCTGATGGTCGGCTTTATCGGCTGCCAGGTGGACAAAACCCCCGAGGCCACTCAGGTTTTCCTGCAACTGCTCGATCAGATGCCGGTCTCGGAGGAACGCTTCGCCGCGGCCAAGGAAGCCCTGCTCAGCCAGTACCGCACCTCGCGCCTGGGCTTCCGCCAGGTGCTGGGCGCGGTGCGCCAGTGGGAACGGCAGGGATTGCCGGTGGACCCGCGCACCGGGCGTTTTGCCCAACTGCAGCAGGCCGGCCTCGACCAGATGCTGCAGTTCTCCCGCGAGCAGGTGCAAAGCCGCCCGCGGCTGATCTCCATCGTCGGCGACAAGAGCAAGATGGACCTGGCCGTCATCGGCAGCGCCGGACCCATCACCGAACTAACCCTGCCGGAGCTCTTCTCCTATTGACAAAATCCGGCCGGCGGCCTAGTTTGGAGAAACCCAAAATGGCGGTGTAGCTCAGTCGGTTAGAGCAGCGGAATCATAATCCGCGTGTCGGG
>JADZBP010000306.1 GCA_020852055.1 Candidatus Latescibacterota bacterium
CGATGGGGACCTGCCGGGTGCTCGCCGAGATCAACTCGATCCGCAACCCGCGCACCCCTGGTTCCACCACCCCGGAAACCGGCACCGCCTGGCCCAGCGGCAGGCGGGTGGGCAGGGGCTGATCCAGGCGCAGACCGGCAAAATAGCTCCGGGGGATTTGGATTTCTCCAGTACCCCGCCGCACCTCCACCTCGAACCCCCCCACATACGCGAGGCTCGTCTCACCAGCACCGCCCAGATAGAGGCTCAACTGGTAGAACCCGCTCTGCTCGTGCCTGAAAACCTGCTCGGCGTAGAACCGGTCCCCCCGCAGCGGCAGGTAGACCCGTTTTTCGTCACCACCGTCCAGGGGGGCGAACACCCACAACAATTGCCCGTCGGCCCGGAGCGGATCGATGACCTTTCCCGCCAGCACCACAGCCTCGCCGGAGGCAAACCCGGTGGAGAAGGGCCCGTCCAGTTGGACCCCCGGGAAGAAGTCGGCGGGCAACCGGATCTCTCCCCCGCCCAGGTCGATTTGCAGGCCCTCGTACACCCCAGAAAAACCCAGCCGGGTATCGCCCGGCCCGCCGAGGTACACCTCCAGATCGTAGGTGCCGCTCTGGTCGTGGCGGAAGATCTGGTACCCGGCGAAGTGTGTTCCCTCGAGGTTGAGGAAAACCTGCACCGCCTCGCCGCTGTCGCGGGGCACAAAATTGAACAGCACCTGGCCGTCTGCCAGGGAGGCATCGCGCACCGCACCTTTGAGGGGCAGGGCCTGACCGCTGAGATAGCGGTCCTGGACAGGAGTATCGAATTCCAGGCCCAGCGCCGAGCCCGGAATGGTTCCCGCTCCGGCGGCGAAGGGCAGCAAGAGCAGCAGCAGGACCTGAGCGATCATATCGGCATGAACTGGAGACTGAAGACACGTTCGACCAGCCACCCCAGGCCAAAGAGCAGGATGACGCCCGATACCCCCCACACCAGCTGCCGGCGGTACACACTCCGCGCGGCCAGCACCGTGAGTGGGTACATCAAGGAGACGATGACCAGTTGGCCGGCTTCGACCCCGACATTGAAGGCCAAGAGGGAGGCAATCAGGCCCTCGGTGGGCAGGCCGAGTTCCCGCAGCACACTGGCGAAGCCGAAACCGTGGATCAGACCGAAGACAAAACTGAGCACCCAGCGATAATCCGTGCGGTGCAGCCAGAAATTCTCCAGGGCCACGTAGACGATGCTGAGGGCGATCCCCGATTCCACCAGACGCCCCGGCAATTCCACCACCTGCAGCGCCGCCAGGATCAGGGTGATGCTGTGGGCCACGGTGAAGGCGGTGACGATCTTGACCAGGTTGCCCAGCCGACCGCCGACAATGATCAGGGCCAGGAGGAAGCAGATGTGGTCGTAGCCCAGGAAGATGTGTTGGACCCCGAGGAGGAGGAAATCACCGATCTGCGCCCACAGGTCCGCCGGTTCACTCACCACAAAGTGGTGGCGCGGTTCCTCGCGGGAGAACACTGCCTGGATGAGCGGTTTGTCGGGGATCAGGATCTTGGCCAGGTTCTTGTGCTGCTCCCCCAATTCGGTGATGAAGCGCAGGCCCAGGTCGAGGGTCCGGGGCAGGGAGCGAACCGGGGTACAGAAATAGAGATAGAGAAAGAGGTTGCCATCCCGATCCTGCCCCACCTCGGCACCGGTGGCGCGCAGCACCGCCGGACGCCCGTCCACCTCCAGATCAGTGCCGGCGACCAGGCGATCCCCCACTGCCGCCGCCCCCTCGAGGCCTTCCTCGCGCCACACATAGCCGTCGCCATTGCGGTCGAGGCCAAAATACCGGATGAGGTCCGCCTCGTCCACGGCGAACATCACCTTCACCGTGTCTGGCCGGGTGATCACTGTGGTGTAGCTGCTGTTGATCTGGTGCGCCGAGGCATTGCCCCAGGCGCCGAGAAGGAATACGAAGGCGGTCAGCCAGGTCATGGGCTCTGCAGGGATTGGATGTAGAGGGCCAGATTGCGCCGGTCCTCTGGGTCGATGTTGGTGAAGGCCGGCATGACTCCCTGCCCGATGCTGAGCCCGTTGCTGATCGTTTCCTCGATCTCCGCCAGGCCGGGGCCCCGCTTGTACGCGGCGCGGTCGGCGAAATTCCGGGGTTTGGGGCTCAGATTGCGGGCTACCGGGCCGTCGCCGTGCCCTTCGTTGCCGTGGCAGACATTGCAGCCGTTTTCGAGGTAGACCTGCCGGCCCCGCACCGCGGGCTCCTCGACCTCTCCCCCATCGGAGCCGCAACCAGCCGCCGCCCCCAACAACACCAGGGCCGCCCTGAAAACGAACCGGCACATACTGTCCTCATCATACAGGGTGTCCGGACCAAAGATAGGAAAGGTGGCCCATAGCGGCCACGGCGCGTTGGCGGCGACTCAGGCGGACTGCAGGGTGAAGCCGAAGGTGGTGCCCTGGCCCAGGACGCTGGCCACCCACAACCGCTCCCCGTGCACCTCGACCACATGGCGCACGATCGACAGCCCCAGGCCGGTGCCGCCCTGGGCCCGGGAACGGCCCTTGTCGACCCGGTAGAAGCGCTCGAAGACCCGCCGCAGATCCGCCCCCGGAATGCCGATGCCGGTGTCGGCGACCAGCACTTCGATGCGGCGTCCGGCGCCGTGGCCCGGAAGGATCTCCACGCGCTCGGTCTGCCCCAGCCCGGCCGCCGCGCCCGCCGCTCCGGCCCACACCCGGATGCGCCCTCCCTCCGGGGTGTATTTGACGGCATTGTCGAGCAGGTTGATCAGGCCCTGCTCCACCAGCCGACGATCACAGAGGGCGCTGAGTTCCGGGGCGATCTCCACCGCGATTTCCAGGCCCTTGGCCGCGGCGGTCTGCGCCACCGCGCTCAGGCAGGCGTCCACCAGGCCGCGCACCCGGCAGCTCTCCTGCTGCAACTCCAACTGGTCGGCTTCGAGGCGGGCGAGGTTGAGCAGATCGTCGAGCAGGCGGGTCAGCCGCCCGGCGTGGTCGTCGATGATCTTGACGAACCGGGCAGTGGTCTGCGGGTCGTGCAGGGCTCCATCCGCCAGGGTTTCGGCGCAGCCTTTGATCGCCGTCAGGGGGGTGCGCAACTCGTGGGAAACATTGGCGACAAAATCCTTGCGCATGCGTTCGAGGCGGCGGATGCGGGTCAGGTCGTAGAACACGGCCACCACCCCTTGCCCCTGCCCGTCGCGGCGGATGGGCACCGCCTGCACCTCGAGCTGGCGGCCACCGGGCAGGCTGAGTTCGCGGGTTGCGGCCACCCCCTGGGCCAGGGCCAGATCGATGGCCTCTTGGGCCTGGGCGCTGCGGGCCACTTCCGGATGCCGCTTGCCCTGGGGCGGGGCCTGCAGGCCGAAAAACTCGGCCAACGCGCGGTTGGCCAGCACCACCCGTCCCTGCTGGTCAACCACCAGGATGCCGGCGGCCACACTGTCGAGCAGGGCGGCCAGCCGGGTCTGTTCGGACTGCAGCAGGGCAACCTGATTGCCGCGCCACCGCCCCAACTCGTCGAGGGCCACCCCCAGGCTGCGGAATGGCGCCGGCACATTGGCCCGAGTGCTGGACCCGGCCGCCAGGGCCAGGACCTCCTCGCTGACGCGGCGCAGGCCGCGGGCCGTCAGCCACAGGTGCGCCCCGCTGTACCCGGCCGCCAGCACCAGCAGCCCCAACCCCAACCCCGTCCCCTCGAGAAAGGTGCTGAGCGCCAGACCGCCACCGGCAAAAACGACCGGCAGCAACCAGCCCCAGGCCCGGTCCACTAGCCGGGCTCCCGCCGGAAACGGTACCCCACCCCGCGCACCGTCTCCACCCAGTCGCAGGCCTCGCCGAGTTTCTCGCGCAGCCGGCGGATATGGGTATCCACGGTGCGGCCGTACCCGCTGTACTGGTAGCCCCAGACCACCTCCAGCAATTCGTCGCGGGTCTGCACCCGCCCGCGCCGCTGCGCCAGGGTGTGCAGCAGGCGGAATTCGGTGGCGGTCAGGTCCACGGTCCGCGAGGCCACCTGCACCTGGTGGGCTGTCGGATCGATGACCAGCGGCCCGATCGCAATCCGGCCCTCCACCTCGTCCTCCTCGGGCTTGGCCGTGCCCCGGCGCAGGATGGCCTTGATGCGCAACACCAGCTCGCGGGGTGAAAAGGGTTTGGTGACGTAGTCGTCGGCCCCAAGCTCGAGCCCGACGATGCGGTCCACCTCTTCGGCCTTGGCGGTCAGCATCAGCACCGGCACCCGCCGCAGGGACTCTCGCTGTTTGAGCAGGCGACACAGCTCCAGCCCGTCCATGCCGGGTAGCATCAGGTCGAGGACCACCAGGTCGGGAATCTGTTCCTCGGCCAGGCGCAGGCCCTCCTCCCCCTCGGCGGCGGTAAACACCTCATACCCGGCCTGGCGCAGGTTATAACTCAGCAGTTCGAGGATATCGGGCTCGTCCTCGACGATCAGGATTTTCGCCATACCCTCAGAGTTTCTCCTTCTGGTGGCGCACGATGCGGCTCTCCGCCAGGTAGATGGCGTTTTCGGCGATGTTCGAGGCATGGTCGCCGATCCGCTCCAGGTGCCGGGAGACGAGGATCAGATACACCCCGCGGTCCACCGTGTCCGGCTGGCTGGTGGCGTGCATATAGGTCAGCAACTCGCGAAAGATCTGGTCGCGCAAAAGATCCACCTGCTCATCGGCCACACAGACCTGGCGGGCCAGGGTGGTGTCCTTCTGCACAAAGGCGTCGAGCGCGTCCTTGACCATGTGGCGGGAGATCTCGGCCATGCGCGGGATATCGATCAGCGGCTTGAGCAGGGGCATGCTGTTGAGCACCAAAGCCCGTTGGGCGATGTTGACCGCCTGGTCGTTGCAGCGTTCGAGGTCGTAGTTGACCTTGACCATGGTCGCCAGCAGGCGCAGGTCGCTGGCCACCGGATGCTGGGTGGCCATCAGGGTGAGGCACTGCTCCTCGATCTCCACCTCCCAGCGGTCGATGGCCTCGCCGCCTTTGATCACCTCCATGGCCAGATTGTTGTCGCGGCCAACCAGGGACTGGACCGCCTGGTCGATGGACTCCTCCACCGCCGCGCCCATGCGCAGGAAATTGGCTTTGAGCTCGCCGAGCAATTGATCGAAATGGCGTTCCATAGGTGGCCTCCTAGCCGAAGCGGCCGGTGACGTAATCCTCGGTCTGCTTCAATCCGGGATTGGTGAAGATCTTTACCGTCCTGTCGTATTCGATGAGGCGGCCCAGGTAGAAAAAGGCCGTGTAATCGGAAACCCGCGAGGCCTGTTGGAGATTGTGGGTGACGATGACGATGGTGTACTCCTTTTTCAATTCGGCGATGGTCTCCTCCACCCTGCCGGTGGCAATGGGGTCCAGCGCCGAGCAGGGTTCGTCCATCAGGATCACCCGCGGCTCCACCGCCAGGGTGCGGGCGATACATAACCGTTGCTGCTGCCCGCCCGATAGACGCAGGGCACTGCTGCCGAGCCGGTCCTTAACCTCGTCCCACAGCGCCGCTGCCCGCAGGCTGTGCTCCACCGTCTGGTCGAGGACCCGCTGGTCCCGCTCGCCGGCGATGCGCAACCCGTAGGCCACGTTCTCGAAGATGGACATCGGAAAGGGATTGGATTTCTGGAACACCATCCCCACCCGCCGGCGCAGGCTGATCACGTCGCAGTCGGGGGCGAAGATATCTTCACCGGCCACCCGTACGCGGCCGCTGATCCTCACCGAGGGAATGAGGTCATTGAGGCGGTTGAGGCAGCGCAACAGGGTCGACTTGCCGCACCCCGAGGGCCCGATGAAGGCAGTGACCTGCCGTTCGTGGATGGGCATGGTGATGCCGTGCAGGGCCTGGGTCTGGCCGTAGAACAACTCCAACTTCTCGATCTCGACTACCGGGGGCGGAACGGCGATGCCGGTCTTGGTGTCCATCACAGGCTCATCAAAAGGCCGAGGAGGCGTAGCGCCGGCGCAAACGGTTGCGCACGGCGATGGCGATCAGGTTCAGAAAGAGCACGATGGTCAGCAGCAGCAGGGTGGTGGTGAAGACCATCGGCCGGGCAGCCTCCACGTTGGGGGACTGGAATCCCACGTCGAAGATGTGGAAGCCCAGGTGCATGAATTTCCGTTCGAGGTGAAAGAAAGGCCAGGTCGAGTCGAGGGGCAGGTCGGGCGCCAATTTCACCACCCCGGTGATCATCAGCGGCGCCACCTCGCCGGCCCCGCGGGCGGTGGCCAGGATGACCCCGGTCAGGATGCCGGGCAGGGCGCTGGGCAACACCACCCGCCAGATCATCTGCAGCTTGGTGGAGCCCAGGGCCAGGGACCCCTCGCGGATCTCGCGCGACACCGCGGCCAAGCCCTCCTCCGTGGCGACGATCACCACCGGCACGGTCAGCAGCGCCAGGGTGAGGGAGGCCCAGAGGATGCCGCCGGTGCCGAAGGTCGGGTTGGGCAGGCGGTCGGCAAAGAAGACCTGGTCCATGGCTCCACCCATCCCGTAGACAAAGAAGCCCAGGCCAAACATGCCAAAGACGATGGAGGGCACCCCGGCCAGGTTGTTGACTGCGATGCGAATGGCCTGGACCAGCGGCCCGTTGCCGGCATATTCGCGCAGGTACAGGGCCGCCACCACCCCGAAAGGCACCGCCGCCAGGCTCATCAGCAATACCATCAACACGGTGCCATAGAGGGCCGGGAAGATACCGCCTTCGGTGTTGGATTCGCGCGGTTCACCGCTGAGGAATTCCCAGGCCCGGCTCAGGTACACCCCAGTCTTGGCCAAGAGGCCCAGCTGGTTGGGCCGGTAGGCCCGCAGGATCTCGACAACGCGGACCTCCTTCACCTCGCCGCCGGCCAACCGCACCGCCGCCTTGTACCGCTGGCTGTCCTGGCGCAACCGTCCCAACTCGTCGGCCAGGCGCTCGAAACGCGCCTGGGTCTCGGCCCGGGCCGCCTCCAGCTCGGGGGTGACGCCGTCGGCCTGCGACTGGCGCTGCAGCTCCTTGACCCGCCGGTTGAGTTCAGCGATCTCGCCCTGCTCCAGGGCGTCGATGCGCTCCCGCTCCGTCGTGGTCAACGCCATCAGCCGCACCAGTTCGGCCCAGCCGGCCTCACCGTCGGCAGCCAGTTGTTGTTCCCCCTCGTGCAGGGCGAAGAGGGTGCCGTACAGCTCCCCCCATTCCTGGCGCTCCAGCACCAGGGCCTCGGCCGGCAGGCTGCGGCCGGCGACCTGATCCTCGTCCACCCAGCGAAAGTCCAGGCCATAGGCGTCGCGGTTGCCCACCTTTAACTGTAACCTGAACGCCCCTTCCTTGCCGGGGATCTCCTGGCGGGCGACCTCGCGCCCCAGGGCCCGGGTGCCGTCGGCCAACTCCAGTTGCACCAGCGGCGCCGGCCAGAAATGGCCCAGGGCATTGTAGGAAATAACCCCGACCAGGCCCGCCACCATGATCAGGCAGCACCCCAGCGCGCTGCCGGTCACCCAGA
>JADZBP010000307.1 GCA_020852055.1 Candidatus Latescibacterota bacterium
CACCCCCGGAGATCAGCGCACCGGCGGCGAGATCATCTCCCTGATGGCAGAAGTGGGCTTCAGGGACATGGAGATCCGCCAGGTCGACACCGAGCATTCCATCGTCGTTGGGTGGAAGCGATAGGATCGCCCTCGACTCCTGGAGCCCCTGCTACCAGCCCACCACCTCGATCTGCTCGACTGCCTTTCCGCCGATGATCGGCGTTTGTAGGGCGTCGCAGGAAGCTGAGGGTTTTGCTGAGGAACTGAGAGGGCTTTTTTGTTCATCGGAGGGGATATGTCGAGAGGGATAGATCCGACCAGGTGGGGGGGCCTCTGGATTATTGGGCTGCTCGTACTGGGCCTGGCCTGGCCAGCGGCAGCCCAGTCGGCCAAAGCTCCGGTCCAACAGGCACAGCGGTTCCAGAAGAAGATCACCAAGACTCTCAGTCTCCAGTACCTGCTTTTCCTGCCCGCGGACTACGGCCGGGACCATAAAAAGAAGTGGCCCCTGGTACTCTCTCTGCACGGGGCTGGTCAACGCGGAGACAGCCTGGACCTGGTGAAGCTGGATGGTATTCCCAAGATCGTCGAAGAGCAGCCCGACTTTCCGGCCATAGCCATTTCGCCCCAGTGTCCCCAGGACGGCTCGTGGACCGCCGAATTGCAGCTGGATGCCCTCGAAGGCCTACTGGACCAGGTGACCAAGAAATACCGGGTGGACCCGGACCGGGTCTATCTGACGGGATTGAGCATGGGGGGATACGGAACATGGGCCCTGGCCATGCGCCAGCCCAAGCGTTTTGCCGCCCTGGTGCCCATCTGCGGCGGAGGCGACGCGACCAGGGCCATTCTGCTCAAGGACGTGCCGGTCTGGGTCTTCCATGGGGCCAAGGACGAGGTGGTGCCACCCGAGGAATCACAGCGGATGTACACCGCGCTCAAGGCCTGCGGCGCCGATGTGCGCTTCACCCTCTACCCCGAGGCCGATCACCTGTCCTGGGTGCCAGCCTATGCCGATCCGGCCCTCTACGAGTGGCTCTTCCAGCAGCGGCGCAAGAACGGATCTTGATCAACTGTGCATGCGGCAAGGTCAAAGCTCCTCCCATTACACCACGCGCTGGGAAGGGTGGCCGATGATCGCGGCCTGAGGGCCTCCGCGGATTGACCCCAAGTAGACCTGCCCCTGGTAGTCGGAGGGCGGAGACGTGCAGGCCTAAAACCGAAGTGTAAACACCGTCTCCTCCCCCAGCCTGGAACGGGCAGTGATGCTGCCCCGATGCAGGCACATAATCTGCTGGCACAGGCTCAGACCAATCCCTGATCCGCTGGGTTTGGTGGTGAAGAAGGGGATGAAGACCTTCTCCAGGACTTCGGCCACGATCCCCGGCCCGTTGTCCACCACCTCGACCAGCACCCGCCCCTGGCCATCCATGTGTGCCCGCAGCGCGATCTGACCTCCGGCCCCACCCTCCAAAGGGCGAAAGGCGACTCGGGCCTGCGCGAACTAGGGCGGCATGAGCTGCTCGATGCGCGTCCCCACCTCCCGCACCGATAGAATCTGGAAATGGGGCGCCGGCAAACGGGTAAGCCTTTGGTATTCCTCGACAAAGTGCAGCAGTCCGGCGCTGCGGCGGCGGATGGTCCCCACCGCCTCCTGTGCATCGGCCAATTCCTCCTCGCTGAAGGGTTCCTGGCGCAGCAGGCCGTCAGCGGTGGCTGCCAGGGAGGTGATGGGGGTGATGGAGTTCATGATCTCGTGGGTGAGCACCCGGATCAGCCGCTGCCAGGCCTCCAGTTCCTGCTCCTCCAACTCGCTGTGAATATTCTGGAAGGAGACCAGGGTGTATTCCTGCTCGTGCAGTCGGAAGCGGAAAGCATCCATGACCTGGCTGAAGGCCAGCCGCAACTCGTCGAAGGAAGCGCCCGCCCCAGTAGTGGGAAAGGTCTGGGAGAAATCCCCGTGCTGGATGGAGAGCAGAAAGCGGCTCAACTCGCGGTTGGTCTGCCCCACGTAGTGGCTCAGCGCGAGCACTATACCCGCAAATCTACACCACCCCGCAATAACCACCCTCACCACTACCACTAGCGCAGCCGCAAGCCCGGGCGGTAGCAGGAATCCGAGAAAAAACCAGGTTCGGGAAAACCTTTTATAGGGTTACCCGGTCTCATTGGAAAGGCAGGAGCGCGATAGGAAGGAGCAGGAGAATGCTCCAGAGGAGTGTTCCTGTTGCGAATGCCGTTTTGCTGGACCATATTTTTCTGTATAATTTGAAATTTACTATATTTACAAGGGTAGCCCCATACGGCGCAGTACCACCCTATTCGGGGATTAGTGCTAGCCCTCCAACCCAGTCCGTGCCCGCGGAGTGCACCCAGGCCACGTGCTACGGCAGCACGCCACCGCTGGCCGGAAAATTCGGGTCCGATGACCATGCAGAAAATCGACCGTCAGAGAGTAGAGCGCGTCGCGCGCATTTATACCAGCAACAAGACCGCTGGAGCGGCCCTGGGTATAACCCCCAGCAGCTTTGCCCGGCTTTGCCGGCGCTACGGCATTGAGACGCCATACCTGCGCAAGTATAGGAGGTGGGCGCCCGTGCCGCCCGCCACGGCGGCCCACCTCCTGCAGGAACAGAGCCGCTAAGATCCCCCCCGATCCCCGATGTCCCGGCCACACCCCAGGGTGGCAATCCTGCACCGGCCTCTTTCTGTCCACTTTGAGCTTTGCCTGGCTGCCACGGCATTTTTCCTGTGGTGCCTGGCAGCCAGCTTCGGGGCCAAGATCGGCATCTCCCTGCAGGAGTTCAGGCTGGTGGTCGATTCGGCAGGATGGCAGCCCCAGTGGCCGGTGCTGCCGTGGGTGCTGGCCGTGGGTGGCCTGGTTTGGGCCTACAGCCGCCACCGGTGGGGGAGGTTGGCTCCAGATCAGACCCTGTGGCTGGGCCAGCGCCTACGACAACTGACCCTCCTTACGGGAGCGTTGTTACTGCTGCGCCTGGGGACCCTATGGTCCAGCCTCACGGGTCTTTTCCCCTACCTGACCCTGCTTTGGTCGCCCCACGCCACCTGGGCGTTGAGTGCGGCCTTCCTGCTCTTTCCCCAGGCCGGCATCGTACCCGTCGTTTCCACCCGGCGCCTGGCCCTGGGTTTGTTCTTGGCGAGCGGCCTCACCTTTTCCCTCTGGGCCCTGTATTTCTGTCAGATGACCATGCTGCACGGGGACGAGGCGCACTATCTGCGGGTCACCCAAAGCCTCCTGCGCGACGGGGACATGGATCTGAGCAACAACCTGGGGCCGGATCAGGTCGCCGAGTACCACGTCCTCGATTTCCAGCCCCATCGGGCGCCAGGATCGCCGCCGGGCAAGATCCATTCGGTCCACCCAATCGGCCTGTCCGCATTGTTGGCGCCGGCCTACTGGAGCGGGCTCCAATGGTGGGGAAATCCCCGTCTGGCCTGTAGCCTGGCCATCGCCTGGTGCAGCGCCGGGGTCCTCACCCTGGCCTTCCTCTGGCTGATGCGCCTGGGTTTCAGGCCCTGGACGGCCCTGGCCTGCACCCTGGTGGGGGGGAGTACCACGCCCTTCTTCCTGTACACCCCCCAGCTCTATCCCGAAATCCCCGCCTTGCTCATCACCCTGTTGGGGTTGCTGCTGCTGAGCCACTGGCAAGCACTGGCCCCAGTCCATCGCTCCTGGGGAAACCAGGAGCCCTATGTCCTGGCCGGCCTGGAGGTCCTGCTCTTCGGCCTGCTCTTCCTCCACCCGCGCTATCTTCCCCTCGCCCTGTTCCTGGGCGCCGGCATCGGCCTGCAGGTGTGGCACAGCCCGCAGCGCTGGCCTCTCCTGCGCCTGCTACTGCCCCTGGCCGGGGCCGGACTTCTGGCGCTGGTGGCCTTCAACTACGCCTACAGCCGCGATCCCTTCGGCCCCTTCCTGCCGGGCAATGCCTGGGATTCAGGTGCGCTGCAGGCCTCCACCCTAGTGTTTTCCTTACCGGGGCAGTGGCTGCACAGTACCACGGGCCTGTTGAATTGCTCGCCGGTATACCTGGCCAGTCTCCTGGGCCTGGTCCTGCTGGCCAGCCGTCGTGACCGCCGCGCCTGGGGTGCCCTGACTTTCTACCTGGTCACTGCCGGGGTCAACGGCCTGCACCCGGACTGGACCTTCGGCTTTTGCCCGCCGGCCCGTTATCTACTGACGGCCCTGCCGGTGCTGCTTTTCGGGTTGGCTTTCTTCGTGGAGACCCATGCCCGCCGTCTGCTGCCCCTTTTCGGCTTGCTCTTCGCGCTGATGCTCAGCTACGACAGTATCGCCTGCGCGGTGACCTTACCCGAACAGGCCTTTGGCGGCAACCACCTCGGGGTACGGACCCTCAATGAATTCTACCCCTTCGACGTCCACTTCTTCTCCCAGACCACCGGGGTTGTGCCTTGGGCTGACCTGGCTTTCTGGCTGTTGGCCACGGCCAGCATGGCCGCCGGCCTCCTTCCACGTATACGCCCCTCCGGGCGCTGGGCCGGCCTGCTGGTCGCCAGCCTGCTGCCCTTGGCCTGGGGGCAAGCCGGCGCCTTGACCACAGACCTCAACGCCAGCGTCTCCCCCTATCTCCGGCAGCTGGATTCTGCCGGGCGGATCCCACCCGGGGAGCAGATCTTCGATGGGCATCTGCAGAGGGAATACCAGATGACCACCGGCCAGGCGACTGCACCGGTGGGCTTCGGTGCGCAAGCCCCACCAAACCCAGCGGGCATCCTCAAGTCCTATTACGCCCCCCTGATCCAACCGGGCGTCAGCGCCTATTGGCTCACTGGACTGGTGGCCCAAAATACCCCCGGCGAGGTGGCCGGCCACCTAGTCGTTGGCCAGCGGCAGACCGTGCCGGCCCTCTCCGACTGGGGAGTCTTCCACGCTACAC
>JADZBP010000308.1 GCA_020852055.1 Candidatus Latescibacterota bacterium
ATGCCTATGTGGCGGCGTTTCCGGCCCTGCTCGTCTCTGGCCTGATTGCCTCCTGGCAGCAGCACCGCTACCAGCCCATCCAGCGCGACGAAGAGGTGCGGCATCGGGTGGACTGGCGCAAGCTGGTGGTGGTGGCGCTGATCCTCGCCGGCGCCATCGTCGCCAATTTCGCCCTCGACTTTCCGGCCGTGGGGGTGTGGGGGGCCATCCTGATCGGGGCTACCTTCACCAGGACCCCGTGGAAGGAGTTGCCCGGGGCGCTGGTGGGCAGCATCTTCCTGCTCTCGCTGGTGCTCTGCGCCTCGATGATGCCGGTAGAGGAGTTGCCCCTGGCCTCGTGGCAGACCACCTTCGGCCTGGGTTTCGTCTCGGCGGTCTTCGACAACATCCCCCTCACCAAACTGGCACTCGAGCAGGGAGGCTACGACTGGGGGGTGCTGGCCTATGCGGTGGGGTACGGCGGCTCGATGATCTGGTTCGGGTCCTCGGCGGGTGTGGCGCTCTCGAATATGTATCCCCAGGCCAAGTCGGTGGGCGCCTGGCTCAAGGAGGGCTGGCATGTGACCCTGGCGTACGTGGTCGGTTTCTTTATCATGCTCTACGCGGTGGGCTGGCAGCCCCACGCCCCGCACAAAGAAGCCCGGCAAACGCCCGCTGCTGCAGCCATCGGGGGCACCAATGCCCACTGAGCCGGTCCGTGTCTTTCTGCTCGATGCCGGCGAGTTGGAGGAGATCCGGCGGGCGCTGGGTGAGGGGGCGGACCTGCTGGAGCCGGCGGACCAGCGCCTGTTGCAGGAGGCCAACGAGGTCGTCGACGGCGGCATCCTGAACCAAGTCCTCGAGTTGCCGGCACTCTGCGGCGCGGTGCAGACCCTGGCCCTGGCCTACTACCTCAGCGACCACGAGCCCTTTGCCGAGGGGGCGGCCCTGCTGCTGCGCCGCGCCTTCCTCGATGAGGGGGCGGAATTCGGGCCGCAACCGGGCGCAGCGGTGGCGGTGGCCCAGCGTCTGCCGCTCGCCTGGTTGGTGGACGCGGTGGGACTGATCGGGGCCTCGCCGGCGTGGAGCCGGGACGACCAGCAGGGGCTGGAGGAATGGGCCGGGCAGTACCTGGACTGGCTCCTGCACAGCGAGCCAGGTCAGGAAGCGGGCCACGCTGCCGATCATCTCGGCACCTGGGCCGAGTTGCAGATCGCCGCGTTGGGGTTGTTCACCGGCAGAGAGGCGGACGCCCGCCAGGTACTGGCCGAGCGGGTGCCGGTGCGGCTGGCCAGCCAGTTGGACGTGATGGGCCGCCAGCCCTTCGAGCTGCGCCATGACGACGCCCTCAGTGCCTGCCTGGCGAATCTGGTCAGCCTCTTCGACCTGGCCGACCTGGGCCGGCACGTGGGGGTGGACCTGTGGTCCTGGCAGGGCGCGGGCGGGCGCAGCCTGCAGCGCGCCTGTTCGTGGCTGGTGCTCCAGGGGATCGAGAACCCCTGGCCCCATCCCCAGGAAGGTTTCTTCGATCCGGTCTGCTGGGTGCCGCTGCTGCGGCGGGCTGCCCGCCGCTGGGCCGATTCAGGGTTGGAGATGCGGCTGCGGGATCTGCCGGAGGTGGATTGGGCCGCCGACCGCACCAATCTGCTCTACCCGGCCAAGATCTGAAAACCGGGCCCTGGCCGGGGCCCACCATCCACCGTCGAGAAAAAGGAGCGAGGCATGCTGGACGAGAAACAGGTCGCGTTTTACCGCCGGGAAGGATACCTCGGGGTGGAGGGGGTGCTCAGTGCCGCCGAGGTCGAGGAGTTGCGGCAGGTGACCGAGGAGTTCGTCGAGCGCTCGCGGCAGGTGTCGCAGCACGACGAGATCTTCGACCTGGAGCCGGGCCACCGCCCGGAGCAACCCAAGCTGCGCCGGATCAAGAACCCGGCCGCCCATCATCCCGTCTACGACCAGGCGCTGCGGCACCGCGGCATCCTCGATATCGTCGCCCAACTCGTAGGCCCGGCGATCCGCTACAACGGCCAGAAACTCAACCTCAAGTCGGCCGAGTTCGGCAGCCCGGTGGAGTGGCACCAGGACTGGGCCTTCTACCCGCACACCAACGACGACCTGCTGGCGGTGGGCATTGCCCTCGACGACATGACCTTGGAGAACGGTTGCCTGCTGGTGCTGCCCGGCAGCCACACCGGGCCCATCCTCGACCACCATCAAGAGGGGCGTTTCGTGGGGGCGGTGACCCAGGCGGATTTCGACGACGGGGCGGCGGTGCCGGTGCAGTTGCGCGCCGGGGGCATCTCCATCCACCATGCCCGCCTCTTGCACGGCTCGCTGCCCAACACCTCGACCCGGCCCCGCCGGCTGCTGCTCTTCCAGTACTGCGCCGGTGACGCCTGGCCGGTGATGGGCACCACCCCCGAGGTCTGGGAACAGACCCTGTTGCGCGGCGCCCTGACCTACGAGCCGCGGGTGACCTCGGTGCCGGTGCGCCTGCCTTTGCCTCCGGCTCTGCGCCAGGGCTCGATCTACGAGACCCAGACCCTGCTGCAGCAATCGACCTTCAAGAAGGCCAAGGAAAAGGCGGGAGCCGGCAGATGAGCAGCATGCCCTTCACCTGGGATTTCCCCTATGCCTCCCGGCGGATGCCGGTGCTGGCCGCCAACGTGGTGGCCACTTCTCAACCCCTGGCCGCGCAGGCGGGGTTGCAGATGCTGCAGCGGGGGGGCAATGCGGTGGACGCGGCCCTGGCCGCCGCCATCACCCTGACCGTGGTCGAGCCGACGATGAACGGCATCGGCTCGGATGCCTTCGCCATCGTCTGGGACGGGGCTCAGCTCCACGGCCTCAACGCCTCGGGGCGCTCGCCGCAGGCCTGGTCGCCCGCCCGCTACGCTGGCATGGACACCATGCCGCAGCGCGGCTGGGGTGCGGTGACGGTGCCCGGAGCGGTCTCGGCCTGGGTGGCGCTCTGGAGGCGCTTCGGCCGCCTGCCCTTTGCCGAGCTTTTCGCCCCGGCCATCCACTACGCGGAGCGAGGTTTCTTGGTCGCCCCGGTCACCGCCCAATCGTGGAGCCGGGCCCCGCAGCTCTTTGCCGCCTTCCCCGAATTTGCCGCCGCCTTCCTGCCCGAGGGCAAGGCGCCGGTGGCCGGGCAACGTTTCGCCTGTCCGGGGCAGGGGCGCACCCTCGAACTGATCGCCCGGACCGAGGGCGAGGCCTTCTACCGCGGCGAGCTGTCCGAGCGGATCTGCACCCATGCGGCGGCCAATGGCGGGTTGCTGCAGCCCGCCGATCTGGCGGACCACCGCGCCGACTGGGTGGGCACCCTGTCGCAGGATTATCGGGGTTATACCCTGCACGAGATCCCGCCCAACGGCCAGGGCTTGGCGGCGCTGATCGCCCTGGGCATCCTGCAGCACTGGGATATGCCGGTGTACCCGGTGGACTCGGCCGACAGCGTGCACCTGCAGCTCGAGGCGATGAAACTGGCGCTGGCCGATGCCCGGCGCTATATCGCGGACCCCGAGAGTATGGAGTTCAGCGCCCAGCGTCTGCTGGCTCCCGAGTACCTGGCGGCGCGGGCGGCCCAGATCGACCTGGTCCGCGCCCAGGAGCCCAACTGGGGAGACCCCGAACACGGCGACACCGTATATCTGAGCGCCGCCGATGCCCAGGGCATGATGGTTTCGTTCATCCAGTCCAACTACATGGGTTTTGGCTCGGGCATCGTCATCCCCGGCACGGGCATCAGCCTGCAGAATCGGGGCGCCGGTTTCAGCCTGGACCCTGGCCACCCCAACTGCGTGGTGGGCGGCAAACGGCCCTTCCACACCATCATCCCCGGCTTCCTCACCCGCGAGGGCCGGCCGGTGATGAGCTTCGGGGTGATGGGCGGGCCGATGCAGGCCCAGGGGCATGTGCAGATGGTGGTACGCCTGGCCGATTACCGCCAGAACCCCCAGGCCGCCGCCGACGCGCCGCGCTGGCAGGTGTTGCAGGGCCTGGAGGTGGCGGTCGAGGCAGGGTTCCGCCCCGAGGTGATCGAAAAGCTGCACCGGCGCGGCCACGAGATCCGGCAGGCGCCCCCGGCGCAGTTCGGCGGGGCACAGTTGGTGTGGAAGCTGGAAGGGGGCGGGTACTGCGCTGCCTCCGAGCCGCGCAAGGACGGACAGGCGGTGGGCTGGTGAGCGACCTAGTCCAGCAGCGCATCGACGCCTTTCTGGCGGGCGCCCCGCACGCGGTGGTGGGTGCTTCCGCCGACCGGGCCAAATACGGCAACAAGGTGCTGCGGGTGTACCTGCAGCGCGGCATGCCGGTGTACCCGGTCAATCCGCGGGCGGCCCAGATCGAGGGGCTGGACGCCTTCCCCTCGCTGGCGGCGCTGCCAGTAACCCCACACGGTATATCCATCGTCACCCCGCCGGCCATCAGCGAACAGGTGGTCGAGCAGGCTGCCCGGCTGGGCATCCGGCACCTGTGGATGCAGCCGGGAGCCGAGAGCGACGCAGCGGTGGCCCGTGCCGCCGAACTGGGCCTGCAGCTCATCGCCGGCGGCCCCTGCATCCTGGTGGTGCTGGGGTATCGCGAGCAGGGATGAACGACGTGGCCACCTATATCCTGCGCATCAGCTGCCCCGACGAAAAAGGCCTGATCTACCGCATCACCCAGATCCTCTTCGAGCGCCAGCTCAACATCGTCGGCAACGACGAGTTCGTCGACACCCAGCGGCAGCATTTCTTCATGCGCGCCGAGTTCGCCGGCGCCTGCGACCTGGACGAGTTGCGGGCCGAGTTGCAGCAGGCCCTGCCGGCGGCCCGGATCGAGCTGGACCAGCCGCGCCGGCGGGCGGTGGTGGTGCTGGCCACCAGTGAATCCCATTGCCTGGGCGATCTGCTGCTGCGCCACGCCTACGGCGAATTGCAGGCCGAGATCCGGGCGGTGATCAGCAATCGCGCCGAACTGGGGTCGCTGGCGCGGCGCTTCGAGCTGCCCTTCCACTGGGTTTCCAGCGAGGGGCTGAGCCGCGAGGAACACGAGGCGGCCTTGTTCGAGGTGGTCGACGCCTATACCCCGGAATACCTGGTGCTGGCCAAATACATGCGGATTCTCACCCCGGATTTTGTGGCCCGGTACCACAGCCGCATCATCAACATCCACCACTCCTTCCTGCCGGCCTTCGTGGGGGCTAGCCCCTACCGCCAGGCCTTTGCCCGCGGGGTGAAGATCATCGGCGCCACGGCGCATTTTGTCGACGAGAATCTCGACCAGGGCCCGATCATCGCCCAGAGCGTGATCCCGGTGGCCCACACCCACAGCGCCAGCGACATGGCCCAGGCGGGCCGCGACGTGGAGAAGGTGGTGCTGGCGCGGGCGCTGAAGCTGGTCTTCGAGGACCGGGTCTTCGTCAGCGGCAACCGGACCATCATCTTCGATTAGTTCAACACCACCAGATCCTCGAAGTATTTCCCGCAATCACACAGCGTCACGGGCACGCCGCAGCGGTCTTCCAGCTCGTCGATGAGTTGGCGCACCGGCGGGGTGAGGTCCGTTTTGGTGCGGGCGCCGGTCACGGCGGGGTCGAGGTGGTCGCAGAAGGTGAGGGCGAGCTGGGTGGGGCCGTTGAGCATCACCGACTCCTCGAGGTGGGGCCAAGAGATGCCGGCGGCCTTGCGGCGGCGGCGGCCGGTGTTCACCCCGTATTCGGCGATGCCGCGCGCGTCTTCCTCGGCCGGGGCCAGTTGGTGGGGCAGCGACCCGGAGCCCACTCGGCTGGGCAGGGCCTTCACCACCAGCACCACCTCCCCGATATGCTGCCAGTTGAGCCCCACGTCGTCGGCCAGGGCGGCGGTGGTGCAGTTGTCCGAGGTGCAGCAGGGGTAGTCGTGGCTCAGGGCCAGGGAGAGATGGGTGCCCTGGCTGCCCTCGATGACCACAATCTCGCCCCTGGCGCAGGCCTCGTTGAGTTCGCGGGCCACGTCGGCGGTGTATCCGGCCAGGGCCGGGTCAGCGCCGGCCTGGAGAGCCCGCCGCAGGGCGAACTCGGCGC
>JADZBP010000309.1 GCA_020852055.1 Candidatus Latescibacterota bacterium
CCACTGGCACCATTCCAGCACCTTGCGCTCGCTCAGGGCGCAGATGCCGATCCCCGGGATGATGGCTGCATCCCGGCCGCCGGCCGGCACCCGCGGCGGGTTGACACTGAAGGCATCGGGGATGCCCTGGCCGTCGAAGACGTTGAAGGAGTCCGGAAAGGTGGGGCCGGTCATCAGGTCGCCCAGTTTGCGGTCGGCGATCTGGAAGATGTACCCCCCGGTGCAGTAGCGGGTGCCGAAGCGTTCGCGGTCGGCCACCGGATCGAGCAGGGTCACTTCGAGCTGGTCGTTGCTGAGGGTGAACATGAGGGTTCTCCGGGTAAATGGCGAGGACAGGTCGTACCGGGTCAGCCGGCCTTCACAACTCCGTGGCGCGGGTGGCGATCTTGTCGGCGATCAGGCCCACTGCTGCCGCGACGGGCAGCACCCCCGGCCCCTCGCCGCTGCGCAGACGCAGGGCCACCTGGCCATTTTCGGCTTCGCGGTCCCCGGCCACCAGCATATACGGGGTCTTCTGCACCTGGGCCTGGCGGATGCGGTAGTTGAGGGTGTTCTCCGCCTCGAGGCGCGAACGCACCCCGGCGGCCACCAGCTGTTCCTGCACCTGGGTGGCGAATTCGAGGTGGCGTTCGGCGATGGGCAGCACTACCGCCTGCAGCGGCGAGAGCCAGGGCGGGAAGGCGCCGGCAAAGTGTTCGATCAGCACCCCGACGAAACGCTCCAGAGAGCCGAAAGGCGCCCGGTGGATCATCACCGGCCGGTGCGCCTTGTTGTCGGCCCCGTTGTAGCTCAGATCGAAACGTTCGGGCAGGTTGTAGTCCACCTGCACCGTGCCCAGTTGCCACTCGCGGCCCACCACGTCCTTGACCACAAAATCGATCTTGGGGCCGTAGAAGGCCGCCTCCCCCGGTTCCTCGGTGAAGGGCACCCCCAGAGTGCGGGCCGCCTGCCGGCAGGATTCCTCGGCCCGGTCCCATTTCTCGGGCGCCCCCACGTACTTGGTGCTGTCCGGATCGCGCAGCCCCACCCGCACGCGGTAGTCGCGCATGCCCAGGGTACTGAAAATAACCTTGACGATCTCCAGGCAGCCCAGCAGTTCGGGCCCGACCTGGTCCTCGGTGCAGAAGAGGTGGGCGTCGTCCTGGGTGAAGCCCCGCACCCGGGTCATGCCCCCGATCTCCCCGGACTGTTCCCAGCGGTACACGGTGCCGAACTCGGCCAGGCGCAGCGGCAGGTCGCGGTAGCTGTGGGCCTCGGAGGCGTAGATCTTGATATGATGCGGGCAGTTCATCGGTTTGAGCAGGTACCCGTCGAGCTGACCCTCTTTCATCTGGTTGGCCAGATCGCTGCACGAACAGCCCTCGTCGGCGAGGCGGGCGAGATGGTCGTGCTCGATGAGGGGCGGGTACTGGCTTTCCCGGTAATAGGGGAAATGCCCGCTGGTGCGGTACAGATCGAGCCGGCCGATATGGGGGGTGAACACCTGCTGATACCCCTGCTTGCGCAACTCGGCGGAGATGAAGCGCTGCAATTCCTCGCGCACGATGGCGCCGTTGGGCAGCCAGAGCACCAGCCCCGGCCCCACGGCCTCGTCGATGTGGAAGAGGCGCAGCTCGCGGCCCAGGCGCCGGTGGTCGCGTTTCTTGGCCTCCTCGATCATGGCCAGATGATGGTCGAGGGCCTCCTGGCTGGCGAAGGCGGTGCCGTAGATGCGCTGCAGCATCTTGCGCTCTTCGTCGCCGCGCCAGTACGCCCCGGCGGCGCTGAGCAGCTTGAAGTGTTTGACCTGGCCGGTGCTGAGCATGTGCGGACCACGGCACAGGTCGACGAAATCCCCGTCGCGGTAGAAGGAGAGCCGTTCCCCATCCTCGAGGTCGTCGAGGATTTCGAGTTTGTAGGTCTGTCCGGCCAGCAGCTCGCGGGCCTCGGTGCGGCCGACCTCCACCCGCTCGAAGCGGTGGTTCTCCTTGACGATCTTGCGCATCTCCTTCTCGATGGCCTCGAGGTCCTCCGGGGTGAAGGGCCGGTCCACATCGAAATCGTAATAGTACCCCACGTCGATGGCCGGCCCGATGGCCAACTGGGCCTCGGGAAAGAGCCGGCGCACCGCCTGGGCCATCACGTGGGAAAGGCTGTGGCGATAGATCCAGACCGCGTCCGGGGCGTCCCAGGTGATCAACTCCACCTCGGCCTCGGCGGTCATGGGGGTGTGCAGATCGAGGCGCTGCTCCCCGGCACGGGCGCCGATCACCGTCTTCAACAGGGCCTTGTCATGGCCGAGCAACACCTCCTTGAGGGTGGCCCCGCCCTCGTGCTGGAGTACCTGGCCGTCCGGCAATTTGATCTTCATCGTTTCCTCCTCAAAACAGAACCCGCCACCGGGATCGGCAGCGGGTACTATTTACCAGTTTAGCTGGTACAGTGTCAAGCAGCTAGGCTCTTAATCGAGGGCGCCCAGCACGCCCCGCCCCCGCCGCACCGCCTGGGTGGCCAGTTGCAGGGCGGCGCCGGTCGCTGCCCTCAACTCCTCCCCCCGGCACAGACCCGCCACCAGGCGGCCGTTGAAGGTATCGCCGGCCCCCACGGTATTGGCGCCGGCCACCGGGGTGGTGGGCAGGCGCCAGACCCCGCCGTCAGCCTCGCCACAGACCGCGCCTTCGGGCCCCCGTTTAACCACCACCTGCGCCGGCCCCAGATCCAGCAGTTCCTTTGCCAGCACCTCGGCATCGGCCGCCGGCCACCACTGCCGCAATTCCTCCTCGGTGGCCACCAGGGTATGGACCTGGCCCCAGACCCGGCGCATGTCGGCGGTGGCGACCCGGCCTTTGAACCAGGGCCCCGGATCGAACACCACCATAGTACCCGCCTGACGCAGTCGGGCGAAAACCCCTTCCAGTTCCCGCAGATCCTCTGCATCCACCTTGCCGTACCCCGCGGCCAGGTACCACGCGGGCAGTTCCCCTTCCAGGGTGGCGCTCCAGACCACCTTTTCACCGGTGTAGTAATAGGAGCGCCGTCTGCCCTCCGGACTGAGCTGGATCAGGTGCACCGCGCTAGCCGCCAGCGCCGTGGGGCGCAGTTCCACCCCGGCGCTGGCGAGCCAGCCGCGCAACATCTGCCCCCAGGCATCGCCGCCCAGATTGGTGTTGAGGCGCACCCGCTGGCCCAGCCGGCCCAGCACGTAGGCAGCAGCCGCACCGCAGCCGCCCAGGGCGACGTCGACCGGGCGGGCCAGCACCTGCACGTTGGCGCCCCAGCCGTCGCGGGCCGGTTCATCCACCGCCCTCACGTCGCGCACCAGCACATCGAGCACTGCGTTACTGGCCACCTCCACCAGACCGGGAACCACTGCCATCACCTGCCTCCTCCGCTTTGGCCCCAATACTAAGCACCCGGCCCGGCTCAGGCCAGATCGAACAGCAGTATCTCGGCCCTGGCCGCCACCTGGATCAAGCGTGCCGGCCCGGCACCAGACGATGGTGGCCCGGTGGGCCCCTTCAGACCAAGTCCAGATCCCGGTACAGCGCCTCGAGGAAGGAACGCACCCGCCGGTCGTGGGCCCCCTCGCCGGGCATACCCGTGAAACCGAGGGCGACCACCAGTCCGCGCTCAGGGTCGGCAAAGGCCGCGCAGCACTGCCGGCCGCCGTGGCCATAGGTGCCGGGAGAAGCGTGGGCGCCGTACCCGTAGGGGATATCCGGGCCGTGGTGTTTCGAATCGAGCGCGAACCCCAGCCCCCAGTCGATGGTTTTGCCGAAGGTGTGATCGAAAAGCCCGGCCCGGTGCCTGGAGGTGAAATGCCGCACCGTCGCCGGCGCCACCAGCGGGCCACCCCCGGCCAGGAGCGCCTCGTAGAAGCGCCCCAGCTCCCGCATCGGACCGCGCCCGCCCGCCCAGGGCCGGCAGGCGACCACCGCCGCCTCTGCATCCCAGTGGGCCACCGGGCGCAACATCTCCCCCTGGGTGTTGTACAGGCCGGCGAGGCGGTCGATGTTGGCGCGGTATACCTCCCCGGGCATGCCCACCCAACTGTCGGCCATGCCCAGGGGCAACAGCAGCTCCTCCCGCAGCACCTGGGCACAGGGGCGGCCACCGAGGCGGCGCAGCAACTCCCCCAGCACGATCCACCCTGAGGCTGCGTGGTAGGCGGCGCGCTGGCCCGGCACCCAACCCCGTTCCAGCGGGGCGGCACACACCTGCGCCAAGGTTTCC